>JAJXVS010000263.1 GCA_021782015.1 bacterium | reverse complement strand
CGATCATGATTTTTTCCGCATAATTCTTATCATCCCGTCCGGGGAGGCCGTTCCGCATCGTGAAGAGGAAGAGTCCGCGCCTTCGGAAGTCGCCGGAGCCGAAATCGGTGATATCCCATCCCATATGCGTACCGAATATCTCGGCGGCCTCGCCGAGATGGGCCTTCCAGTCCTCGACGCCCCACGAAGCCCAGGCGGGAAGACGCCATCCCATTTTGGAAAAGAATGCGTCCCCATCCCTTATAATTGCATTTATCTCGCTGCGTTTCATCGTTTCCCCTTCCCGGCGTTGACAGCCGGCGACGATTCCCGGGCAGTCCCGGCGGGCGCCGATTCCCGGGGCGCCGCAGTTGGCCTCGACGCCGCCCCAAAAAGTCTCTCTTCCAACTCCGCGCAGAGCGCGTGGTAGGCTGCCAGGTGGCCGAGCTGGATGTCGGCCGTGGCCTCAGCATGCACGAGAATGGCGACATCGCATAGGCTCGCGATTTGTCCGCCAGAGCCCCCCGAAAATCCGATCACTCCCATTCCGCGAGCCTTGGCAGCCCTCGCGGCGGCCACCACGTTGGCCGAGTTGCCGGAGGTGCTGAAGGCGACGAGTACATCGCCCTTCCTGCCATACCCCTGTACCTGTTGTGCGTAGACGAGGTCGTAGCCGAGATCGTTGCCGATGGCGCTCACGAGGGCCCCTTGGTCGACCAGGGAGATGGCCCTTACCGCTCGCTGCATCCGTTTTGCGAGGGCCGACCCTCCTTCCGGCCAAGCGGCTGCGTAGTCGGCGATTTCGATCGCGTCGAGGGGCCGCGGCAGGATGAAGCCCTTCATCAATTCGCCGACGAAGTGCCCCGAGTCGGCGGCGCTTCCTCCGTTGCCGCAGGCGAGGATGAGGCCGTCAGCCAGGGCGCAGGCGACGAGGAGATCCGTCGCCGATTCGAGAGCCGGTCCGAGACCTGCGTACTCCGGATGGGCGAGAGTGAGCGAGCCGATGTGCGAAATCATGCTATATCCTCCGATTTCCGCGTGCTGAATTCGTGGCCGTAGCGCGCTGCCCAGAGGGCGGCGCGATCGCCGATTTCCTCGCCCAGACCCGCGCCCAGGATTGCGCAGGCCCCTAGCGATCGGCCGAGGGCCTCGCTTCGCAGCGCCTCAGCAGCCGGAGGCCAGAGGAGGTCTTTCGTGCGGGCAAATATGGAACCAAGTATAATGGCTTCGGGGTTGAGGAAATCGACGACCAGGGCCAAGCCACGCCCCAGCATGAGGCCCGTTTTCCGGAAGATGGCGAGTGCCTCGGGGTCACCCTCGCGGGCCAGGAGGGCCAGGGCGCCGACATCTTCGACCCCGGCAAGGCCCGAGCCGGACCCCGAAGCGAGGGGGGCGGTGGCGGCCGTGGTGGTCGCCGCAGCAGGGGCGACCCCTCCGCCCTGGGCCAGAGCCAGTCTCCGCGAGGCTATGCGCTGAGCCATGCCTCCTCCGGAGCACCAGCCCTCGAAGGAGCCTTCCTTCCCGTAGCCGACGGGCCCCTCGTCGCTGAGTCTCCAATGGCCCAGCTCGCCCGCCATTCCGGAGGCGCCGCGCCAGAGTTTTCCGTCGATGATGATGCCCGCCCCGAGCCCCGTGCCGAAGGTCAGGAAGACCATGGATGCGAAGCCCCGTCCCGCGCCTTCGCGCCATTCGGCCACGGCGCAGGCATTGGCGTCGTTCTCCAAGAAGGCCGGCACTCCCGTCGCTTCGGACAGAATAGAAATAATTGGTATATTTCTCCACAAAGGAAGGTTGGGCGGCGAGACGATCAAACCCTGTGCCTCGTCGAGGGGGCCTCCACAGGATATGCCGATCGCGGCGAGATCGCGGCCGAGGGCCTCAGGCTCTTCGACGAGGGAGAGGATAGCCTCAAGGATGTCGCCGATCATCGATTCGGGCGACCGCGGACCGGCTTGGTCGACCGAGGGGAAGACCCTTTTCGAAAGGGCCCCACCTTCCTTCAATCCCGAGACGACGGCGGTCTTCGTCCCGCCTATATCAATGCCGATGAAGAGCTCCTCATGCATCGGAGGCCCTCCCCGCTCCGGCCCGGCGAGGCGGGCCGCCAGACCCACCTTGAGGGCCGCCGCCCGGATTGCCGCTGCCCTGAATGCTGCCGCCCGAGGTGCCGCCTGAAGTGCCGCCGCCCTCGTCGGAGCCCGACTTGGCCTCCCTTCTTTCCAGTTCCAGGAGGAGGGCCGCGAGCCAGGAACGGTTGTCGGCGGAGGCATAGCGCATGCGAGCCCCGGCCCGGCTGAAAGTCTTGCAGTAACGTAGGTAGTAGGCAGGGTCATCACGGGGAGGCTCGCCGCCTCCCTTCCAATCCCAGGCTGACGTGGCGAGGTCCACGACATGGATGTCGAAATCTTCGATGCGCCGGCCCGCGCCCAGCGCCGCGTTGCGCGCCATCGAGAGGGCCTTTTCGAAGATCATCGGCGACATGACGGCCGAGCCCAGCGAAAGGTAGACCCCGCCTTCGAGATGGGACACGGAGTCCACGAAGGACAGGAAGTCGCGTTCGGCCGTCCTCCCAATCGCCGCACCGCGGTTGAGGGGATGGGTATAGATTATGTCGTGCCCGAACATCGGATGGCAGGTGAAGGGAAGGTCGGCCCTTCGCGCCGCCGCGGCAAGACTGAAGCGCGCATGGGGATGATCGATGGCCAGAAAGCCAGGCTTTATGCCTGCCTCGCGCAGGAGGGCCCGGAGATCGGCCGCCGCCGCCGCGCCCTCGAGTTCCGCGATGGAGGCATCGCTCGCCCACGCCGGAGCGGCGCCCGCGCACAGGGTGTCGTCGTCGGGTATTCGCAGGCCCCCGTCCACGATCATGGCCCCGACGGATTCGCCGTAGCCCTGCCCCTTCCAGGCCCCCAGCGCGAGGGCGAGGTTGATGAAGGCGCCCGTTTCCTCCCATGTGCCGAAGCGCCCCTCAGCGAGGTTGCGCCGCACATCCTCGCTCGAGCGTCCGGTGGAGGCGAATTCCCAATCGTGGATCACTCCCGCGCCGTTGGTCGCGAAATGCGTCACGAAGCCGCGTTTCATCAGTGTTATGAGAATATTCGAGAGACCGTTCTTGATCGCGTGGGCCCCGAAGGCGAGGATGACGGGAGCACCCCGGGCCCGCGAGGCCAGAATTTCAGCCGCGGCGCGGCCCACGTCGTCGCGGGCCTCGTCCGAAAGATCGATTTCCCAGGTCGCCGGATTCACGGCTATGCCCTCGATGTCGAGGAGGCTGTCGCGTTCCGCAAGAGGACGACTCTTGACCGCGCGACGATCGAAACGATGGATCATTGTCGCTGGGCCCGCCACTGGCCGAGGGCGCTCTGCATGCCCGCCCGGGTCGGAACGCCCGTGCGGCCGAGAATGCGCACGGTCTCCGACGAGGCGAGGCAGCCGACCAGGGCGGCTTCGGCGAAGGAGGCTCCGGAGGCGAGGGCGAGGGCCGAGGCGGCGGCGAAGGAGTCGCCGGCCCCGGTCGAATCGATGGCCCCTTCTATCGCCAGTCCCGGAACGAGTGATGGCTCGGCGCCCCCTATCCAGGCACCGCGCCTTCCCGCCGTGACGAAGACCGCGCTCCCGGCCCTCGCCTCCAGAACGGCGACCGCCCGGCCGAGTTCTGCCGCCTCGAGGACCTCGTCGGGGCTTGTCAGTGAGTCCATCCTGTCGATCGCCGAGAATTCCCTGCTGTTCATTTTGAGAATGAGTCCTCCGAAATCGAGAATTCGTTTGCGGGAATCCGCCATGGCAACCAGAGTACCCCTTCGTCGTTTCGCGAGGTCCAGTATGGCATTTCTCACGAAGGGAGTCACCACACCGGCGGACTCGTCGTCCACCTGATCGGTCACGAGGAGGACATCGGGCTCGCCGAGTCCCGCCTCGATCCGTCCGATGAGGAGTTCTTCGAGGGCTCGCGGCGTCCTGTCCCGATTTTTGAAATCGATGCGGTCGCCTTCGCCGGCCAATCCGATTTGGCGCAGGTCTCGGGGCTTCAGGTAGGTGGGAGTCCGTCGCCCCGACCACACGAAGAGTCCCGAGGCGTCGACACCCATGGACAGGAGATCTGCCTCGAGTTCCCAGCCCTCGCCGTCTTCGCCACGAAAACCGACGGCCCTCACATCCCTGACTCCCAAGGCTGCGACATTGGCGGCGACATTGCCCGCCGCCCCGGGGAAATGGCTGATGCCGACGACCTGATGGGCTGTCTTGCCGGTCTCGAGCGAAATCTCGTCGAGAGCCGGATCGAGGTCCAGGTACTTGTCGAGAAAATAATCGCCAATTACGACGACCTTAAGCGACGACATCTTTTGGAAGAGGAAATCCAGCCGCGACGAGTCGAAGGCGCGCAGCCTCGCGAGGGCGGAATTGACGCTCATCCCCGCCCCCCGCGGGCCCCCGCCCCCGGCCCCTCGCGGGCCCCCGCCTCCTTCGCGAGCCAGTGGAGCAAGGCTTCGGCCTCGCGGAAATCGGGAATCACGAGGTCGGCGCCGGCGGCGATGAGACGTTCGCGCTTCCAGGGGTCGACGCGACCCGAACGACCGGCCTCGTCGCTGGCCACGGCGACTGCCAGGCCCCCGACCGCCTTGCAGGCGGCTATCTCGACGAAACCGTCGCCGAAGCAGAGAAGGGACTCGCCCCCAAGGCCGGATTCACGCAACATCCTTGCGATGACAGCCTCCTTCGAGGCAGAGACGAGATCGGCGCGGGCGCCGAAAATTCCTCCCGTCGCGAAGTGGGCGATGCCCAGGAGACGGGCTTCCGCGATCACATCTTCCTCGTCGGTTCCCGAGGCGATCCGGATTTCGGCGCCCCGATCCCTAAGCATTCGAAGAATCTCGTTGGCGCCGGGCACGAGGAACTGCGCCGGAGGGAAGGCGCCCGAAGCGAGACCTTCAAGACGATCCGAGATGCGCGCCGAAAGGCGCTCGAGATAGAGGGCCTTGTACTCGCTCGCAGGCCTGGCCTCTCCACCGCGGGCCTCGACCTCCACGACCAGTCGCTCCATCTGATAGATGGTCTGCTTGCCCGTGAGTTCAGCCACGAATTCCCTGACGAGGCCCTCCAGGGCGGAGGGGTCCTCCCCTTGTCGCGCGAGAGGCGTGAGGGCCTCGACCATCATAGGTACCATGACTCCCATCCAGCCTTCGCGGATAAGACTCAGCGTGCCGTCGAAATCGAAAAGCACCGGTCGCTTAAGGCCCCCGACCTTCGGTTCCCGCAGGACCTCGATCGAGGTTCCCGGCAGGTACCTCGGGCTTGCGGGGACGGGGTTGAGGGCCTTGAAGTCGCCCTCAGCCTGGGCCGGGGACTGCAACATAGGCTCCATTGTCATGTTCGCGAGCATAGCTCATCATGGCCCGAAGGTTCTCCGGAGGCGTGAGAGGCGAAACCTCGCAGCCAGCCCCAACGACATAATTGGCCCCGG
>JAJXVS010000262.1 GCA_021782015.1 bacterium | reverse complement strand
ATGACCATGTTCATCCTCCTTGGATGATCGTAGAAAATCCGGAATCTTTCCAGATCCCGAACCGACGGTTTCGGTGCATCCTTGCCCCGTTCCGTCTCCATCCGCGACGATCGATCGATGTCGATGCGCGGACGAAATGCCGATTGCCCCTGCGATCGGCGAAAAGCCTTGCCTTACTCGACCGTGGCCTTCGATCGACTGCGGTCGATGCGTCGACTCTCCCCTTCGCCTCCTTTCGGGTGATGATGCGGCCTTCGCGACCGCAGACAACACCCGTATATCTCTTATCGGCCTCGAGGGGCAAAAACTTGAGTCAAGTATGGATCGGGACTCGATCCGGGTGGACTTTGCCCCTTGTCGACTCGCGCGCTTGACCACCTTCAATTTCCACGTACATACTGCGCATGCACGGTCGATTTTCTCCGGCCGACACATCGGTTCCGCAAGCCGGCCATGCTTTCCGAAGCCGGTCAACCTTTCGTTGTTCCTGCGCCCAATCGTGGCCGGGGCGGTTTGTCCGCAAAATTGTCTGAATCCGAGGTCTTCATTGCTGATCCGCTATCGAAAAACCGGCGAGGGCAAGGTGGTCGCCCGCGCCCTTGTCTATACCGCAGAAGAGCATGCCATCGATTCCACCAAGGTGGACCATGATGCCCGCCGCATCGTGGAGCGCCTGCGCGAAAACGGTCACGAAGCCTATATAGTAGGCGGCGCGGTTCGAGACTTGCTGCTCGGCAGGACCCCCAAGGATTTCGACATCGTCACCGATGCCGAGCCCGCGCGCATAAAGCGGGTTTTTCGAAATGCGCGGGTGATCGGACGTCGTTTCCGGCTCGTCCATGTGTACGCCGGTCCGAAGATTTTCGAGGTGTCGACCTTCAGGTCCATCGCGAATGGAACCATCGGCAACGAATACGGTTCCATCGACGAGGATGCGCTCCGCAGGGATTTTACCTGCAACGCCTTGTATTACGACCCGATCCAGCAGCAGCTTGTCGATTATGTCGATGGGTTCAAGCATGTAAAGGCGAAGAAGATTGTGCCGGTGATTCCGCTCAAGACCATCTTCGTCGAGGACCCCGTTCGAATGATCCGCTGCCTGAAATACTCGGCGACGACGGGTTTCGGCGTGCCCCTGCGCACGCGTTGGGCTATCAAGCGCGATGCCGAGCTCCTTGCCGAAGCGAGCAGTTCTCGCCTTACGGAGGAATTCCTCAAGATTCTCGCTTCCGGAAAGAGCGCGGAAATTCTCGCCCGACTCGAAGATTTCGGCCTCCTCCGCCACATCGTGCCCGTGTGTTCGGAATTCATCGCGAAGGATCCGCGTAACCACGCCGCGCTCAAGGCCTCGCTGGTGGAGCTCGACGCCCTCGATGCCGCCGCGGCCGGCCGCGAACGCAGGCTTTCACTCTTGATTTCGCATTTTCTCCGTCCCTGGCTCGAGAGTCTCACGGGTGTGATCGAGGATCGACCCGAGGCCTTTCAGGATGCCTTGCAGCAGGCTCGGAGCTTCCTGGCGCCCCTCAATCTGCCGCGGGTCGAACTCGAGGCCGCCGTCCTCGTCTTGTTCAAGAAGCGGGGGCTGTCCCCCCTCGAAAAGCCCAAGCGATCGGGGCCGGATAGGGGCAGGGGCCCTGCCGAACGCGGGAGGGGCGGTCGATCGCCCGGCCATGGAAACCTGGTGCGCGAAGCCGCGCGCGACGCCCCTCGCGATTCCGGCCGGGATGGTGCAGAGACGGCGGATTCCGACCTTGACTCAGGCGACTCACCGAGAGGGCAGGGGGCCGAGGAGCAATCCCCGGCAAATGCGGCTCCCAGGGCACGCAAAAGGCGCCGGGGGCCACGAAAGGCTGGCTCCGCTTCAAGTCCAGGTGACGCGCCAAGTCCGGGCGCGGCCAATGCGGCCTCGGCCAGTGCAGGTGCGGCTAATGCGGCCTCCCCGCCACACTCCTCGCGCCAGCCCTCGTCCCAGCGGCCTCTTTTTCGAGAAGGGCCCGCCCAGGACAACCATGAGGGGAAGGGCGCATCGCCCCCAGCGGGCGAGGAGGGAAATCTCTCCAGAACCTCGGGAGCGGCGAGGCGCCGGCGGAAAAAGCAGCGCAAATCCCCCGACAGTCCACCCGAAGGGCCGGCTTCTTGATTCCTGGGCCGCGGGTACGGCTTGACAAGTGGTGAAGCGCCTCCGGAGAATGCAGACGTGACATCGGAGAACTTCGAATCGCTATCGGACCAGGATCTTCGCGCGTTAGCCGATCGCATGGGTCTGGGCCTTCCTCACGATCTCGACCGGGTCTTTGTTGTCGAGGAGATCGTGGAGGCCCTGGCCGAGGAACGGCTCGAGCGGGACCGGGCCACGGAGGCGCCCCTCTACGTCGAGGATGCCAAATATTGGTGCGGCGACGACGGGGCTTCGAGGGCGCCGGAACAACAGACGAAACTGGAGTCCCGCTACAACGAGACGGCCATCAAATCCCTCGTCCGCGATCCTTCCTGGGCTTTCGCGCTGTGGGACATCTCGGAGACCGACCGGGCCGCGATCGAGGCCGCGAACGAGGATTCGCGCCTCTTCCTTCGCGTCACCGAGATCGACCTCCGCGAAGGCGGCCGGTCCCCGTATTTCGACATACCCGTCGGCGTGGATGATTCCAACTGGTACATCAATCTCCCCCGGGCCGAGGCGCGCTATCGCATCGATCTGGCCTTCCGTCACGATGGCAAGGTGAGGGCCCTCGCGCGTTCACTCGAGTTCGTCGTTCCCCGGCAATACATCGGCGACGTCATCCTTTCGGCCGAGGATCGCCGCCTCCTCGAACTCTCGGGCCTCGCGGAACTCGCGATCGAGAGGGGCGAGGACGAAAATCCGAGCCGCATCCTTCACGGCCTCGAGGCTTCGGGGACGGGAGAGGGCGGCGAAACCGGCGCGAGACCGGGCGCATGAGGATCACCGCAGCATGAAATCCAAGGGATACGTCGCCCTCGTCCTGAACGCCCATCTGCCCTTCGTCCGCGACCCGGCCCAGCCGGCCTTCCTGGAGGAACGCTGGCTCTTCGAGGCCCTTTCCGAAACCTACCTTCCGCTGCTCAGGGTCTTCCGGACCCTGGAGAGCGACGGGGTGCCCTTCAAGGCCACGCTGAGCATCTCCCCGACCCTCTGCTCAATGCTCGGCGACAGCCTTCTCGGGTCGCGCTACATAGCCTATGTGGACACGCAGATAGCGCTGGGCGAACGCGAGGTGGCCCGCACGGCGAACGATCCGACCTTCGGTCCCCTCGCCTCGATGTACCTCGAGCTCTATCGGCAAAATCGTCATGATTATGTGGATGTCTATTCGCGGGATGTCCTCGGCGCGGTCGACTACCACTACAAGCGCGGCCGGCTCGAGCTCCTCACCACCGCGGCGACCCACGCATTCCTCCCGAATTTCCGGCTCGTGCCGGAGGCCCTCGCGGCGCAGATCGAGACGGCCCTGGTCAGCCACCGGACCCGCTTCGGCAAGCAGCCGGCGGGCATCTGGTTGCCCCACCTTGGCTGGTATCCGGGGCTCGAAGATCTTCTTAAAGCGTACAATCTCCATTATTCGGTCGTCACCACCCGGGGAGCCCTCCTCGGGAATCCCCTGCCTCTCCATGGGTCCTTCGAGCCGGTCCAGTGCCCCAACGGCTTTTCCGTCTTCGTGCGCGACGCGGCGGCCACCGAGGCGGTCTGGGCCGACCGGACGGGGTATCCGGCCGACCCGGTCTATCGCGATTTCTATCGGGACATCGGCTACGATCTGCCCTCTCGGGAAATCTCGCCCTATGTCCCTGGCGGGCAGAGTTCGGTGTTCACCGGCTTCAAATATTGGGCGGTCACGGGGCACACGGCCGACAAGCGCCCCTACGACCGCGGCCTTGCCGTGGCCCGGGCCCAGGCCCACGCGAAGGCCTTCCTCGATGGAAGGCAGGAAAAGGCCGGGGCCGCCGCCCAGTCGCTCGACAGACCGCCCTTGATGGTGTGCCCCTACGATGCCGAACTTTTCGGACATTGGTGGTTCGAGGGTCCGCTCTGGCTGGAGGCCCTTTTCCGCAACGCCAAGGAACGCGAACTTACCTTCGTGACGCTGGGGGAATATCACCATCTCTATCCAGAGAGCCAGGTTTCGACGCCCGAGTTCTCCTCTTGGGGCGACAAGGGCTACGGGGAGGTCTGGCTTGACGGTTCGAACGACTGGATCTACCGGCACGTCTTCAAGGCCTGCGAACGCATGACCGAACTGGCGGAACGATTTCCCGACGAATCTGGCCTTCGCGAGCGCATCCTTAACCAGGCGGCGCGAGAGGTCCTCCTGGCCATGGGCTCGGATTGGCCCCTCCTCATGCGCACGGGACGCTCCAGCTCCTTCGCCCGGTCGCGAATCGAGGAGGCGGTCGGCAACTTCGGCAAGATCTACGACATGTTGTCGGCCAACACCGTCGCCACCGAATGGCTGACCCGCCTCGAAAAGCACAACAATGTCTTCCCAATGCTGAACTACCGGATGTTCCGGAAAAAGCACTAGTCCGCGGCACTCGCCGGCGAAGCGGGGCCAGCGGGGCGCGGGGCCGGCGACTGCAATTCGTGCGGGGCCGGTGTCTGCTCAGCCGGCGGGACCGGCGGCCTGGGGGCGCTTTGCGGCCAGCCCCTCGACCACTATCTTTCCGGCGGCCTTGTCGAGGCTGAAGCGGCAATTCCTGAGCGGCTTGGTCACGGCGATTTCGCCGCGGCAGATCTCGATCATCGTGCCGGGCCAGATGTCGCCCGTCACCTCGACGAAGGCGTTTTCGTCGCCGTCGAGGGTCGGAAGCAGCGAGATGATGAGATTGCGCGTCTCCTCGACGGCCTTGGCCGCCTCGGCATGGAGGCGAGCTGCATCTACCCCCGGATGGTTCGCCGCATAGACGTCGATCTGCTGGGCCCGAAGCGCAAGAGTCCTGAGCCGTTCGTTGGCCTGGTCGAGCCGCTGCTGGACGGTGAAATCGACGCCCACATGGAGTACCGTCCGCTGCTTGGCCTGGTTGCCGAGGCGGGCGGCCTTGATGCCGTGGACGGCCCAGGTCTCCCCGCCCACGATGGCCCCCTTCTCGCCGAGATCGATGACGCCGAGCGAATAGACACGGCTCGCCATGATCGCCGTCTGCACATGAATGTCCCCGCGAACCGCCACGCGGCAATTCTCGATGAATTTGGCGTTGAGTTGACCGCCGGCCCGAACATGGCCGCTCCCGTGGCCGAGAATGCCCTGGAGGCAGACAAGATCTTTTTTGGCGTTGACGTCGAAGGCGTCGAGGGTGAACTTGCAGAGGATGGAGGCTCCGGACCAGACCTTGAAGCCGTCGCCCACCTTGCCTTCGACGACCACGTCGCCGGGAAAAACGATGTGGCCGGTATGGTAATCGACGCCGCCCTTGACGACGAAGACTTCTTCCACCC
>JAJXVS010000261.1 GCA_021782015.1 bacterium | reverse complement strand
TGGGTCTCGTGGGTTTCGGGTTCTTCTGGGTTGTGCGGCTCGAGCGGGCCCTGGGCTGGACCTGGTGGCCCTGGGTTATCCTCTCCGGCCTTGTTCTCGTGGGCCTCTCCCTTTTCCTCCCCTGGCCCTTCATTTCGGCCATCGTGGGAGCCTTCGGCGCCTCGCTGGTCTGGGGTGCGACGGAGCTTCGCAACCAGGCCATTCGCGTTGAACTCGGCTGGTACCCGGCGAACCCAGAGGGCAAGCGAAAGCCTCCTTTCGAAAGCATTATCAGGAAATTGAAGGCCCCCGAACTCTGAGGGCTCAAACTCGCGGCCCGCCGGCTGACGGCCGGGCCCAGACTCGAAGGGGGACGCGCCCAGCGGCGCGGGAACCCCATGGAGGAATCATGGGCGCGAAACGCGTCGTCGTCATCGGCGGAGGCATAGCGGGACTGGCCGCGGCCTATCGCGTCAAGAAACTCGTTCCGGGCGTCGAGCTGACCCTCGTCGAAACCGAGAGGCGCCTCGGCGGCAAGATCCTCACCGACAGGGTGGACGGCTTCGTCGTCGAGGGCGGGCCGGACACCTTCGTGTCGTACAAGACTGCCGGCATCGGCCTCTGCCGCGAACTAGGCATCGAGGACAGGTTGCACGGCACGAACAAAGAGGTGCGAGGCAGCTTCGTGATGCGCAAGGGCAGGTTGTACGAAATGCCCGAAGGCCTCACCGGACTCATCCCCTCCAAGTTTGGCCCCATGGCCACCACCGGCCTCATCTCCCCACTCGGCAAGCTCAGGATGGGGCTCGACCTCTTCGTCCCGGCCAAGCGCGACGGAGAGGACGAGACCCTCGCGGAGTTCGTGCGGCGCAGGCTCGGGGGGGAACTCTACGAGCGACTCATCGAACCCCTCATGAGCGGCATCTACGCCGGCGACGGGGAGGAGCTCAGCCTAGGCGCAACCTTTCCCCAATTGCGACAATCTGAATTGGAGCATGGCAGCCTCGTGGCGGGTATGTTCGCCACCAAGAAGAAGAACCGCGAGGCGGCCCGCAAGGCTGCAGAGGCCGAGAAGGCCGCCCGCGCGTCAACCAATCCCGCGATGGCTGCCGGCGCGCCCCTGCCCGCGCGAAAGCAGTGGCCCGCCTTCGTCACTCCCGAAACCGGCTTGGCCGAGATCGTGGAGGCTCTGGCGAAGACCTTCGAGGCGAAGGAGCTTCTCCTGGGCACGAAGGCCCGGCGCGTCGAGCGCCTCGGAGCCGAATGGGTGGTCGAGATCGAGGGAGGCGAGGCCCTCCGCTGCGACGCCCTGGTGCTCGCCACGCCTTCGCACGGGGCCGCTCCCCTCGTCCGTGGCATCGATTCGGCCATGGCCGACGCCCTCGCCGCCATTCCCCACGCCTCGACGGCGACCCTCACGGTAGCCTATCGCGAGAGCGACCTGCCGAAGCCCCTGAACGCCTACGGTTACGTCATTCCCAAACGCGAGGGGAGGGCCGTCCTGGCCACCACCTGGACTTCGACGAAATTTCCCCATCGCGCCCCTGCCGGCTACGTCCTCATCCGTTCCTTCATCGGCCGCGCCGGCAACGACGCAGGCATCCAGCTTTCCGACGAGGAACTCCTCCGCATGGTCAAGGAGGAGCAGCGCGACGTTCTCGGAATCACCGCCGAGCCCCTGCTTTACAGGCTGTTCCGCTGGCCCCTGGCCATGCCCCAGTACACCAAGGGCCATCTGGGGCGCCTCTCGACCATCGAGGGGCGGACCTCGGCATGGCCCGGTCTGGCCCTCGCCGGCAACGCCTACCGCGGCATCGGACTGCCTGACTGCATCGCCTCGGGCGAAGGCGCAGCGAAGTCGGTTGCCTCGTATCTTGCTAATTAATAGGAACCAAAGGAGGTCCGCCATGAATATCGAGAAATCGAAGAAATATTTCGCCGAGGCCCAGACCCTCATGCCCGGCGGCGTGAGTTCGCCCGTGCGGGCCTTCCGCGCCGTGGGAGGCCAGCCCCTCTTCATCGACCGGGCCGAGAAGGCCTGGATGTTCGATGTCGACGGCAACCGATTCGTGGACTACGTACTTTCCTGGGGTCCCCTCGTCCTTGGGCACGCCCATCCGGGTGTTGTCAAGGCCATCGGCGAGGCGGCCCTTCGCGGCACGAGCTACGGCGCCCCATCGCCCCTGGAGGTCGAGCTCGCCCGCCTCGTTGTCTCCATAATGCCGAATATCGAAATGCTGCGTTTCGTCAACTCGGGCACCGAGGCCACCATGTCGGCCCTCAGGCTCGCCCGGGCCTTCACCGGGCGCGACAAGATAATCAAGTTCGAGGGCTGCTACCACGGCCACGCAGACCTCCTCCTCGTGCAGGCGGGCTCAGGCGTCGCCACCCTTGGCCTCCCCGACAGCCCCGGCGTCACGAAGACCACGGCGGCCGACACCCTCACGGCGCCCTACAACGATCTGGCGGCTACCGAGGCCCTCTTCAGGGCCAACCGCGGCCAGATCGCTGCCCTCATAATTGAACCAGTTGTGGGCAACATGGGCGTCGTGCCGCCCGAACCAGGTTACCTCCAGGGCCTCCGAGCCTTGTGCGATAAAGAAGGTACACTACTGATATTCGACGAGGTGATGACGGGTTTTCGCGTCCATCTCGGCGGCGCCCAGACCCTCTTCGGCGTCAAGCCCGACCTCACGACCCTCGGCAAGGTGATCGGCGGCGGCCTCCCGGTGGGCGCCTACGGCGGCCGCGCCGACATCATGAAGATGGTCGCGCCATCCGGACCCATGTACCAGGCGGGCACCCTCTCGGGCAATCCTCTGGCGATGACGGCGGGCATCTACACCTTGAATGAACTCAAGAAACCTGGCGTATGGGACAAACTCGAAGCCAATTGTGTCAGACTCGAAAAGGGTCTTGCGGCGGCCGCAAAGAAAACGGGCGTGACCGTTCAATGGAATCGGGTGGGATCGATGTTCACGACCTTCTTCACCGACAAGCCCGTGAGGAACTGGACGAGCGCGAAGGCCTGCGACACGAAGAAATTCGGCGCTTTTTTCACGGCCATGCTCGAGCGCGGCGTCTACCTCGCGCCCTCCCAGTTCGAGGCCGGGTTCATGTCGCTCGCCCACAGCGAGGCCGATATCGACGCGACCGTCGCCGCCGGTGAGGCCGCCTTCGCCCTCGTGAAATAGGGGTCGAGCGGGCTCGGGCCGGCCTGACCCGCTGCTTCAGCGCGGCGGCTGTCCGAAGGGGAAGGCTCCCGGATAATCCTCGGGGGCTTCCTTCTTCTTGCCGCTCCACTCCTCGATGCCGATGCGAAAGACGGCCGTCGCCGCAAGCTCCTTGTCGGCGATAGGGACATAGTCCTGCCCATAGGTCAGATGCGGAAAATACTTGGCGAGGATTAGCTCGAGGGCGTGGCGGGCCTCATCTGCATCGGCGACCAGGGCTGCACGTCCGTAGAGGACGACGCTCGCGTACTCGCTGCCGAAGTCGAAGGCCTTCGACGCCGGCAACTGCCTTCCGATTTCGCTGACCGAGAAACAGACCCGATCGTTGGCCGCGATGTCGTCGAGCGTGCGGCCCCTCTTCGCCCCGTGGATATAGATCGCTGAGCGCTCCTCGTCGAAGGCGAAGTGTCGCGTGTTGATGGAGGGCTGTCCGTCCCGCGAGGTTGCGAGAACGCCCATCGGCGCCCGGCGCAGCATGGCCACGATCCAGGCTGGATCCTCAACGGCGCGGTCTTTTCGCCCCACCTTGGAAAAGGGAATGATCTTCATGCGATCAACATACGCGAAATTTCATGCCGGCGCCATGATGATTTTGGATCGACAGCCCTTTGGTGGGCGCCGATCATCACTCCACGATCCCCGATCGCCGAATAGTGTCAGTTCCGCGATCGCCGTCATGGTGTACAATCACAGCTTGCCCAAGGAGGCCTGTGGATGGATTCTTCGATGTTAGGATCATATGGCACCTGGATCGAAGACCTTGAGTCGGCGCGGCGGCGCGATTTTTCATTTCTCGACGATCACTGGAACGACGTCGCCGCCTGGAGTGTCGAGGCGAGGAGGCTTTTTTCGGCCTTCGTCCTGTCGCAGGATCTCGGGACGCCGCGGGCGGAGATCACCGCGAGACGGACCATCGGCGACCTCGATGGAGGCTCCGACCTGACCGTCGAGGAACTGGCATGGCGGCTTCCCTACGGGCCCCCGACGCGAGCCATCTTCCTCAAGCCGGCACACGCCACGGAACGCCTCCCCGCCGTCCTCGCCCTCCATGATCATGGGGCCAACAAATATTTCGGCAAGCGGAAGATCGCCGACGCGGATGAGACCGTCCACCCGCATGTCAGGCAGTACAGGGAACTCTATTATGGGGGCCGGGCCTGGGCGAACGAACTCGCCAGGCGGGGCTACGCCGTCCTCGTGCCCGATGTTTTTCCTTTTGAAAGCCGGAAAATCCTCGCCTCGGAGCTCCCTGGCTTCGTGGTCGAGCGGATGATGCAAGACCCCGACGAACTCCGGGAACTCACGCCCGAAAGCGCGGCGATCGGTGGTAAATGTACCACATATGATGTTTTCGGGGAGGAGCCTTCCGACTCGATAGACAGGTACAACGCCTTCGCGAGCCAGCACGAATCCATAGTGGCCAAGTCCCTGTTCTGCGCAGGCCTTAGCTGGCCCGGCGTCGCCCTCTCCGAGGACAGGGCGGCCCTCGATTACCTGGCCTCGCGACCGGACGTCGATCCCGAGCGCATCGGTTGCGGCGGCTTTTCGGGCGGCGGTCTCAGGACGAATTATCTCGCCGGCTCCGACCCCCGCGTTCGCTGCTCGGTGACCACCGGATTCATGACGACCTGGGCCGACTTCGCCCTCAATTCGTCCCACACCCACACCTGGATGCTCTACATCCCCGGCCTCTCCGCGCGCATGGACCTACCTGACATTCTCGCCATGCGCTCCCCCCTTCCGACCCTCGTCCAGGCCACGACGGAGGATCCCCTTTTCACTCGCGGACTGGTCGAGAAAGCCGGGGAAATCCTTGAGGCCTCCTGGCGAAAAGCCGGCTCGGCCGATCGCTTCAGGATGGCTTGGCATAAGGGACCACACCGCTTCGACCTGGCGATGCAGGAGGAAGCCTTCGACTGGTTCGATCGCTGGCTCTAGCCCCGGGGAACGGGGCCCGATGCCTGAGGCCGCCATTTCTCGCAGCCCTCCTCCTCAGTCGGCCTCGCCGAGCCCCTCGTCGGTCGCAGCCCCCGGGCCGTCGGCCGCGAGGAGCTTCGGATAGCGGATGAAGGCGTAGTAAAAGCGCAGCGCCGAGACGAGGAGGGGCGTTCCCATAAAGACATAGAAGTTATAAAGGATTTCCGGCGCGACGAAGCTCGTGTGGCGCAGGAAGATGCCGAGCGAGATCATGAGGGCCATCATCACGTAGCCCTTGGCGTCGAAGAAGGCGAAGAGGCTGGGCCGCA
>JAJXVS010000260.1 GCA_021782015.1 bacterium | reverse complement strand
GACCTGGGGAAATCCCATCGCGTGGAGGCGGGCCTCCTCGCCAAGGGATTCGCCAGGGGCGGCATCACCTCCACGACCGACGCCCTCTCGCTCGCCACGATCTTCAACAAGGTCATGGATCAGCCCTTTCAGCTCCAGACCGGCATCGGCATCGATCTCGGCCTGCGCTGGATCTGGAAATCGACCGGGCTATCCGCGGGCATCGCCTGCCGCGACCTCTACAGCCCCGTTCTCGTCAACTCCTATACGAGCGTCCAGGGTTTCGTCACCAACCCCCAGGCGGCCTCGAAGGGAAGCGTTCCCGCCTCCATTCCCCGCAACCTCGATGTCGGCTTCGCCTGGTCGATGCTGCCCGGCGGCCTGTGGGATCTCGTCGATTCGCTGACCGTCGCGGCGGATTACGGGCACATCCTCGACCTCTGGAAGCCCTTCTCGCCGAATCCCATTCTCAACCTCGGCCTCGGCGTGGAAACGCGATTCCTGGACATCGTCTCCCTGCGCCTCGGATTGGCCGAAGGCTATCCGAACGCCGGCGCCAGCCTCGACCTCGCGGTGATGAAGCTCAACTTGGCCGTGTGGGGCAGCGAACTCGGCCTGGAACCCGGCTCGCGCCCCGCTTTCAACCTGATGACGGGACTCGAATTCAGCTATTGATCGGCCGCGCCTCTGGGGGGCGCCAAGTGCCGCTGATGCCGAGTGCCGCCGGGGCCGCCTGCGCCGCGTCACAGCCGGATTCAAGACCCGCGCCAGTCCTCTCAGTCCCGCGGCCTCGATTGACAGGCCCATTCACCTTTAGGTACTCTCCCTTGTCCTGTCTCCTCACTGAGGAGACATACGGGCCGCTAGCTCAGTCGGTAGAGCAACGCCCTTTTAAGGCGTGGGTACCCGGATCGTAACCGGGGCGGCTCAGATTCAAGTCTTTATAGGGTAGCAAATTAAGGCCACCGGAAAAATCGGCGCCTTGTCCTCAAAATCCATTGTGAGCTTTTCTGTGAGAAAAGTTCCAAAGGAAGGGCAAGAGGCGTCGATTTTCTTTTCAATCCCGAGCTTCAAAAGTACGACACGGCAGGGTCGACAGGCACGGGCGATTGAAACGAGGCGCTACTCATCGCGGAACGATATTCAAAAGGCCCTGATTGCCCTCGCCGGGACTGGGCTTGCTCCGGCCACGGTCAACAAGGCCGCGACGGCCCTTTCGACTCCCCTCGGCTGGGCCGCTCGAAATGGGCTTATTCCGAAAGACCCGACCGAAGGGATTCCCACCTTCGCGGGAAAGGCCCGCGCAAAGGGAATCCTCACGGCGAAGGCGGAAAAACCATTAAGGATGCCTGCGAAGTCGTGATCGCAAGCCGAGGATTCGAGGCGAGCTTTTACTAGAGCACTCCTTCGAGGTTTGGAAGAGAAAAAGACAAGAGAGGCTGTAAGTGCGTGTGTACGGTTACCGTACATTGCAGTATACTCCCCACGTAGGGGGACGATATGCCGAAGACGGCGACCATGCGAAGCGAGCGGATCGATGTAAGGACCGAACCAGAGGTGAAAGCCGTGATCGAGCGTGCGGCTCTGCTTCGTCATACCTCCGTGTCCGCATACCTCCTGGATTCTGCCCTGGAGAAGGCGAAGTCCGAGCTCCGCGCGATCGAGACGGTTACTCTGCGGGACGCCGACCGAGACGCATTCTTCGCTGCCCTTGACTCTCCGCCCGAGCCGAACGCCGCCCTACGGAAGCTCTTCGCCGAGGGGCGGAGACGGAAGTCGTGAAGCTTGATCTCCTTCCGATCTCCAAAGCCCACCAGAAAGCCCTCTTCGATTGCGGCTGCGCTGAGCTGAACGACTACCTTCGTCATTACGCCCTCAAGAACGATCGCCTGTCGATCGGAAAGACCTTCGTGGCCGTGGATGCGGAGGAATGCGTAGTCGGCTACGTCACGCTGGCAAGCGCCCAGATCGAGGCTCGCAGGCTGCCCGAGGTGCTCCACTCGAAGCTTCCCCGCTACCCCGTTCCCGCCTTCCGAATTGCACAGCTCGCCGTCGATACTCGATTCCAGAAGGCGGGCGTGGGCGCGTGGCTCCTCCGCCAATCCCTAGAAAAAGCGCTATCGGTGTCAACCGAGATCGGGCTCTATGCGGTGATTGTGGACGCGATTGATGAAAAGGCGAAGGGCTTTTACTTGAAGTACGGCTTCGTGGCATTTGCCGAGTATCCCTTGACGCTCTTTCTTCCCTTGGCCACGATCGCTCGTGCCTTCTCGGGAGACTGAGTACTCGGTTCGATTCATCCCAACCCCAGCCCAGAAGACCGCCGAAGTTGGTGCTTCCATCTGTGGCCTTCGCTGTTATCTGCGATGCCTCGCTTGATGTCCGTCGTCCCTTCGCAGAGACCTCGGAGACGAAGCTCGCTGAGTTTGAGACGATAAAGGCCGCGTACTCGGCGCATGATTTCAGGCACCTCTATGCGGTTACGGAGTACCGGAAGGACAAGGACATCTATAGGCTATCGAAGCTGCTCGGACATGCCTCGATCCAAGTGACGGAGACGTATCTCCGAGGACTTGGTGAGGTTGAGATATGACCGCCCACGACTTGGGGAGATGAAATTGGCCAGACCTTCAAGGAAGTGGACTCTACGCGAGACTGGATGCTGGGATATACTTGGGGCCAAGGAGGGAGGTTGAGCGCTATGCGCATTGATGTGCGACCTACAATGCTCACCTGGGCGCTAGAACGCTCTGGCCTTGAGCCTGACGCCCTCATCCTGCGCTTCCCAAAGCTCTCCGATTGGCTTGCAGGCTCGGGTAAGCCAACTCTCAAGCAGCTCGAGCTCTTCGCGAAAGCGACCTATGCCCCGCTGGGGTCCTTCTTCCTCCCCGCTCCCCTGGTGGAGACAATCCCCATCCCTGACTTCCGGGTCATGGGCGGGGGGTGGCCCCGCAAGCCTAGCCCGAACCTCCTCGAGACAATCTATATCTGTCAGCAGCGGCAGGAATGGTACAGGGACCACGCCATCGCCGAGCGCGAAGACAGTCTACCCTTCGTGGGGTCGGAGAGCCTCGAGAGCGACGTCCTATCCGTCGCGGCTTCTATGCGAAGCCCGCTTGGTCTCGATTTGGACGAGCGCAGGCGCTTCCCAACGTGGACCGATGCGCTCCGCTCTTTCATCGACCGAGCGGACGAACTCGGAATCCTCGTGATGTGTTCTGGTGTGGTGCTCAACAACAATAAGCGGCACCTCAACCCTGAAGAATTCCGGGGCTTTGCGCTGGCCGATCCCCACGCGCCCCTCGTCTTCATCAACGGGGCAGATACGAAGGCAGCGCAGATGTTCACCCTCGCTCATGAGCTAGCCCATATTTGGCTCGGTCAATCCGCCCTCTCCGATCTTCCCCCTTCCCGCGCCCTCGAAGATAGGGTCGAACTTTGGTGCAATAAAGTAGCGGCGGAGTTGTTGGTCCCCGCTTCCGATCTTCGCGGAGCCTATAGCGAAGAAGCGGAATTCGAAACGGAGATCGGCCGCCTTGCCCGGCGCTATAAGGTGAGCACCCTAGTCATTATCCGGCGCCTATTCGAGGTCGGGATTCTCTCTAGGGAACGGTATTGGCATGAATATCAAATCGAGGAGGAGAGGCTCCACGGCTTCCCGAAAAAGAGCGGCGGCAATTTCTATCTCACTCAGGCTGCCCGCGTAAGCAAGCGCTTCGCCCGTGCCCTCGTGATCAGCACGATGGAGGGCCAGACCCTCCATCGCGACGCCTTCCAGCTGCTGGGCTTTTCGAAGTATTCGACTTTTCAAGAACTAGGCCGGAGCCTTGGGGTACTCGGGTGAGCTATCTCCTCGATTCAAACATCTTCATACAAGCGAAGAACCTGCATTATGGCTTCGACTTCTGCCCCGCTTTCTGGGATTGGCTCGAGGCGAGGGCGAAACTTCTTTCTCGCCCCAGACCCGTCGATGATTCCGGCCCTGGGGCTGGTCAGTGCCTGGGCATCGAGTCCGGAGCGGATATATGAACCCGCGGCGGTCAATACCTTTCTGCAAGTCGCGGATTACTACCTTATCGCTCATGCGCTCGCGCATGGCAGTATCGTCGTCAGCCACGAAAAGCCGGACAATTCAAAGAAACGAGTGAAGATTCCCGATGCCTGCATCGGCCTTGGCATCACTTGTATGAACCCTTATGAAATGCTCAGGCGGGAACGCGCCCGGTTTGTGCTTGGGAGTAGTTGAAGGACAGTATTAGCTATTCACAGACATCCAAAGTCCGGATATCCGCTTCGGTGAGACTCTTCCTGTTCATTCGCCGAATCTTTGACGTAAAATTGACGGAATCTTGTTCAGTTTTTGTCGAATCGGATTTACACTCCTTGAGAACATCGTTTTGACGTCTTGCTTTGTCTCAAGGAGGCACCATGAAGAAATTCGCAATCCTCGTCGCCACCGCCCTCGTTTTGGGCGGCGTCGCCTTTGCTCAATCCTCAAGCACGCAGGATATGAGCGCCTTGGTTGCCGCGGCCAAGGCCGAGGGCCAGCTCACGGTCATCGCCCTGCCCCACGACTGGGTCAATTACGGCGAGATGATCCAGAAATTCTCGGACAAATATGGCATTCAGGTCAACGAGCTCAATCCCGACGGCTCCTCCGCCGAGGAGATCGAGGCCATCAAGGCCAACAAGGACAACAAGGGACCCCAGGCCCCCGACGTCATCGATGTCGGTCTCAAGTTCGGGCCCGAAGCGGTCGCCGCCGGCCTCCTCGCCCCCTACAAGGTCCAGACTTGGGACAGCATCCCCAAGGACGTCAAGGATGCCAACGGATATTGGTACGGCGACTACTACGGAGCCCTCGCCTTCGAGGTCAACACCGATATCATCAAGAATGTGCCGAAGTCCTGGGCCGATCTTCTCAAGCCCGAATACAAGGGCAAGTTCGCCCTCTCCGGCGACCCCCGCATTTCCGCCCAGGCCTACATGACGGTCATCGCGGCTTCCCTCGCCAATGGCGGCAGCCTCGATAACGTGGGCCCCGGACTCCAGTACTTCGCCAAGATGAACAAGGTCGGCAATCTCGTGCCCCTCATCGCGGTCACCGGCACCCTCGCATCGGGCGAAACTCCGATCACCATCGAGTGGGACTACAACGCCCTCGCGAACAAGGACAAGCTCGCGGGCAATCCGAACATCGCCGTCGTCATTCCGGACAAGGGCGTCGTCGCGGGCATCTACATCCAGGGCATCAGCGCCTACGCCCCCCATCCCAACGCCGCCAGGCTCTGGGAGGAGTTCCTGTACTCCGACGAGGGCCAGCTCATTTGGCTCAAGGGCTATGGACATCCGATCCGCTTCAACGACATGGCCAAGCGCGATGTAGTTCCCGCCGACCTCGCGGCGAAGCTTCCTCCTTCCTCGTCCTACGCAAGCGTGGTCTTCCCCTCGCTCGATCAGCAGACCGCCCTCGCCAAGGGAGTGGCCGACG
>JAJXVS010000259.1 GCA_021782015.1 bacterium | reverse complement strand
ATTTCTTGCCGCCTTCGCTGAGATAGCCCGCGCGATAGGCTTCGAAACTCGGCTCGCCCCAGGGCATCGTCAGGTCGTAATCGCCGGGCAGGGTTCCGGGCGGCGGAAGGGTCGAAGCCGGCGGCGTCGTGGAGCTGGCTGCCGGCGGCGTCGTGGAGCTGGCTGCCGGCGGGGAAAGGGGCGCGGCCGGCGGCGTGGTGGAGCTGGCGGCCGGCGGCGTCGTGGAACCGTCGGCAGGCGGGGCCGAGGGTGCCGAGGGGCCTGCGAGCGAGTCCAGAGACGAAGGCAACTGCGCGGAGGCGAGCACGAGGGCCGCGGTGTCGGCGGCCCCTGCCGGCGCGTCCTGCGTCGCAGCACTCGGTACCGGCCCGCTCGGCATCGCAGCACTCACAGCCGGCGCGCTTGCCGTCTCCGCGGCCGAGGCGAAAGCCTCGGCTGGCGACGCGTCTGCCGGCCGCACGTGGCGCCACCTTGTGTCCGGCAGGACTCCTGCGGTCGCCTGCGAGGGGAGAAGGGCCGACACCGGGGTGGCCACCGGAGGCGAGGCGCCGGAGCCTCCTGGGTTCGTGTCGGGATCGGTGGCCGTGAAGGTGCCCGAGGCTGCGAGGAGGAGGGAGGCCTGGAAAAATGCCGCGAATGCGGCGGCCTTCACGCGGCCCCTCACTGCATCTTCTCCCCGAAGTAGATTCCCGCCCACTCCCAACGACCGTGGATTTCCGGGTCGGCGGGGAAGTTGATCTTGCGGAAATAGAGGTACCAGGTACCAATTCTATCGGACCAGCCCCAGGTCTTGAGGTAGGCCTCGCGGGTGTTGGACGAAGGATCGAGGGCGTCGGCGTGGCTGACCCTGCCGCCGGTCATCAGCGGGGCGAAATCGAAGAGGACCTGGGAGTTCGCGTCGCCTTCGTCCTGGTGCCAGGACATCGCGAAGAAATTGACCTTGGCGCGAAGGTTCATGAGTTTGACCGGGCTGCTCGTGTCGAGGGCGTCCTCGATTTTCGCCACGAGTACATTGAGGTCTTCGTAGGCCCAGTCCTTGGGGCTGTTGTAGAAATCGACGATATTCCGCGCGTAGGAAAAGGCGTCGGGGTAGCCCGGTATCTGCGACGAATAGAGGGGCAGGAAGCGGGCGTAGGTTTCGATTGCCTTCGACCAGTCGCCGACCTTTTCGTATTCCTTGCCGAGGAGGAAGAGCATCCGCCCCATGTCGACCTGGTCCTGGAAGCGCGTGATGAGGGTCGTGAAGAAGGCGATCCGTCGTTCCGGCGAGCGGACCGTGCTGATCAGGCGGAGAAGGCTTTGGTAGTGGATGGATTTTCCGTCGACCTCGAGGTCCGGGTAATCCTTGACGACCCTCTCGTAATAGAGGGAGGCGATGGGCTCGGCTCCCTCGCTGTCGTAGCACCAGGCCGCGCTGAAGATGTACCAGGCATCGTAGGGATCGTTCGGCCGCCGGTCAGCGATGTCGGTCAGGAAGGTCGCCAGGCGTCCATATTCCTTCTGCCGGAGCATGATGGACGAAATTTCCCGGAGGGCAGCGAAGCGTTCGAGGGAGGTCGAGGAGCGCGAGTCGAGCATGCCCATGAGAATGCGCAGCTCTTTCTTGTCGTCGGGACTGCCGACGAGCCAAAGGTGACGCGAATCGGTGCAGGAAGCGAGGACGACCAGGAGGGAAAAAAGGGAAAGGAGCGGGATCAACGCTCCGCGGCGGAAAAAGGGGAGATTCATGGGCTCGAATTGAACGCTAGCACGGCGCGCCAAGTGTTGGCAAGATCGAAGGCTTCGACTACTATTCAGCGGCGATGGCATCACAACGCGACCTCAAGGACGACGTGCTGTTTCTGGGCGCCACGATAGCGCTTCTCGTCGGCATAGGGATGCTTCTGGAAACGACCGGGGCCCTTCATCTTCCGGGCTGGGGTTTGCCGGTTCTCGTCCTCGCCGTCGCGGGCGTTTCGCTGTGGCTCTGCGTGGTGCGCGGGCGTTCCGCGGTCTTCCTCGGCACGGGCGTGGGTCTCGGCCTCTCGGGCTTCGTCCTTTTGGGATCGGCCCTCGGCCTGGGAATAAAGACGACCTGGCCCCTCATCATGGTGAGCATCGGCATCGGCCTTTTCGCCTATGGGACGCGTCGGTATAGGGGCCCCCGAATAACCTTCGTCATACCCTCGATCGTCATCGTGCTTCTCGGCCTCTTCTTTTCGCTCTTTTCCTTCCATGTCTTGACCCTTACCCTCGCCGTCTTCGTTTCCATATGGTGGCCACTCCTTTTCATCTTCGGCGGAATTTCCATGTTTCTCGCCTGGAGCCTCCGATCGAGAAAGGAGCACGCAAAAAGGCGGCTTGACGAATCATGAGGTCCCCCCTTGCGAGGGGATTCGTCGCTATCGCTTCCCTGTGCTGCGCGCTAGGAACACTAGGTATCGTGGCGGGTTGCGCCGGAACTCCGGCCGTGGCGCCGAAGACCCGGACCGCCTCTGCCGCCCCGTCGGGCGCCGCACCCGGTGGAGCCGCCTCGGGCGGGAATACCGCCTCAGGCGGGAATACCGCCTCAGGCGGGAATACCGCCTCAGGCGGGAATACCGCCCAGGGCAAGAATACCGTCCCGGGCGGTAACTCTACCTCAGTCGGCAATACGAATTCGGTGGCTTCGGGGGGAACCGCCATCCAGGAGACGGCCCCGCCCGCGATGACCAAGGCGCAGGCCGACCGCAAGGCCATCGAGGCCGCCCTCGCCTTCGGTTCTCCCTCATCCTTTTCGCAGGCCTTCGACCTTATCGCGACCTCATCCCTCGAAAAAAACGACGCGCGCCTCCTCGCCTGGGTGGGAGCGCGAATGGCGATTGTCGCCTATCCGGTGCAATCGGCCTCTTTCGTGCCCCAGGACCTCCGCAATCAGGGCTCGATTCCCACTGGCTCCCTGGCCCGCATGATCTCCGAGGCCCTGTCGGGGAGGGTTTCGGATTTGCAGGGCCCCGACGTGGGCGATCCCCTCGCCGAGCTCATTCCAGCCTATGCCGCCTTTCGATCCGATTCGCGGGAGACGGCCCGCCTGGCCCTCGCGGCCATCGATCGTTTCGATGCCCTCGGCCTTACCTCGGTCATCCCCCTGATCATCAGGGGCCTCGACGCGGAGCGCCGCTCCGCCCCCGAGGAGAGCCTTGGCTATTACGTGAAGGCGGTCTCGCTGGCGGCCGACGCATGGCCGGCCGTTCTCGGCGCCACGCGCGACCTCCTCGCCCTCAATCGCCCCGGCGAAGCCCTCTCCCTCCTGGCCGCCATTCCGCCCGACATTCTCGCCGACAAGGACTTCCTGAAACTGCGGGCCGAGGCCCTCTATGACACCGGATCCTTCGACGCGGCCAGCCCCCTGATCGCCCGGGCCCTCGCCGACGACCCCCTGGACGCCCACCTCATGTTGCTGCGCGCCCACCTCCTCATCCGCGCCAAGCAATACCAACAGGCCATTCCCCTCCTCGACGCCTATTCGACCGTCGACGATTCCAACCGGACCCTCATCCTGCTCCGAGGCTTCGTGGCGGAGGGACTTCGCAACCGAAATGAGGGCCTCCGCTGGGCAAGAAAGGGCCTTGAAACGAATCCCGATGACCCGGAATTCCTTGAATTGACGGCCCGACTCCTCATGTCGCCTCCGGCGCAGCCCGAGACCGCGGACGAAAAGGCGAAGGACCTAGCCGAGGCCCGGAGCGACGCGCGCAAGGCCTATGACATCACCGCCGCGGGGAGCGCCGAGCCGAAGGGCCTGTCTCCGGCGCGACTCGCGAGCCGCAAGGATGCCGGCAACGACGCGGCCCGCCTCCTCCTCGAGGAAGCCGCCAGCCGCTACGATTGGGCGGGCGCCTCGGAGTATGTCGATCGAGCCGGAAAGGCGCCCGGTTTTTCCGGCCAACCCCTGATCGCCCTCGTATTGCGAAAATCGGGCGACTGGTCGAAGGCCCTCGACCAGGCCACGCTCTGGTACCAATCCAGCCCGAAGTCGGAAGCGGCGGCCGAGGCCTACCTCCGTGCCCTGATCGGCTCGGGCAACACGAAGGCCGCGACGGACCTCTTGCCCCGCCTCCTCCTCAGCCCCGGGACCACCATGGGGCGCTCCAATCTTCATTATTTGCAAAGCGTCCTCGCGAAGACCGAAGAAGCCGCCCTTTCGGCCTTGAGGACGGCCCTCGTCGAAAACTCGGACAATGTCGAGGCCCTCTTGGGCGTCTACGACATTTATTACCGCAGGCAGGACTGGCAGCGGGCGGGCTTTTATCTCAAGCAAGCCCTCGCCCTGACTCCTCGGGATCCGGAAATCATCCAACGAGTCCGGGAGCTTTCCGCGGTCGCCCCCGCCGCAGCCCCGCCCCTGCCTGCGCCAGCGCCGGAAACGGCACCCACCTCGCCCTGAGAACGACGAAGGTGCGAGCCCCCCTTCCACTGCCGCCCCGCGACCCCGCGATTGGCCTTTTCCTCGAAGCCATCCATCGAGACTGCAACCGCGCAGGTCGCCTCGACAGGGACCCCCTCGCCCTCCTGGGCCCCTACAGGACGGTCGCCGATCGCGAAGTGGCCGGATTTATCGCGGCCACCCTTGCGTTCGGCCGCGTCGACCTCATCATGGGAGCCGTGTCGACCGCCCTCGCCCCCCTGGGCGCCCATCCCGCCGCCGCCCTTGCCGCGATGGCCGAAGCCGAGATCGTCCGCGCCTTTTCGGATTTCCAGTATCGCTACTGCTTTCCCTCGGACCTCATTGGCATCATGCTCGCTGTTAAAAAAGCGCGCGCCGCTTTCGGCAGCCTCGAAGGCCTGTTCGCGGAGGGCGACCGAGGGGGCGAAACCGTCGAGCCGGCCCTCGAAGCCTTTTCCCTTCGCATGAACGAACTGGGCCGCCGTCGCGGAAAAGCCATACGCGCCGGACTGATTCCGGCCCCCTCCCGCGGATCGGCCTGCAAGCGCCTCTTCCTCTATCTTCGCTGGATGGTGCGTCGCGACGAAATCGATCCGGGCGGTTGGAAATCCATTACCCCTTCCCGCCTCGTTATTCCCCTCGATGTTCACATGGCACGCGTCTGCCACGAACGCCTGGGATTCATCCCGACCGGCGCCGCCACCCTGGCCAACGCCCTCCGGGCCACCGCCTGCTTTCGTCTCTATGCTCCCGAAGACCCCGTGAAATACGACTTTTCCCTCACCCGCCCAGGCATCGACCCGGCCCCCGGCGACGAAGCCTGGGGCTGCGGCTAAGGCGCGAGGCGGCCGCTCGCTGGTGCTACGGCCGCCACCGCAGCTGCGCGGCCGACTCCCCCCCGCTGGCACGGTGTCGCAGCCGCGCCCGCAGCTGCGCGGCCGACTCCCCCCGCTGGCACGGTGTCGCGGCCGCTTCCCAAATCTGCTATCGCAGGGCTGTCATGATGAGGGCCCCGATATCGGCCGCGATCATGACGATCGCCGAAACCCCATGAACGCGCGGCAGCGTCT
>JAJXVS010000258.1 GCA_021782015.1 bacterium | reverse complement strand
GCGAAGGAGGGCGGCGAGGCGCGTGGAGGCCGGTCGCATGGCGGCGGGTCGCGAAGCCCGGCATCGGGAGTCGGGCCCGAAACTCCCGGATGGCGAAAAGGAACACGGGCATCGGAAGCAGCCGCCTGGTTTCGCCTGGGGGCCCAGGGTCCGGATATTTTCTATCACAACCAGAGGACCAGGCCCTCGGGCCTGCATTACGGGGCCCTCGCGCATCGGCGGAATTACGGCCTCGCGATGGAAGCGATGTGCGCCGCCCTCATCGAAGGCCGAGGGGCCAGCGCCGCAGACCGCACCGATTACCTCGAAGGCCAAGTGGCCCTCGACAGTCCCGAGGCCGCCTGGCTCATCGGTTTCGCAACCCATGCAGCGGTCGACCGCATTATTCATCCCTTCATCGTCTATTTTTCGGGCTGGCAGATACCACTCATGCCCGAAACCGCCCGCTACCGCTCCTGCCATCCCTTCCTCGAAAGACTCCTCGATATCGACATCCTCGAGGAGCTGCGGGGCCTCCCCGTCGGGGCCTGCGATCTGGAGGCCCTCCTTCCCCTCGATGAAGGGCGGCTGCCCGACGGCCCGGATGCAGGCATTGGCCGTCTCCTCGCCTCAGGGCTTCGCGCTGCCTTTCCCGGGGCGACCGGCGCCGATTTCCTCATAGAACAGAGGATCCAGAATGCCCTTGCGGACACCCGGCATTTTCTACGCGTCACCAACCCCTCGATCACTTCCTCGGGAAGCGCGAGCCTCTTGCCCTGGCTTGACGACCGTTCGGGCTGGCGCTCGATGGCCCTCATCTATCCCGAGCGATCGCCCGAGGGCATGGATGTCGGAAATAAGGGGAGGAGGGTCTGGGAGCACCCCGCCGCCGATGGGCGACGCTTTGCCAGTTCGCACGGGGAACTCTTCGCGCAGGCCATCGAGAAGGCCGCAGCAGCTGCCGCCCTTGTCGCTTCGACCCTCGACTCCGGCAGGGTGGAGGCCGGTTTCGCCGCCTCGATCGGCAACGGAGGCCTTTCGGTGACCGATGGAGACGGCCTACCGGTGCCGCCGCGTCTCTCGAAGCCGCTCCGGCTCAAGGAACTGATGGAGGCCGAATTCCAGCGGCGCGTCGGCTCCGAACGCGAGTGGACAAGGCGGTCCGCGACTCTGTAAGATTCGCCCCATGAGAATGAAGGATCGCGTCTCCAAGGCCTATGGCTCCTCGCCACAGAAGGGTGGCAAGGCGCAGCCGGAGCGGATCGGAGACAACAGGCCCGCCCCGAAAGGCGCACCTTCGCCGGCAAGGGCGCCGGCACCTTCGCCGGCAAGGGCGCCGGCACCTTCGTCGGCAAAGGCGCCTTCGTCGGCAAAGGCGCCTTCGTCGGCAAAAGCGCCGGCGAAGGCGAGGTCGGCCAGGCTGGCAGAGGCCGAGACGAAGGCCGAGGGCCTCCTCAAGTCGGGCGCCGAAACGGGGATATCGAGGGCCGCGAAGTTCCTCCTCCTCCTCGGCACCGACGAGGCGGCCAAGGTGCTGTCGGAGCTCCCCGCCGCGGACATCGAGCGCGTTTCGAGAGAAATATTATCAATTAAGAATATCGACGCCATCGAGGCCAACGAGGTCCTCGCGGAATTCGGCTGGCTCGTCAAGACGAAGGGCCGGGGCATCGAGGGCGGACCCGAGACGGCGGAAAAGATCCTCGTCACGGCCTTCGGCCCCGAGCGGGCGCGGGAACTCATGCGGAAGGCGGCGCCCGATACGATCCGGCCCTTCCGCTTCCTCAACGACTTCGAGCCTTCGGAACTGATGGTCATCCTCAAGGACGAATCGCCCCAGGTCCTCGCACTCATCCTGCCCTACATCGAGCCGAAGCGGGCCTCGGGCCTCATCGAGCTCCTTCCGGAGAGCGGGCGCATCGATGTGGTCAAGCGCGTCGCCAGGCTCGAAAAGATCAATCCCGAGATTCTGCGTCGGATCGAGGAGACCCTCAAGGACAGGATCAGGCGGATCGGCACGGTCGCGAGCGACGAGATCGACGGAAAAGCCGCCCTCGCAGGCATTCTCCGCCATGTCGACCCGCGTCTCGAGGCGAGGGTCCTGGACGCCCTCGAAGAGGAGAGTCCCGAAATTTCCCGGAGCGTCCGCGAGCGGCTATTCACCCTCGACGACGTGACGCGAGTGCCCTCGCGTGAACTTCAGAAGGCTCTCAGGGACTTCCAGGACCGCGATCTCGCCCTCGTGCTCAAGGGCCGTGGCGACGAGTTCCGTGAAAAAATACTCACAAATGTGTCAAAGAATCGGCGCGACCTCATTCTCGAGGAATACACGATCCTCGGCGCGGTGCGGCGCGAGGATGCCGACGAGGCGGCGCGGGAGCTCCTCGCCTATCTCAAGCACGCCTGGGACGCGGGGGAACTGATCTTGGAAGGCGAGGACGAGCTCGTCGAATAGGCCTCACTCCGCCGCGGCATCGGCCTGGCCGGAGCGCAGGACCGGCGCGAAGGAGAGCTTCCCCTCGGCGGCCTCCTCGGAGCGGGCAAGCATGAAGAGCCAGTCGGAGAGGCGATTGAGCCAGACGCGGAGGGGGGACGAAACCTCGGCGTCGCGGGAAAGGGTGAGCACGCGTCGCTCGGCGCGACGGGCCACCGCGCGGGCCACGTCGAGGGCCGCCGAACCCTGGGTCATCCCGGGAAGGACGAAACCCTTCAATTCTATCCTTTCTTCGAGGGACCTCGTGGCCGCGGTGATGGCCTCCACGTCGGAATCGGCCAGGGGGGCGAAAAAGGGTTTGCCCCGGGAGGCCAGTTCGCCGCCGACCCTCACCAAATCGCGCTGGATCGCGTCGATGGCGTCGAGGGTGGCGGGGAGCCGCACCGAGTGCCGCGCGAGACCGAGCTGCGATGAAAGCTCGTCGATGGTGCCGTAGGCCTCGACCCGCGGGTCGTCCTTGCGCAGTCTTTCGCCCGACCAGAGGCTCGTGAGGCCGCCGTCGCCCGTCTTCGTCACGATGCTCATCGGCCGAGAATAGCCCGGACGCCTCCCTTCGTGAAGGAGGCCCGCACTTGACTATCGCGGGGAGCGCGTCCATCTTCTCGTGCATGCGCGACTACCATCCCTCCTTCGAGACACTTTCCGAAACCGATCTCCCCGAATTCCGGGCCCGGGGCATTCTCCTCAGGCACCGCGCGACGGGCTGCGAAATCTACAAGCTCGAGGCCGACGAGGTCGAGAACTCCTTCGCCTTCGTGTTCCGGACGCCGCCCAAGGATTCGTCGGGTGTCGCCCATATCGTCGAGCATTCGGTGCTCTGCGGCTCGGCGGCCTATCCGGTCAAGGATTCCTTCCTCGTGATGTCGCGACGGAGTCTCGCCACCTTCCTCAACGCCTTCACCTGGCCCGACAAGACCGTCTACCCTGCGGCGAGCGCCGTTAGGCAGGATTTCTTCAATCTCCTTTCCGTCTACGGCGACGCGGTCTTCCACCCCCTCCTCTCGAAGGAAACCTTCATGCAGGAGGCGCATCACCTCGAATACGACGACGATGGAAAACTCATCGTCAAGGGCGTGGTCTACAACGAGATGCGGGGCGACTATTCCTCGGCCGACTCCCTCGCCGGCACGGCATCGTCGACGGCGCTTTTTTCGCCGGGCCATCCCTATTCCTTCGATTCGGGCGGCGACCCCGCGGCCATCCCGACGCTGACCTACGAGGCCTTCCGCGCCTTCCACGCCGAGCGCTATCATCCTTCCAATTGCAAGATATTTTTCCACGGCGACATCCCGCTGGCCGAGGAACTCGCCTTCCTGGAGGGAAAATTCCTCAAGGATTTCGAGACGCGGGTGCCGGACAGCTCCGTGCCCGTGCAGGCGCCCATGACAGAAAGCCGGCGGGTCGACGTCCCCTACCCCCTCGCGGAGGGCGCCGAGGCGACGACGCAGATCGTCGTCAACTGGCTGGGCGCCGAGATCACCGACGAGCTCGAGGCCTTCGGGCTTGAACTTCTGGCCGAAGCCCTCCTGGGCCACGACGGCTCGCCCCTGGCCGCCGCCCTCCGTGGCTCCGGCCTCGGCGAGGACCTCTCGCCCCAGTGCGGCATCGATACGGTCTTTCGGCAGGTGATCTTCTCGGCCGGCCTCAGGGGAACCGAGGCGGGACGGGAGGAGGAGGTCGAGAAGCTCATACTTGCCACGATTCGCGAGGTGGTGGAAAAGGGGCTGCCGCCCAAGGCCAAGGAGGCGGCCATCCACGCCTTCGTCTTCTCCAACCGCGAGGTGCGCCGCGATTCCACGAGCTTCGGGCTCAAGCTCCTTTTCCGCTCCCTTCGCGGCTGGCTCCACGGCTCCGGACCCGAAGCCACCCTCTCTTTCACCCGGGTCCTCGCCAGGGCCGAGGAGGCCATGAAGGCCGACCCGCGCTGGCTGGAAGGTCTCGCAAGGAAATGGCTCCTCGACAACCCCCATAGGGCGACGGTGACCGTCCGCCCGGAAGAGGGGCTTTTCGAAAAGCGCAAGGCCGAGGAGACGGCCGCCCTTGCGGCCCGCGAGGCCGCCTTCGACGAGGCGGCGAGGGCCGCCGTCCGCGAGGCGCAGGCCCATCTCGCAGCCATCCAGGACGCGCCCGATTCGCCGGAAAGCCTCGCCCTCCTCCCCATGCTCCGCGTCGAAGACCTTCCGCGCGAGGTGGAGCGCATCGAGCGCCTTCGGGGAGAGGCGTCGGGGGTGCCGCTCACCATAAAACCGGTCTTCACAAATGGTATTGTCTATCTCGAGCTTGCCTTTCCCCTCGACAGCCTCCCCCTCGGCGCCCAGGCCTGGATGCCCATGCTTTCGCGCTTCATCGCGGGAGCCGGCCTGCCGGGTATGGGCTGGGCCGAGGTGGCCGAGGAACTCGCCCTCGCCGCGGGCAACTTCGGCGCCAGCCTCGACGCGGGCAGCCTCGCCGCGGACACGGGCCGGGGACCGGGCCGCGGCCTCGGCCAAGGCCGGCGAGGCGATTCGCGCGCCTTCGTCATCATCAGGCTCAAGGCCCTGGCCGATCGCTTTCCGCGGGCCCTCGAACTGGCCCTCCGCCTCCTTTCCGGCGCCGATTCGGGCGACAAGCTGCGCCTGGAGGACCTTCTGGCCGAGCTGGGCAACGACATCGTTTCGGCCATCGTGCCCGCGGGCAATTCCTTCGCGATCGCGCGGGCCAACGCCTCCTTTGGCCATTCCCTCGCCATCGAAGACCTCTGGAGGGGAACGAGTCAGGTTTCCTTCATTAAAAGACTCCGCGCCGAAAAGGACGGCGGGGCCCTGGCTGCCTCGCTGGAGGCTCTCCGTTCCGGCATTTTCGTGCGGGAAGGACTCCGTGCCAGCCTGTCGGCCGATCCTGGACTCGTCGATGGAGCGACCGCGGCCCTGGCTGCCGAGCTGACCCGCCTTCCAGCCTCGGCCAAGCCAGCCTGGCCTGCCTCACCCTCCTTCGACGCCCCAAGCCGCCATGAGGCCTGGTCCATTTCGGCACAGGTAGGCTACGCGGCCGCGGCCTGCCCCTCGTCGC
>JAJXVS010000257.1 GCA_021782015.1 bacterium | reverse complement strand
AACAATCCTCCAACGGAAAAACAAACGCGAAGCCGTGGAGAGGCTAGCAACAGCATCGTCGCTTCCCGCTCCTCAACGGCTTCGCGCGCAATAGGCCTGCGTAAGTCCGCTCGCCTAAAGCCTGCAACGAAGTGGCTACGCCACCAAGTCCCGCTATCAGCGAGCGTAAGTCCGCTCGCCAGTAGCCTTCCACAAAGTGGCTACGCCACCAAGTCCCGCTATCAGCGTGCATAAGTATGCACGGCTAAAGCTCACACTGAAGTGGCTACGCCACTAAATCACTCCTTAGCGAGCATAAGTCCGCTCGCCTAAAGCTCAACACGAAGCGGCTTCGCCGCTAAATCTCTCCCTAGCGAGCACAAGTATGCACGGCTAAAGCTCACACTGAAGTGGCTACGCCACTAAATCACTCCTTAGCGAGCATAAGTCCGCTCGCCTAAAGCTCAACACGAAGCGGCTTCGCCGCTAAATCTCTCCCTAGCGAGCGTACTCAACAATCCTCGTTTCTCTTATGATCGTCACTTTGATGCGGCCGGGGTATTTTAGGTCGGTTTCGATCTTTTTGGCGATTTGCTTGCAGAGGTCGCGGGCGCCCTCGTCGCTGATCTGGTCGGTGTTGACGAGGATTCGGAGCTCGCGGCCGGCCTGGATGGCAAAGGCCTTTTCGACGCCGCCGAAGGCTTCGGCGATGTTCTCGAGGTTTTCGAGGCGTTTAACATAGTTGTCAAGGGTTTCGCGCCGGGCTCCCGGTCGTGCCGCGGAAATGGCATCGGCGATCTGGACGAGGACGCTTTCCGGGCAGGACGGCTCGATGTCGTTGTGATGGGAGCCGATCGCGTTGATGACGCGAGGATCCTCCCCGAACTTCTTGGCCATCTCGACGCCGACCTCTGCATGGTTCTGATCGGAATCGCTTTCGACACCCTTGCCGAGGTCATGGAGGAGGGCGCCTCGCTTGGTGATCTCGCGGTTGAGTCCGAGTTCGGCTGCGAGCATGCCCGCGATGATGGCGACTTCCTTCGAGTGCATGAGGACGTTCTGCCCATAACTGGTGCGGAAATGCAGGCGGCCGAGGGCCTTGATGAGGTCGGGCTGGAAGTTGTGGAGACCAAGGTCGAAGACGACCTTTTCGCCCTCTTCATAGATTTTTTGGGCGATTTCGCGGGTGACTTTCTGCACCACCTCTTCGATGCGCGCCGGATGGATGCGGCCGTCCGTGATGAGGCGTTCGAGGGCCACGCGTGCGGTTTCGCGCCGTACGGGGTCGAAGCAGGAGATGACGACAGCCTCAGGTGTGTCATCGATGATGACATCGACGCCAGTAAGGGTCTCGAGGGTACGGATATTGCGGCCCTCGCGGCCGATGATTCGACCCTTCATCTCATCCGAAGGCAGGCTTACCGAGGTGACGGTCGCCTCCGCGGTGACATCCGTGGCGAGGCGCTGAATCGTCGTTACGATGATGTCGCGGGACTTCTTTTCCGCGACCACCTGGGCTTCCTGTTCGATCTTGTTGATGATGACCTGGGCGTCCCGCTTGGCCTCGTTCTCGAGTCCCTGGATGATGAGCTTCTTGGCGTCCTCCGCCGAAAGCCCGGAAATCCGCTCGAGTTCCTTTCGGTACTTTTCTTCCTGGCCCGACAAATCCTCTTCGCGAGCCGCAATCGATTCCTGCCGCTTTTTGAGCTGTTCCCCTTCCTTTTCAAGTGACTCGATCTTTTTGTCGAGCCCTTCTTCCTTTTGCTCTACCCTGCGCTCGTAACGTTGTAGTTCGGCGCGACGTTCCCGATTTTCCCGTTCCTGCTGGTTCCGTTCCCGAATGAGTTGATCTTTCGCCTCTACCAGTATCTCTTTCTTCTGCGCTTCGGCCTCTTTGACCGCGTCCTGACGCACACGAACCGCCTGTTGTTCGGCGGCGGCGAGCTGGTATCTGGCATATAGCCAGCGAATCGACCATCCAAGGATCAGACCGGCAAGCGGAAGGCCCACGTAGGCAACCCAATTCATGGCTTTCCCCCTGCTCTGGTTTAGTTGTCCGTTCGGATTATACGGATGCGGCCTCATTTGTCAAGTTTGGGGGCGAATTCATTGTTTCATGAGGAATAAGACTTGACGGCACGAATAAAGTCACACTAGATTCGGTGATGGAATTCCGGAGGGAACTCCGCGCACTTTCGGAGGGAAATGTTCGCCTTCTCTGATTTTATGGTCGAAAACAGGGTCCGCTACAGCGTTCACGCCCTGACGAAGCGTTCGTCAAACCCGGCGGCCGGGTGCGAGGCGCTTCGCGGTCCTTGCTTCGCAGGTAAAGAAAGAGCCATCCTCTCTCTCGCCTCACCCGTTTTCTGTCCCATGAACACCACCGAGATCTCTGAACCACTCCCGAGAAAGCCGCTCCATGCGTGTGGAGGGATCGTCCCGGCACGCGCGTGACGTCCGCCCTAGGCGGACGATTCGGTTCCGGCACACTGCGCCGGTACCACGATCGAGGGTTTTCGCACATGTCCAAGAAGGTTTACGTCGGCAACATGAACTACTCCACGGCCGAGAACAATCTCAGGGACCTCTTCACCCAGTACGGCAACGTGCAGTCGGTGAACATCATCGTCGACCGTTACACCGGCAAGGCCAAGGGTTTCGGTTTCGTCGAGATGGAGACCGAGGAAGAAGCCCGCGCCGCCATCGATGCCCTCAACGGCTTCGAGTTCATGGGCCGTCAGCTCCGTGTGAACGAAGCTGAGGACAAGCCCCGCCGCGACGGCTTCCGCCCGCCCCGCAGGGACTACTAAAGTGAACCTGCCGCTGACCTGACCTTCGGGCCGGTCGCGGCAGCGTGGCATGTGGAAGTTTCGGGCGCGCCTCTGGCGATGGCCCGCACATGCCCGAAACTTCTGAGCCGGAAGCGGCCTAATCCCCCGTTTCCCGATCAACGCCGCGTGTGGCCGCCACGCGGCGTTTTAAATTCCTGCGCCGCGGCGGCCCCTCGCTTCGCAAATCGCGAGCCTTCGATTGCCTAGCCATCTTTCATCCTTTAAAGTGATGGGATGCGATTGTTCCGTTTCCTGGCCTTTGGCGCGGCCATCTTCGCGATTGCCGCCATGGTCACGACGCTGCTTGGATGGAGTCTACCTGCGATGGTGGCCATGGGCGCCGCATGCGTCTCGGCGCTGAGCGCCGGCATTGGTTCGACTCTCGCGCGAACGCCGCATCCAGAGGAAGCTCCTGTCGTGGCCCTACCACTCGCGGCCCTGCCCTTGGCAGCTGCGGAAAGTCCCCTCCCCGCTCTCGAAGAACCACGATCTGGCGAGCCGCTCCGTGTCGAGTTGCCAGGTCTCTCCGACGCGAGGCTTCGAATCCGATTTGCCCGAGCGATTGCAGCCGGCGTTCCCACTATGACCGAAGAAGCCGCCTTCGCCCTCATCGAGCGCTTCGAGAATATGCGGGGCAACACGTCGAAAGCCGCCAAATCGGCTCGTGATTTCAAGGCGGCCCTCTCCGAAGGCCAGGGCGCGGGCCATGCCCCCGTGGCGGTGCAGGCCGAACGCACCCGCGGCGTCATCAAGTCGCAGAGGGAGTCCATCGCGATCATGACCGACCACAACAGGAAGGGCGCGAAAGATCTCCGCACGATGGGCAATGAACTCGAGTCGGGAATGGATCTCCTCAAGGGTATCGAGGAAATCACCGAGCGATCGAGGCTCATCGCCTTCAATATGGCGGTCGAGGCCGCGAGGATAGGCGAAAAGGGGCGCGGCTTTCGGGTCATCGTCGGCGAACTCCGCAGGCTCAACGACCAGACGGTGGATTTTTCGCACAAGGTTTCGGAGCTCCTGGTGAGATTCAGGGACTACAACGATTCGGTCGTGGCGCGCCTGGCCGAGGAGACGGAACGCGTGGCGAAGGATGTTCAAGGCGGAATGAAGGCGGCCGAGGAAGCGGTCGAGTCGCTCATTGCGGCATCGGGGACGGCTGATCATTTCGCGCGCGATGTCTCGGCCCTCGTCGAAATAATCGATAAGGACCTCGATGGGGTTCTCGAATCGCTTCAGTTCCAGGACATAACGCGCCAAATGATCGAAGGGGCGCTCAAGACACTCGACGAGGCAGGCCTCGATGTGGAAAACTCGCTCTCGACGTTGGGCCTTGTCGACAGCGGCGCGGCCGACCTCGCGCGCAGGGAAAGGATCCGAAAGGTCCTGCTCGACCGGTCCAGGACCAAGGGCGAAAAGGCGGCAATCATGGAGGTGAAATCATGAAATTTCTCGCGGTCGACGATTCGTCGACCATGCGCAAGATCGTTTCGCTCGCGCTCAAGGGAGCCGGCCACGAGGTGACCGAGGCGGAACATGGAAAGGACGCTCTTGCCAAGCTCGAGGGAACGAGTTTCGATTGCATCGTGCTCGACATCAACATGCCCGAGATGAACGGCCTCGAATTCCTGACCGCGCGCAAATTCAAGCCGGCCGTCGCGAAGATTCCCGTCATAGTACTTACGACACAGGACGAGACCTCGATGCGCGATCAGGCGATGGAGTTGGGCGCGAACGCCTTTCTCGGGAAGCCATTCCAGAAGGAAGATTTGCTCGCCTCGGTGAAGAAGCTCCTCGGGGTGTAGCGGGCGCGCGCGGTGGCGCAGGCGGTCGCGAGCGCGGGCCGATGCAGGCGCAGGCGGTCGCGAGCGCGGGCCGATGCGGTCGGCCGAATGTGGGCGGGCGGCCGCGGGCCGATTCAGGTGAGCGGGCCCGGCCGCGAGCGGTCTCAGGATCGCTCGGATAGTTTCCTGCCGTAGCGCGCTTCAAGCCTCCTGAGAAGGGAGGTGAAGCGCCTTGGAATCGAAGCTATAAATTGTGAAGGTTCTTGCGAGCCCGGCAGTCTGATGGCCAGTTTCCAGGCATGCAGCATGAGGCCCGGCTCGACGCGCCGGTCGGCATGGCGACGCCCGTCGGGACCCCCGCTCGATGCCTCGGGCACGGATGACTTCCTGCCGCCGTAGATCGGATCGCCCACGATGGGGGAGCCGAGGGCGGTCAGATGGACGCGAAGCTGGTGGGTTCGACCGGTGCGCGGGCGGAGGTGGACCAAGGCGAAGTTGCCGTAGGTCGCGACGACTCTCCAATCGGTGACGGCGAGTCTGCCGCCCGACTCCACTTCGGCAAAGCGCTTGCGGTCGCGCCTGTCGCGGCCCAGGCGACTTTCGACGCGGTGCCAGCCCGTGCGCCCGCTTGAATCGACGGCGTCGCCCCGGTCGCGGGCGGCGGGAATCCCCGCGGTTATCGCCACATATTCCTTTCTAGTAGTACGATCCTTGAATTGGGCCGCGAGGAAGGCCTGGGTCGTGGCGTCCTTCGCAACGATGATGACGCCGCTCGTGTCCTTGTCGAGTCGATGGACTATCCCGCCGCGAAGGGGAGCGGCGTTCGGGCGGGCGTGGGCGACCGGCAGCCCGGAGCCGGGCTGGCCGGCATGCGCGGAGGCTGCCAGGTGGCCGAGAATCGCGTTCGCGAGAGTGCCGCTCCTGTTTCCGGCCCCCGGGTGAGTCA
>JAJXVS010000256.1 GCA_021782015.1 bacterium | reverse complement strand
GCCCTGGATCGGGCCTGAATCGGCCCTCGCGATGGCGCGGGCTCGGCTTCCCGTCGCGAAACCCCAGACGGTGCCGGCTGCGATGGCGAGGACGAGGAGGGCGGCGAGGAGGGCGAGGAGGCGGATGAGAAGGGATGCATTCCTCTCTTTGGAATCTTCGCGCTCGATGTCGGGTCTTTGGCGCGCGGGCCTCCGGCTCTCCGCTCCCTCTTCGTCATAATTGTGTCGTCGTGCCACCCTTTCTTCCTTCCTTCACCCGCCCATTGTAGCATCGAAGGACGGGGCAGCATGGGCTTTTTGCCGTGGCGGCTGGGGCTCCCCGGAAAGGCGCGACGAGGGCCCCGGCCGCGAGCAGTCTATCCTTCTTTGCCGATTTGTGACACAGGGGCGGGCCGGCGGCAAAGTCTGATCGAAATCGAAATGTTGACTAAACAATTCAACAATAAGAAAAGTTGTTTTTATTCAAAGAGATAATTCAATTTCTTTTGACGAAACTGTGGCATCGCAATACAATGGCCCAGAATTGGAGGCCTTCATGAACCTGCCCTATGCCGAACCCTGGCGCATCAAGAGCATCGAGATCATCCACCGTTCCAGAGCCGAGGATCGCGAAGCCTGGATTCGGGCGGCGCACTACAACCTTTTCAATATCAAGAGCGAGGAGGTCTATGTCGACCTCCTCACGGACTCGGGCACGGGCGCCATGTCGGCCCAGCAGTGGGCGGAAATCATGCTCGGCGACGAGAGTTATGCCGGCGCCACCTCCTACTACAAGCTCAAGGAGTCGATCGAGGAAATCCTGGGCTTCCCCTACTTCCTCCCGGCCCACCAGGGGCGGGCCGCGGAAAATGTCCTCTTTTCGGCCCTGATCGGCGTCGGGGAGGAGGGCAGGGGGAAGATCGTGCCGGGCAATTCGCATTTCGACACGACGAAGGGGCACATCGAGTTCCGTCACGCCGAGGCCCTCGATCTCACCATCGCCGAGGCCTTCGACACGGAGAATCCCCATCCCTTCAAGGGCAATGTCGATCTCGTCCGGCTCGCCGACTTCCTCGAAAAGACACCGAGGGAATCCATTCCCGTCTTTATTCTCACAATTACCTGCAATAGCTCTGGCGGCCAGCCTGTCAGCATGGCCAACATCCGCGGGGTGTCCGAGCTCTGCCGCAAGCATGGCGTGCCCCTCTTCATCGACGCGGCCCGCTTCGCCGAGAACGCCTGGTTCATCCGGCAGCGCGAGAGCGGCTACGAGTCCAGGGGCATCCGCGAGATCGTGCGCGAGATGTTCTCCTACGCCGACGGGGCCACCATGTCGAGCAAGAAGGATGGTATTGTCAACATCGGCGGCTTCGTCGCCTTCCGCGACAGGGCGATGATGGAAAAGGCGACCTCCTTCAACATCATGTTCGAGGGCTTCAACACCTACGGAGGCATGGCCGGCCGCGATCTGGGCGCCCTCTCCGTCGGACTCCGCGAATCGACCGACTACGAATACCTCGAGGCGCGGGTGGGCCAGGTGGCCAGGCTCGGCGCGGCCATGGTCGAGCGCGGCATACCCGTGCAGAAGCCCTTCGGTGGCCACGCCATCTTCATCGACGCCGGTCGCTTTCTCCCCCACGTCCGGCGCGAGGAATACGTGGCCCAGACTCTCGCCGTGGAGATCTATCGCGAGGGAGGCGTGCGCGGCGTCGAGATCGGCGCGATCCTCGCCGATCGCGATCCGGTCACCCGCAAGGATCGCTTCCCCGCCCTGGAACTCGTGCGACTCGCCGTTCCCCGCCGCGTCTACACCGACCTCCACATGGAATACGTCGCGGCCACCGTGGGCAACGTGTGGGATCGTCGCGCCGACATCAAGCGCGGCTATCGCATAACGCGCGAGGCGCCCATTCTCCGGCACTTCACCGTGGAGCTGGAGCCGGCCTGAGGCGGGACGGGGCCAAGTGCCCCTGTCCGCGCGGGCTCTCCTTTGCTATCTTATTCCCAGGAGTCACAATGAGCACACACGAAGTCATCACCACCTGGGCTGGAGACATGGCCTTCGACGCGGTCGTCTCGGGCCATACGGTCAGGATGGATGCCACCCCGGAATCAGGCGGCCACGACACGGGCGCCCGGCCCAAGCAGCTCCTGCTCGCATCGCTGGCGGGTTGCACGGGCATGGACGTCGTTTCTCTTCTCAAGAAGATGCGCCAGAACCTGACCTGGTTCGACATGAAGGTGGAGGCCGAATCCACCGAGGATCATCCCATGTATTACAAGACGATGACCCTCGTGTATCGTTTCAAAGCCTCCGACGGGCTGGAGAAGGACAAGGTCGAGAAGGCCGTCAACCTGTCACAGGAACGCTATTGCGGCGTTTCGGCGCTTTTCAAGATGGCCATTCCCGTCAATTTCAGGATCGAATATCTATAAGAAGTTTTTTCGTCCCGCGCGTTGCGGAATCTGGGCCCGCGCGCGCCGCCGGATAGAAGGCGGCGCGCGGGCCGTCAGATCATGACAGCTTGAAGCGCGACACGATGGCCGCGAGGCTGCGCACCGTCTCGTCGTTGCGCAGGCCGATGCTCTTGACGCGGGTGCCCGCCTCGTCGATCGCGGCGACCGCGGTTTCGATGTCCCCCATGCCGTTGCGGAGTTCCTCGGAGGCGCCCGCCAGATTGCGCATCTCCCCGCCGATGCTCTTCGATCCTTCCATTATTTCCGCGGCGCCGTTGCGGACGTTGACCGTGGCTGCGTTGATCTCGCCGATGGCTTCAAGTATCTGCTTCGAGCCCTCGTTCTGCTCGTCCATGGCCTGACGTATCTCGCGCTCGAAGCGGCTTACGGTCTCAAGGTGTTCCATCACGATGGAGAAGGCGCTGTCGGCTGCGTCCGACGATTTCGACACCGAATCGATGAGGCCCTTGATCGACTTGATGTCTCCGGCGATCTCCTTGGATCGCCTGGCCGAGTTGACGGCCAGGCTGCGGATTTCATCGGCGACGACGGCGAAGCCGAGGCCCGAATCGCCGGCGTGGGCGGCTTCGATCGCGGCATTCATGGCGAGGAGGTTGGTCTGGCTCGCGATGGCGCTGATTGCTCCGTTCGCCTCGTAGAGCTTTTCGGATTGCTCGGCCACGCTCTTTGTCGTTTCGACCATGGCGCCGAGTTTGGCACGGCCGTCCTCCGAGGCTTCCTGGAGCTTGGCGAAGTAGCCGGCCATCTGCTCGATGGTCTTCGTAACTGATTGTATATTGGCCACCATCTCCTCGATGGAGGCCGAGGACTGGGTGACGCTGGCGGCCTGGCTTTCGATCTGGCCGTTGAGGTGGCCGATGTTGCCGATGATGGCGTCGATCGTCGCAGAGGTTTCCGTGACGCTGGAACTCTGATAGATGACCCGGTCGCGGGCCGCTTCCATCGCCTTCCCGATACCGCCGACGCTCTCGACGGTTTTTTCCGTCGCGTCGGCGAGCTCGACACCAACGCCCGAAAGGTCGCGGGATCCGGCTTCGATGCGCCTGATATGCTCGCCGAGCTGGACCCGCATCGCCTCGATCGTTTTCGAAAGCCCCCCGATTTCGTCGCCGCGCGAAAGCAGGGACGCCTCGGTGGCCTCCGCCAGGTTGCCCTCGGCCACGGCCGTCGCCGTCCGTCCGAGGGCGGCGAGGGGACGCACGATGGAGCGCGTCGTCAAAAGCCCGCTGACGATGGAGAAGATGATGGCCCCAATCATGATCACGAGGGAGATGCGAAGGGCCGTGTCGGCGATTCGGAAGGAATGGGTCGATTGGGCATCGAAGCTCGCCATGTTCGCGTCGATCAGGGATTTGAAGGTCTGCCCGAGATCGCTGACGAGTTGCGATGTGCCCGCGTCGTTCATGGCTATCGCGGCCTTCTGCTGTCCGGAGGCGGCCAACGAAATGATCGAATGCGAGTTTTGTATGAAGGGCGGGAGTTGGCGATCATAATCGGAAAGAAGCTTTTTTTCGGCCTGGTTGTCGGCAAGCTTGCGGAACTTGTCCACCAGTCGCCCGAGATCGAGATGATGATTTTCGAACTCTATTGCCATCTGGCCGAGCTTGGACGGATCGGTCGTGAGCGATTGCTGGAGAATGGTCTGCATCCGAAGGAACTGCTCCTGGGCCTGGGACAGGTTCACCATCGAAGGCACGACCACGGTCTTGACGTAGCTGAAATCCGTCCTGACCTGCATGAGCGTCACGATGCCGTAGACGCTGACGCCCACCACGATGATGGTGATCGCGAGAAAGCGAATCATGAGCTTCGCGCCGAGCTTGATATTGCGGAACATGGTCCCCTCCGGACTACCTTTGAACCGGCACCTGCCGGGTATGCGATGGCGATGGGCCATCGGCGACTTTTGGTGATTCCGCGAAGCCGTAAGTGTAATCGAGAAATTGCCGGGGCGCCAGTGCGGTCGCGCGACCGGGGTCAGTCTCTGCGGGGAGGCAGGCCGACTTCAAGACCTCCGGGGGAAAGCGCGACCCTCCGCTTCAGCCCACTCGTCTTGGAAAGGACGAAGACCTCGCCGCGATTTTCCGGTTTCGGCCTCGCCCTCTCTCCGTCGTTCTTGCAATGGTAATGGATCCAGCTGCCTTCGAGGGGGTCGGTTTCGAGGATTATCTGGTGGAAAAGGCCATCATTGGGAAGATCGGCCATGATGCGCAGGAATGCGTCGACGAGTCGGTAATCGGCAGCCCGCAGGCTCAGGCTTTCGCCCCCGGCATTCAGAGCCGCATTCAGGGCTGCCGTCAGGGCCGCCGCCGTCGCATCGTCCCGGATCACCATGTCGACTGCCTCGCCCAGGAGGTGCCCGGAATCCGGGCTGCCACCGACGGCTGCGTTTACGGCCTCGTTCCTGAAGGAACTCTCGAGGGCGAGATCGAGGCCGAGGCTGGTCACAAAATGTTCGTACGCATTGGTTGCTATGAACGAAAAGCGCCTTAACTGGTCGGGGCCGGGACAGTTGGCCAGGTCACGGGCGAGGGCCGTTTCGCTGTCGACCATGCCGGAGAAGGGCACATGGGCCGAGATGTCGGGGTTGAGCCGGCAGCGGAGATTGTAGGCACCCGGGCCGCAGGAAAGGGGGCCTTCGCGGTTGTTCACGCAGCCGTCGCAGCCTGCCCCCACGGGTCGAATTCCCACGCTGGGCCTCAACCGACGAGGTGACAGGCGACCCTGTGCCCGCCGCCTGCGTCCTTGAGAAGGGGCAGCTCCGCAGCGCAGATCGCCTCTGCGAGGGGACAGCGCGTCCGGAATCGGCAGCCCGAGGGCGGGTCGACCGGGCTCGGCACGTCGCCCTGGAGGATGGGCCGCTCGGCGAAGCGTCGCCGCGGGTCGGGCCGGGGGGCGGCGGCCACGAGAAACCTCGTATAGGGATGGAGGGGTTTTTCGTAGACTTCGCTCGTCTTTCCGGATTCGGCTATCTTGCCGAGGAACATAACGCACACCTCGTCCGACACTTGCCGAACGACGCCCAGATCGTGGGAAATGAAGAAATAGGTAAGATCTTTTTTTTCGCGCAGCTCGACAAGGAGGTTGAGGATCTGCGACTGGATCGAGACGTCGAGGGCCGAAACGGGCTCGTCGCAGACGATGAAACGCGGATTGAGCGCGAGGGCCCGGGCGATGCCTATCCTCTGGCGCTGGCCGCCG
>JAJXVS010000255.1 GCA_021782015.1 bacterium | reverse complement strand
AAGCACATGCCCCACCCGGTGGACCTCGTCGTCTATGACGAGGCAGTCTTCGTCGAGCGCTCGAATCGTCGTAATAGCTTCGAATCGGTCATCGCGACCGAAGGAGTCATCGTCTATGGGTGCGATGCCACACCCGAGGGTCAGACCCCATTCGTCACGACCTGCTCAGGGCTGATTCCGAGGGCTTCGGCGATCTTGCGACGTGAGGATGGGCGGAGCTTGGTGGATGTCTCTAGTTGTGAGTAAGCCGATTGGGATATCCCGGCGCGGCGCGCCAGTTCGGCTTGGGTCAGGCCGAGATGCTCGCGCCAGGCCTGTGCGGCGGTCGCTCCGTCGATCATGCGCGAGACGACTTCATGAGGGATGTTGTCGGCATAGTCCTTCCCTCCCGCGAGCTCTTGATAAACATGGTAGGGGATCACCGCGTACTCAGGTTCGCCATTCACATTCCTGATAATCTGGGCTTCAATAGGTGTGTTCATCGCGTTGCCTCACTTGCTCGATATGCACTATATGGGCTGCTCCATCGAAATCGAAGAAGACACGGAAGCGCCCGACGCGAAGACGGTATTGGCTATCCTGGTCGACGAGGCGCTTGATATTCGGGCAGCCTGGGAATTTCCGCAGGGTCTCAACTCCCGTGCGGATCGATTTCTGGTCGGCGGCTTCTAGTTTTAGAATTTGCCTAACGGCGCGCGGAGCCCAGTCAATCCGATTCATATAAGAAATATAAGACTTGATATTAGGTTTATCAAGGCCGGAAAGGTCTTACGAGGCTGAACCATCGCTTTTTTGCCACATCCAGAGGGTCTGCCACACCCGAAGGGTCAGACCCCATTCATCACGACACTTGGCAAAGCTCGGGCCGGAACTCGATTTCCTGGCCATCGCGGGGATCGTCGGCGAAAAGGGCAACGTTCGCGATAGGGTGAGTCGATGGATCGCGTCGGGGCAGATAATTGGCGTGGTGAAGGGCATCTATGTCACCGCCCCCGAACTCAGGAAGCGCCCGGTCAGCCTCGAGATCCTCGCCAACATGATCCATGGTCCCTCCTACGTTTCCTTCGAGTGCGTCCTTCTCGGGCTGGCTCGAGGCCCTGCCCGAGAAGGCCCGGCGCGACCTTCCAGGTCCACTTCATGAAGCTCCTCGGGAGGCAGTATGCATGACGCCATCCTCGCGTCAACTTCTCGACTGCATGCTCTCCGTGACGTAACCGGAGAATTCTCGAAAATCGCCGAGGCGCTTCCAGACTATGTCATAAACGATTTTCCAATTGATCTTGTCGTACTGATGGACGGCAATATTACGAAAACCAACCCCTCGCGCGAGGCGTTTCGCGAGCTCCGGAGGAAAGTGCCCGGCATCGGCTGCGGCGCCGAAAGCCTCCGCCATCGTGCCGGGAACGGGAAGTCCACGAGAACTGAGCAGATGCATACAGATGTCGACGCAGAGCTGGACAGCTCGCTCGAGGTTCACCGCTAAAATGTCCTGGACATCCAGATCCGCCTCAAGTGTCGCGAGGGAATCTGGCCTCTTCAACTCGATCCGATGGATGCAACGCATGAGCGATTCAAGCTTGGCCGAAACGAGGTACTCATCCTCCACGTGCGAACTCCTCGATGCGCCTCAGGCGCTCTCTCTGAACAATTGGGTGGATGTCCTCGATGTATTCCAGGCTCCTGGCTGCAAGGCTCTCGTAGAGTGCCGGATCGCGGTTCATGAAAAGGTAGCCGCGAGAGAGGATCTGGTGTAGGAAAAATCCTTTGGCGCTTCGAAGATCGGCGAGATCGACCGGTCGACCGCATGCCTCCGCGGCGAGATCCATGAGAGAAAGGAATTCTTCCGAGCTCATGGGCGAATCGAGGGCGAGGGCCAAATCGATGTCGCTGGATTTCCGAATCGAATCCCTCGCCGCTGACCCGTACAGGATCGCGAGCCTGAGATCCGGCCGCATCGACAGGGTCCGGGAGAGAGCGTCAATGACCTCGGTCTTGGTTCCGGGAGCCGATTGGGACATAGGACCACTGTAGTCGACCGCGGACCGCGACAGCAAGAGACGAGTCCTGCGGCCGGGTGACTTCCCCCCTCGCCTGATTCGCGGCTAGTCCCTGCCGTCCTTCCCGCCCTCGTCGTTGCGCATCGCGATTTCGGCGAAGGCATCCTTGCCGCGCAGAAATGCCTCGATAAGGTCAGGGTCGAACTGGCTGCCCCCGCCTTGGCCAATGATGTCGGAGGCCTCGGCATGGCGTATCGGCGCCTTGTAGACGCGTCGCGTCGTCAGCGCGTCGTAGACATCGGCCACGGCCACGAGGCGGGCCGTGATCGGAATGGCTTCGCCCGAAAGGCCCTGGGGATAGCCCGCTCCGTCCCATCGTTCGTGGTGTGAAAGGCAGATTTCACGGGCCATGCCGAGAAGGGCGAAGGCCCGCTGCTCCTGTTCGGGAGAGATGTCGCGCATGCCCCGGCGCGCCTGTTCGATCGCCGTGCCGATGGCCTCGGCGCCGATGCTGGTATGCAGTTGCATGGTCGAGAATTCCTCGGGGCTGAGGCTGCCCGGTTTGAGCAGCACCGAATCGGGTATGCCGATTTTGCCGAGGTCATGAAGGGCCGAGGCTCGCACGAGCATGTCGATTCGCGCTCCGGTGAGCTCTCGGTGGAAACGGATGTGCTCGGGCAGCTTGCGGGCGAGGATCGCGACGTAGCTCTGGACTCGAAGGATATGGTCGCTCGTATCGGCGAGTCGGGCCTCGGCGATGCAGGCGAGGGCCCGCACGGATAGGTTGTGCACGACGAGGTTCTCGGCCGTCCTGTCGGCGACCTCCTTTTCGAGGACTTCCTTCTGGGCCGCCAGCCGGTCGCGGATTTCTTTGAGTTCGATGTGGGCGCGCACCCGCGCGAGGACGACGGCCGGATTGATCGGCTTCGTGATGTAGTCGACGGCGCCGAGCGAAAAGCCCGTCTTCTCGTCCTCAGCATCCCCGAGGGAGGTCACGAATATGACGGGAATATCGCGGGTGGCGGCATCGGCCTTGAGGCGGCCGATGACCTCGTGGCCGTCCATCGCCGGCATCATTACATCGAGGAGGATGAGGTCGGGGTGGGGCGGTGCCGCGGCGATGCCGAGGGCTCGTGAGCCTGAATTGGCGACGCGCACCCTGTACTCGGGCCGGAGGACGTTCGCGAGCAGGTCGAGGTTGTCGGCTATGTCGTCGACGATGAGGATCGTCCGTCTTTGGTCGGGCTTGCCGTCGTTCTCGAATGGCATTCGATGATCTTCAGGCCCTGGACGGCTCTTGTCAATCGTGGGCGCCGCGCACCGGAGCTTGCGCGCCGTCGCTTACCATCGTAGGCTGGGCCCATGAAACCGCAGGGCGAACAACCAAATACGATTCTCTTCATCGACGACGAGGTGAACATTCTCAACGCGCTCAAGCGCGAACTGCACGACTGGGCCAAGGAGGGCGACATCATCCTCCAAACGGCTTCTTCGGCGAGGGAAGGATTGGGCGTCGTCGAGGCCAGCCCCGAACGGATTGCCGTCATCGTGTCCGATCTCAGGATGCCCGAGATGAAGGGCTCGGACTTCCTTCTGGAGGTCAAGCGGCGCTGGCCCAACATCGTCACCATCCTCCTCACCGGTTTTTCGGAGGCCGGCGAGGTGATGAAGGCCGTTCAGGCGGGCATTTCAGCCTACATTCTCAAGCCCTGGGAGTCGGGCTACCTCAAGGCCGAGCTCGACAAGGCCATCGCGACACGGCGCCTCCGCATGGAGAACGATTCCTACGCCAGGACCCTGGAGGAGGAGCTGCGCTGGGCCGGAGAAATGCAGCGGGCCCTTCTTCGACCCGCTCCCCTCAAGGCCGAAGGCCTCGAGTTTCGGACGAGTTACCGACCGCTGAAGGGCCTGTATTGCGGCGGCGACTACTACGATGTCATTGCCATCGGCGCAGGTCGCTTTCTCATCCTCGTGGGAGACGTGGCCGGCCATGGGCTCAAGGCCGCCTTCGTTACGGGCATTCTCAAGGCGATCATCTATCCCGAGTATGTCCGCAATCAGATAGGCAAGCGATTCTCTCCCGCCGGATTCCTGAGCTGGCTGAACGAGAGGCTCAACTTCGAACTCAGGCAAACTTCCGACCTCCTCGTCAGTTTCTTCGCCGGGGTCCTCGACCGGTCGGCACTGACCTTTACCTACTCGAACGCAGGGCAGGAGCACCCCTTCATCGTTTCGAAGGGCGTATCGAGGGAGCTTCCGGTTTCCGGATCAGCCCTGGGTTTCGCCCAATCGAGCATGTACTCCGAAAGGACCGAGCAGCTCGTCGACGGGGACATCCTCGTCATCAATACGGACGGGCTGGTCGAAGCCGGTGCCAGCAAGGGCTCGGCACCGGTGCTTTCGCTCCGCGACATCCTCGTCGGTGTGCCCTACGGCGCGGAATACCACAAGCGCCTCCTGGAGCGGGCCCTCGAAATGTCCGGGGCCCAGGATTTCGATGATGATGTGACCATTGTCACGGCAAGGATTGAATGAAGACAATTGGTCCAAATGTTGGGCTGTCCGAGAGACCTGTCGCCTTCCGCGAGCAAATGGCGGGATACGAGGTCGAGGGTTGAACTCCGGTCAGGGCCGACGATCATCGCGACATGGAGGGCGTCGCGATGCATCGGCGATCGACAGAATTGTGCTCGTGATCGCGAGCCTTCTGCTGCTGTCGATCATCGGTCGTGGAATTATCGATATTTATGGAATGTCCTTTCTCGGGTACAGGGGCCGCGATAATTTGATGTCCACCGAAATGTCGGCGACCCTCGGTCTGGCGATGGACGCGAAGCGACGCGCGATCGCCCAGTGGTTCAACCAATGCGAAAGCGACGCCGATTTGATCGCGGCCTCCCTTCGCGCCGCCTCGGTCCTGCCGTCGCCGACCGGGCCGGCCTGGGGCGGAGCGGCCGGTAGGTCCGAGGCGAGGATGCTTCTCGAGGCTGGCCTTGCCCGGAATCCGGCCTATCGCGAAATCTTCCTGGCCGATCCCGCGACCGGCAGGAAGACGCTTTCGTCCTCGAAGGCACCTTCGATCAATTCCTTCCAATTGCGATATTTTAATGAGGACCGCCGGACCTTCCTCCTTTCCGATCTCGTATTTCTCGTGCCGGCCGATCCATCGGAGCGGGGGCGCGAGGGGCCATGGATCGGCGTGTCCATCGATCCTGAGCGCTTCTTCGATCAGATCCAGGCGGGTGGGGGCACCAATCCGAACGATTTCAAGTGGGCCCTGGTCGGCGCCGGCGGAAGAGTCGTCGCGACAGGCTCCGGCCTGCCCGCAGCCGGATCGATCCTGCCCCAGGCGGTCTGGAAACCCCTGTATGCCGCAGGCTTCGCCCGGGTTTCTGACGGCAGGGGATCGACCATGTTGGCCAAGCTTTCGGCCCCACTTCCGATGATGCAGGGTGAGGTCAGGCTCTTTGTGGCGGCCGATCATATGCTGCTCGACGGTCCGATGCGGGCTGAGATCGCCGTGGCCTTTGCGCTTAATGTCTTTTTCGGCTCGATTAGCGTGGCCCTCGCGTGGCTCTTTCTGAGGCGCGCCTTTCTTCCCTACCGTCGCCTTGTCGAGGCCGTCAGGACCTTCGCGGAAGGCGGAACTCCGAACATGCCCGCCCCGTCGAA
>JAJXVS010000254.1 GCA_021782015.1 bacterium | reverse complement strand
GCCTCACCAATCGTGAGCCGGAGTGCGGATCGTCCCATTCCAGAAGCATATCGCAGAAATCAATTTTAGTCTTGCTATTTGAGAGGCGGAACACTAGATTGCTCGTGTGGAAACGAGCCTGCGGTTTGCCCTCGCGCGGAATTTGAAGGAGCGGCGTCACCTCCTCCGGATTTCGCAGGCGGAGCTGGCCGAGCGCGCGGACATTTCGCCGGGCTATGTCGGCGAAATCGAGATAGCGCGGAAATTCCCCACTCCCGAAATTCTCGAAAACCTTGCCAATTCACTGGAAGTTCCGGCGTACAGGCTTTTGATGACCCAGGACGATCTCGAATCGGAGGCCGTCTCGGCCGCCCGTCGCCAGGCCTACGAAGTGGCCCTTCGGATCCGCGCCCATCTCGACGAGGAGCTTCGCGAGCTGTCGGGACCCTTTGGGGACGAGGATCGGGTGAAGGGCGGCGGCCAGGGCGAGGAGCCGGCGCCGAAATAGGGCGCCGGCCGCCGGGATAAGGCGCGGGCCGCCGGGGTGAGGGGGGCGGGCCGGCTGCAGTGAGGCGCGGGCCGTAAGGCGGCGGTGAGGGGGCCGGGTGACGTGATGCGCCAGCCGGGCGCGCTCTCACACCGTCGAGCGTCGGCGCTCTCACGCCCTCGAGCGTCGCCCCGATGGCGCGATGTGGGCGCGGCGTGCATGATACAGGGTCTGCATGGAGGCCCTATGTCCCCGCTTCGATGGATCATCACCTACGGCTGCAAGCTCGGCCTGTCCCTCGTCTATCGCATCGACGCGACCGACCTCGCGAAGGTGCCCCGCGACGGCCCGCTCATCCTGTTCACCAATCATCGAGGTATCGTCGAGGCGCCGATTCTCTACACCCAGCTGGCTCCCCGCCCCAAGGTGACGGCCCTCGCCAAGATCGAGCTGTTCAAGGTCTTCTTTCTCGGCTTCGTGATGAGGGTCTGGAGGGTAATCCCGGTGCGGCGGGGTGAGGCCGACCGCGAGGCCCTCCGCGAATGCATCGAGAGGCTGAAGGCCGGCTGGATACTCGGCATCGCCCCGGAAGGGAGCCGGGCCCAGGACGGAGCGCTCCAGGAAGCCAAGGGGGGCATCGCGCTACTGGCCCTCCATTCTGAGGCGCCCATCATGCCGGTCGCCCATTGGGGCGGGATGAAGGCCCGCGACGATCTTAAGCATTTCCGCCGCTCGCCCTTCGTGCTCAAGACCGGCCAGACCTTCCGGCTCGACACCCACGGCCAGAAACTCACGAAGGAAATTCGTCAGGAAATGGCCGACGAGATGATGTATCGCCTGGCCATCCTCCTTCCCGAGGAGCTCCGCGGGGCTTACGCAGACCTGTCGAGGGCGACCACGAAATGGCTCAGCTTCGAGGCCGGTCGCTAGTTCGAATCGAGGTGGAAGATCGAGGTTTCCGCGCCTCGGGCCTCGGCGAGGGCGGCGACGCGGCGCCAGGGCAGGTTCTTGCCCCCCTCCCCCATCGTCCTTTCGAGGGTCGCCAGCTTCTCGTCGCCCTTGGTGAGAAACACGAGCCGGCCCGCCGCCGCGAGAACAGGCCCCGAAAGGCTCATGCGAAGCCAGGGCCGCGAGGCGGCAATGCTGAGGACCGCAAGTTGTTCACAATTAGGAGAGAGCGCGGCCTCGCTCGCGGCGTCACCGGGAAAGAGTCCGGCCGTGTGTCCGTCGTTGCCGACGCCGAGAAAGACGAGGTCGAAACGCGGGTGCGGCGACAGGGTGTCGGCCAGGGCCTTCGCGTAGGTCGCGGCCGGGTCGGCGTCGCTCGCATCCGGCCAGAGCCGCAGTTCCGGTGAGGGCTTCCATACGGCCGCCGCGAAGATGTCCGCTATGAGGTGATCGTTGCGCTCCGCGTGACCGAGGGGAAGGCGACGCTCGTCGCCGGGCCAGAGGCGAGGCGGGGGGCCGGAGAACTCGCGTGAGGCGAGAACCCGGTACATCGGTCCCGGCGTGAGGCCGCCTGCCAGCACCAACTCAGCCCGCCTGGCCTCGGCCTTCGCGGCCGTCATCGCGGCGAGGGCCTCTGCGACGCAGGCCTCGATCCATTCCGCCTCGGCGGCGAAGCGCCGGAGGTTCACGGAAAGACCCCCGGCAGCCTGAGGGGCGGAGAGCCCGCGGGGTATTCGAGGAGGGTGGCCGAATCGTTGGCGCCCCGGGAGGCTGACGATCCCCGGGAAGCTGGCGCCCCTTGGGAAACTGGCTCTCCCCAGGATCGCCTCAGCCCGTCGACCAGATCCCAGGCGGCCTCCGATTCGTCAGCCCGGATGAACAGGGTCGAATCGCCGCGAATGGCGTCGTCGAGGAGGCGCTCGTAGGCCTCCGGAAGACCGTCGCCCTCGCTCCAGCCGAAGCGGAGGTCACGAGGCTCGACACGGGGGCGGCCGGGTACCTTCATGTTGAAGGAGAACCACAGCCCCTCGTCGGGTTGAATCTTTATAGTTAATATATTGTGCCCCAGTTCCCCGCCGTAACTGGAGAACAGGGCCCGCGGGGGCGACCGGAAGACGACGCGAATCTCGCTCGACCTCCGGTCCAGGGCCTTGCCGGTGCGGAGCACGAAGGGAACGCCGGCGAAGCGCCAGTTGTCGACCTCGAGGCGGAGGGCCACGAAGGTTTCCGTCGTGGAATCGGGAGCGACCTTCGCCTCGCGGAGATAGGCAGGGACCTCGGCCCCCGCCGGGGATCGTCCTTCCGAATACCGGGCCCGCAGCGACCGGGAGCGCCATTCCGCGGCCTCGTAGCGCGGAATGGACCGGAGCACCTTGACCTTCTCGTCGCGGATGGCCTCGGGGTCGAGGGAGGCCGGAGGCTCCATCGCCGTCAGGCAGAGGAGCTGGAAAAGGTGATTCTGAAGCATGTCCCGCGCCGCGCCGGCCCGGTCGTAATAGCCGCCCCTCGTACCAATACCGACGGTCTCGAGGGCGTCGATCTCGATGCGCGCGATGTGGTCGCGATTCCAGAGGGGTTCGAAGACCGAATTGGCAAAGCGGAGATAGAGGAGATTCTGCACCGTCTCCTTGCCGAGATAATGGTCGATGCGGAAAATGTCGCGTTCGAGGAAGGCTCCCTGAAGTCGTCGCGTGAGGTCACGCGCGCTCGCCAGATCGCTGCCGAAGGGTTTTTCGACGACGAGTCGGGAAACGACTCCCTCCTCGCCGGCCCGGGCGCCATCAAAGACCGCCGAGCCGAGACCGGCCGCGGCGAGGCCCTCGGCCGCGATCGCAAACTGGTCGGGGCCGATCGCGAGGTAGTACAACCGCATTCGGGGCATGACCGCGGAACGCAAGACGCCCGCAAGCGACTCGTAGAGAGCCCTGTCGGATAATTCACCCTGAAGATATCCGATCTGTCCGGCGAAACGAGTCCAGATTTCCGCATCCACGGTTCGCCGCGAATGCTCGGAGATCGCGGGAGCGATCGTGGCGACATACGCCGGGGTATCGAAGGCCTTTCTGCCGACTGCCACTATCCGGGAGTCGGGGTGGAAACGGCCGGCCAGGGCAAGGTTGTAGAGGGCGGGAAATATCTTGCGCGCGGCAAGATCCCCTGTCGCGCCAAAGATGACCAGGGCCACGGGGCAGGAGGGTGGAAGGTCAGCCTCCAGATCGCAACCGACGCAGGCCTCGGACGAGGACTCGTCGAAATGGCTTACAACTTCGGAGCGCTCGGTTTCTGCTTTCATGCTTGACCCAAGATACGCCCAAAATCCGATTGTCGCAAAATCATCCTCGCGCGGCCGCCGGATACAAGTGGAACCAGTGCTCCTCGGCTCCATTCTGCAACCTGCGTTCGACGGGGGCGCGACGCCCGAAGGAAAGGCCGGCCTCCTCGGAATTCGTCACGACACCGATGCCCCAGCCGGCAAAGCGGCCAACGGGAGCCCCGTCGCGTCGGCTCGCGCCCCGTTCGGCCCAGCGCCGATCGCCCCCACCCCTCTTGCCGCCGCCCTTGCCTGCCGCTGACTCCTCGGCGGCCGCAAGCCCCCAGGCTTTTCCCAGCCGACCATAGAGGGCCCGCGCCTCGGCCTCGGTGCCGAGCCTTTCGCCCCAGGGCGGATTCGTGATGAGGAGCCCCTCATCCGCCGTCGGCTGGACTTCCTCGGCCTGCGAAACGGAAAGCTCGAGGAAGGGAGCCACACCCGCCCGGGCAGCGTTGCCCTGGGCCTGCTCGATGGCGCGGGGATCGCTGTCGCTGCCAGTCAGGCTGAGCTCGACATCCTTGCGGACGGCAGCCTTCGCTCGCTGTCTCTCGTCGGAGAAAATTTTCGCCGCCCCCTCCCTGATGAGAGGCATTGTTTCAATCTCGAAATGCCGGTCGAGGCCCGGCGCCCGATCGAGGGCGAAGTGGGCCGCCTCCACGAGAAAGGTGCCCGAGCCGCAGAAGGGATCGAGGAGGGGAAGCCTTCGGCCCCAGCCCCCAAGCAAAAGAATGCCGGCGGCCACCGTCTCCTTGAGGGGCGCTTCGCCGGCCGCCTTGCGCCAACCGCGCTTGTGGAGGGCTTCGCCGGAAAGGTCGAGGCCCAGCACGCACTCATCATGATCGAGATAGACCCGAAGCGACCTCGTCCGCCCCGTCTCAGGCATCCGCTGCTGGTGGTAGGCCTTGCCGAGGGCCTCGTAAATCGCCTTGTGGACCACCGACTGGACGGAGGTCTGGGCTTCCAGTTTCGAGTCGCGGCTCCTCACCCTCTCGATGACGAGCTTGTCGTCGCCGGCGAAAAAGCGTTGCCAGGCCGGCCTTCGCGCCCCCTCGAAGAGGGCGTCGAAATCAGGGGCCACGTAGCGCGCCGCCACGAGGAGGACCCTTTCGGCCGTCCGCAGCTCGAGGTTGGCGCGAAAGAGCCCCTTCATGTCGGCCTTGAAGAAGATCCGGCCGGGGGCCCGACCGCTCGCCTCAAGACCGATTTTGGCAATCTCATTGGAGAGAACCTTTTCAAGACCCAGGGCGCACAAGGCGCAGCCCTCAAAGCTATCATCCATCGAAAGAGTATGCCGGGAGCCGCCCTTTTCAACAAGGCGTCCCCACTTCCTCGAAGCTTGTTGGCGGCCCGGCCCCCGGATTATACTCCGCCCCGGCCGAAACCAGCGCCCCGGGCCGACCTCGCGGGCCGGACCTGCAAACTCAAAAGGAAACGAAGGACCATGGACCCATCCATCGAAAGAGACAATTCCTGCTTTTGCTGTGGCATCGACAACGACCGCGGTTTCCACCTCCAATTCAGCTATCCCGCTCAGGGTGAGGCGGAAAGCCGCTTCCTCGTCCCCGAATGGTGCGCCGGCTGGAAGGGCGTCACCCATGGCGGCTTCCTGACCATGCTCATGGACGAACTCATGGCCCACGCCTGCAACGCCTTCGCCGCCTCGGCTGTCACCGCCGACATGGCGGTCAAGTTCATCAAGCCCGTGCCGACGGGCTCGACGGTCACGATAAAGGGACAGGCCGAGTCTCCACGGGGACGGGTCATCGCGACCAAGGCCTCCATTTTGGCCGAGGACGGCACAGCCCTCGCCGAGGCCTCGGCACGATTCATTGTAATGGCGAAGAAGTAAGGCTGAGGCGAAGCAGGCCCGACGAGGGAGGGTGGCGATGGCGGCTGGGGAGACCCGGCGATGGAGGGCGGAATCCCCGATCACCTCAGCGCCCAAAAAACGAAAAAGGCCA
>JAJXVS010000253.1 GCA_021782015.1 bacterium | reverse complement strand
GGATCTCTGGGCCCTGCACTACTCCCTCGACGGCAGGAAATGGAAGATGGTCCGATACTTCCGTCTCAAAATGAAGGCCGCCATTCGCGTCGGCCTCGAAGCCCAGTCGCCCGTGGGCCGCGGCTGCTCAGTTGCCTTTCGCGGCTATACCATGGTCGCGGGGACACCGGCCGACATGAGAAAGGGCCGCTGAAAAAGAAGCCGGAACGGAAGAATTTCAGATGAAAATCTACTCCCTCCCGACCTTGATTATCGCTGCCATCTGTCTCACCATTGCCATCAGCGACAGCCTGGCCTGGGTCAGGAGAAACAGGCGAAAGAGCGATGTCGCCTTTATTTTGATCTGTCTTGGCGGTGCCGCCTTCTGCGTTTTCTGCGCGGGGGAATACAACATCGACTCCCCCCTCCAAAGCGTATTCTGGCTCAAGGGTGAGACCGTCTCGAGCACCATCGCCGGCTTTGCTCTCTTCTGGTTCATCGCCGAAGAAACGCGGCTCATCAGAAGACGGTATGTCATCGCCTGTCTCGTGTGGGCCAGCCTCGCCTTCATCAGCCAGGTCGTGGATCTTGGCGACCTGACATGGATCACGAGCCACCCATTCGTTCTCAGGGTCCCCCTCCCCTTCGGTGCGGACTTCGTCTACAAGGAGGTCGAACGGGGCCCGATTCTTGTCGCAATCACCTCCGTCGGTTTCATCTTTCTCCTCTATCTCCTGTACCGCATGGCCATCTTCCGACGGCAGGGAAGACGGAAGGAATCACCGGTCATCGGCATCGCCATCGGCTTCGTCGTTTCGGCCCAGGTCATCGATTTCCTCATCGGGATAGGCGTGATCCACTTCATCTTCCTCCTCGAATACGCGTGGCTCGGCACGATACTCGTTGTCGGACTTCGCAGATCGAACGACTTTATCGAGGCTGAAATCGCGAAGCGGGCCCTGCGGGCGACAGATCAGGAGCTCAAAGAATCGCAGGCGACCCTGTCGACCATCATCGACAGCACGGACGACATGATCTGGTCTGTCGCCAGCCAGACCTACGGACTTTTGACTTTCAATCGAAGCTTCCAGAAGCATTTTTCGGAAAAAAGCGACCTTCCGGTCGCGGTGGGGATGCGCCTGGAAGAGTTTGCCTCTTCCGAGAACGAACTCCTTCTGTGGAGGGAGCGATACCGACGGGCCGAGAGCGACGGCGCATTTTCCTTCGAACTACCCATGCTTCAGGACGCGAGGACATTCTTCCTCCGTATCAATCCGCTCCTGCAAGATGGAAGAACCTTCGGACTGGCTGTCTTCGGCCAAGACATCAGCGAGCGAAAGAAGAATGAGGCCTTGATCGCGAGATCCCTTGCGGAAAAGGAGGTTCTCCTCCAGGAGGTCTACCACCGCACCAAAAACAACATGAGCGTGATTATCTCGATGCTGAGGCTTCAATCCAACGAGATCGACGACGTCAGGCTCAAGGACGCCTTCGCGGTATCGATCGACAGGATCCTTTCCATGTCCATGGTTCATGACAAGCTGTACGAAACCGGGGACCTCTCTGACATCGATCTCGGAGCCTACCTTCAGGAGGTGGCGTTGCGGTTGCTGAATTCCTACGCCTCGCCCGACAGCCGCCCCTCGCTCGCCCTCAAGCTGGACGAGGTTCGCGTGAGCCTCGAAGTGGCAACATCCTGCGGCCTCATCGCCAACGAACTCATTACCAATTCCCTGAAGTATGCCTTTCCCGCCGGCAGACCCGGAAAAATATCGATCCAATTGACCGGTACCGCATCGAGCGACATCGTTCTGGTCATCTCCGATGACGGGATAGGCCCGCCTCCGGGTTTCGACATCGCCCGCGACGGCCACCTGGGCCTGAGACTGATCGGCAGCCTGGCGCGCGGGAAATTGCGGGCTCACATGGAGATCGCGACGGATCGGGGGCTTTCCTGTAAATTGGTATTTCCCCCTTGGCCGAATGGAGGGCCGCGACCCGCCCCCCCTACGCCATCGATTTCGCCATGAGCTCCATCGCCGCCCGCGTCGATGGGTCGAAAAAGCAGCGGAATCCCTCCTGCCAGTCCGATGTCTCCACGATGCGCTTCGTCGCCTCGATCACCGGTCCTCGAAGCGAGCGCTTGAGGAGGCCGAAGGCATGGCCGGGATTGTCGTACCACGAGGCGACTATCGCCTTGGCGCGAGGCAGGAGTTCCCCCTCGGCGACAAGCTCGTCGACCATCCCCATCTCCTTCGCCGCGTTCACCGGATAACGTTCGCCGCCGTAGCAGACATCGCGGAAGCGCGCCGCGCCGCCCAGCCCGAACCGCAGGATCTCCGCATGAACGGGCGACAGGCCGAGGCCGATCTTGATCTCCGACATGCCGAGCTGGATCTTCGGGTTATCGACCGCGACACGGAGGTCGCAGGCCATCGCGAGGATCAGACCACCCGCGACGGCAGCGCCGTTCAGGGCCGCGACCACCGGCTTCCGGCATCCAAAAAGCCCCAGGAATACCGGATCGGCGACCTCCGAAAAAAAGCGAACCACGGCCGCGTGGTCAGGAAACCCCAGAAAGGTCGGGAGGTCGAAGCCCGAACAGAAGGTCCTGCCCCTGCCCGTGAGCACGAGCCCCTTGAGGGCCTCGTCGGCCTCCACGCGTCGAACGACATCGCCGAGGGCTGCGAGGGTCTCGGGCCTCACCGAATTGTATTTCCCGTTCGCGAACTCGGCGATCGCGATTCCGTCTTCCACCCTGACTTCGAGCATGGCCACACTCCTTGCGCATCGATATTTCTCACTGTCGTTGTAACGAAAATGATCTGCCGCCGCCACTCTTTCTCCAAGCGAGCGCGCGGGGGGAGGCCCGATCCCGCGGGGAGGCCGCGGCCCGCAGGCTTCACGTCTAGCCGAGGAATGGCCAGTCAAGGCCCAGGGGCATGCGTCATGAGCCGAATTTTGACAATGAATTGAGGCTGATGGCATGTTCAACATACGAGCTTGCCACAAAAATGATGTGACAGTATATTTGCTGTCATGAAGCGCACGCAAATCCAGCTCCCCGATCGCCTATTCGAGCGCCTCAAAGCCCGAGCAGAGGATGAGGAAAGCACTTTGACGGAACTCATGCGCAAGGCTGGGGAATACTACCTCACGGTTCATCCGGAAGGCAGGCCACTTGCCAGGCCATGGGTGCCTCCGGCTCCGCATCCTCTTGGGGCCTTTATCGCGACCGAAGACAAATGGCGCGAAATGGGCAATTCCGGGGAGGCAGCGTCGTGATCTCCTGCGACACGAACATCCTGATGCATGCCCTCAATATCCAGAGTCCCCAACAAGCCTCCGCCTCGAACTTTCTGCGAGAGCACGCCGATAATCACGATTTCGCGATATGCGAACTCGTCCTCCTCGAACTCTATGTTCTGTTACGCAACCCAGCCGTAGTGACACATCCTCTCTCGGCCCTGGATGCCGTCGAAACCTGCAAGGGATTCAGGTCGAATCCCGCCTGGCGCGTCATCGATTATCCAGGCAGTTTGATGGAAACGATCTGGCAGCGAGCGTCGCGGCCGGGCGCCGCCCGTAGGTCTGTCTTCGATGCCCGGCTGGCCCTCACACTTCGCCATCATGGCGTAGACCAGTTTGCAACGGGAAATGTCCGACATTTTGCCGACTTTGGCTTCGATCGGGTCTGGGATCCGCTGAACGACCCGCCTCCCTGAGATCGAACGTGCCGACGAAGTAAGGCCAGGGCTCGGGCCAGGCGCAAAGGGGGCCGCCGCCCGAGGAAATTCCTTGTCGGTTAGGTGAGCCAACTCAAAGCCATCGCTACCTTCGAGCGCGAGAAGCTCGGCGATTTTCGGCCTCATGCCCTGTAGCCGTTCAAACTCCTCATAGCTGAGGAGCACATGCCTCGTACGCCCATGGTCAGTGATGAATACCGGTCCATTGCGGGTAGCCGCCTTGGCCTGGCTGGTATGCTGGTTGAACTCCCTGCTTGAAACCTTGGTGATCATGGCGCCCCCAATGTTGCAACATTACTACATTGACTAGGCGGGACAAACGAGACAGTCCCTGGACACGCGAGCACCCGCTATATCATTTGGGCGTGCCCCCGCGCTCCGCGCGGGGTCGGGCTCTCCGCCGGTAGTCCTCCCTCCGCGCGCCGTCGCGCGCTCCGGTCCGGGCTACCGGCTCCGATCCCTCACGCGGGATACCCTTCCATTTTGGAAGCGCCCAGCGTCTCGGAGGCCGATCAGGACTCCTTGATGCCCACAAGGTGTGTTATTACTGTTATTACATGAAGACGCAAGAACTCAAGGTGGCGCGGATCGGCAACTCCCAGGGGATACGCATCCCGGCGGAGACCCTACGCCGCTATGGCATCGGTTCAGGCCTCATCATGGAGGAGCGAGAAGACGGAATCCTCCTGAAACCCTTGGAGCGGGACAGGGTGCTCCTTTCGTGGCAAGAGACCGCCCGCGAGATGGCGGGACCCGATGAAGACTGGGGCGCGCTCGACGGCGCTTCGAACGATGGCATTGACGACCTTGATTGGGTGCAGGCGGCGGAAGCGAAGCCGGCATATCGCGCGTAGGCAGGAACACCCATGACCGCTCGCAGGCGCAGAAAGCCATGAAGTCCCTCACTCGCTACGCTGTCCACCGGGTCGATTTCGAGCCAGTCCGCGGCGCGGAAATTGCCAAGGCGAGGCCCGCTGTTATCGTAAGCCGCGACGAGCTCAATCGCCACCTCAAGACCGTGACGGAGTGCCCCCTAACGACGAGCATCCATCCAGGGTGGAGAACGAGGCTTCGCATCGAACTAGACGGCAAGGTGGCGGAGATTGCCGGCGATCAAATCAGGACGGTCAGCGTCGAGCGCATCGGCACAAAACTCGGCTCGCTCTTGCCGGATGAGGTAGCCAAACTCAAGAGCCTGCTCACGGAACTCTACGGCCAGTGATTTTGCCGCTCCACCCACACAAAAGTCCGAAGCCCCGTATTTCGATTAATCTCCCTGATCAGCCAACATCCACTCCTTCCAGCCGAAGACCTTCGTACCGAGAATTTCCAACTGACCCTCGCCCCCATAGACGACAAAGTCTTTTCCGGGATGGTTCAGCGCCTTGCGGATGGGAGACATCTGACGCCAAAGGTCGGGATGGGCAGTCTGACCGCTCTTTATCTCGATCAAATCCAGCGACGGCCCTTCGGTCATTACAAGATCGATCTCCTGTCCATGGTTGTCCCGATAGAAAAAAAATCCATGACCTCCGGCCCGATGGGATTCTCGCTTGATCTTATCGGCTATGATCATGTTTTCGAATAAGGACCGGCGCAGGGGATGGGCTGCCAGATGCCCTGAATTTCGATTGCCCAAGAGCCAGCTCGCCAACCCGACATCCCAGAAATAGAGCTTGGGGGCCTTGACGAGTCGTTTCCCGATATTCTCGTGCCAAGGCTTGATTAGTGTTACGAAGCTTGTTGTAGTTTGAAGCAAATGGGGGTGGCGCGGACGTTGTGATCTTCGGAGCGATTGAAGCTCCGAAGGAGTTCACCATGTCCCTCCCCCCGTTTTGCCCCTATCCATCCTGTCGGAACCACATGGAACCCCAGACCCATGCTTGGTTCAGGCCCTACGGATTCCATCAGACCAAGGCCTTCGGCCTCGTCCCGCGCTTCAGATGCCTCGACTGCGGCAG
>JAJXVS010000252.1 GCA_021782015.1 bacterium | reverse complement strand
GGCGCATCGAAAGCGGCGCCGAGGCGAAAAGGCTCTGCGTCGAGCAGATTGTCAGCCCGGTGCGCTGGATCGCCGAGGAAATGTCGATCGCCGAGGCGGACTTCGACCAATGCTTCGAGACCGGGCCGGGCACGGTTCTCGCGGGCCTGTGGAAGGCCGTCAATCCCGATATTCCCTGCGCGCCCCTCGGCAAGCTTGCCGAGGTCGCCGCGGTTTCTTTGTGAGGAGCCAGTAATGGAAGCATTGTTGAAGGACAAGGTCTGCGTGGTGACCGGCGGCTCGAAGGGGATCGGTAGGGCTATCGTGGCCCGTTTCGCCGCCCAGGGTGCCAAGGTCTTTTATCTTTCTCGGAGCGAGGCCGATGATGCGGCGGGTCTCGCCGCTGGCGCTGCTGCGGCCGGAGGCTCGGTGGCCTGGATCGCCTGCGATGTGGCCAAGGAGGCCGAGGTCGAGGCTGCCATCGCGAGGGTGGTCGCCGAGGGCGGCGTTCCCGCAGTGGTCGTGAACAATGCCGGCGTCACCCGCGACGGCCTCGTCTTCCGGATGAAGCTGGAGGATTGGGAGACGGTGCTGGCGACCAACCTTACGAGCGCCTTTTTGGTATGTCGGGTCGCGGCCAGGCACATGATCAAGGCCCGCGCCGGTTCGATCATCAATCTGTCGAGCGTCGTCGGCATCACGGGCAACGGGGGACAGACGAACTATTCCGCCTCGAAGGCGGGCATCATCGGCTTTACGAAGAGTCTGGCCAAGGAGGTGGCGTCGAGGGGAGTCCGCGTGAATGCGATCGCCCCCGGTCTTATCGACACCTCCATGACCGATCAGATCGGCGCCGAGGGCCGAGCCAAGCTGATGGAGAGCATCCCCCTCGGCCGCTCGGGGAGCCCCGACGAGATTGCCAAGGCGGCCCTCTTTTTGGCGAGCGACCTGGCTTCTTACGTAACGGGGGAGGTGCTGAAGGTCGACGGCGGCATGGCCATGTAGGGGGCCGTGACGGAGGGGCGCCTGGCGATTATAGTTGCTCTGTGTCGTCACACCTGTACGTCCTGTTGCCAGGTTCGCCCCTTCCCCTCGGCGCCCGCCCCTCGACCGAGGGGGTCAACTTCGCGATTTTCTCGCGCAATGCCGAGTCGCTGATTCTTTCGGTCTACGCGAGGGCCGAGGATGCAGAGCCGGTGCTGGAGTACCGGCTCGATGCGAGGCACAACAGGACGGGCGACATCTGGCATGTCTTTGTTGCGGGCCTCAGACCCGGGGCCTTCTACCTTTGGAAGGCCGAGGGACCCTACATCCCCACGAAGGGCCTCCGTTTCAACCGACACAAGTCGCTGATCGATCCCTATGCCAAGGCCCTTTCCGCGACGCCCGCCTGGAACTTCGCCGCGGCCAGGGCCTTCGACCCCGAATCGCCCGACCTCGATCTTTCCTGGTCGGACGCGGAGAACGCGGGGCTAATGCCAAAATGCGTCGTGGTCTCGGACGAGTTCGACTGGAAGGGCGACCGGCCCCTGAACTACCCGCTCAGGCACTGCGTCATCTACGAAGCCCATGTGAAAGGCCTTTCGCGGCACCCCAGCGCCAGGGTGGAGCACCCGGGCACTTTCCGGGGCCTCGTCGAATCGATCCCCTACCTGAAATCCCTCGGCATCACGAGCCTGGAGCTTCTACCGGTGCAGGAATTCAACGAGGGCGAGCTCATGCGGCGCAATCCGGAAACGGGCGAACGCCTTCGCAATTACTGGGGCTATTCGAGCCTGGCCTTTTTTGCGCCCAAGGCGGGCTATGCATCGGGCACCGAGGCGGGGGCGCCGGTGGCGGAATTCAAGTACATGGTGCGCGAACTCCACAGCGCGGGCATCGAGCTCATCCTCGACATCGTCTTCAATCACACGGCCGAGGGCAACGAGCAGGGGCCGACCCTCTCCTTCCGGGGCCTCGACAATTCCATCTATTACCTACTGGACGAGAACAAGCGCTTTTATCGCAATTATTCGGGTTGCGGGAATACGCTTAATTGCAACCATCCGGTCCTGCGCTCCCTCATCATGGACTGCCTGCGCTACTGGGTGGCCGAGATGCACGTCGACGGCTTCCGCTTCGATCTCGGCTCGATTTTGGGCCGCGACCAGAACGGCAAGCTCCTCGAGAACCCGCCCGTCCTCGAGGAGATCGCCGAGGACCCCCTTTTGCGCCACACGAAGATCATCGCGGAGGCCTGGGACGCGGGTGGCGCCTACCAGGTGGGCTGGTTCCCCGGCGGCCGCTGGGCTGAGTGGAACGATCGGTTTCGGGACGACCTCAGGCGTTTCTGGCGGGGAGACGAGCGGGCGGTCCAGGGTCTGGCGACGCGGGTGACCGGGTCGAGCGACCTCTATCTCCGCGACGGGCGCAAGCCATTTCATTCTATCAACTACATAACGAGCCACGACGGTTTTACCCTGCGCGACCTCCTTTCCTACGAAAAGAAGCGCAACGACCGAAACGGCGAGGGCAACCGCGACGGCAACGACTCGAACCTGAGCTGGAACCACGGCTTTGAGGGCGATGGGGCGCCCGCGGCTGTGGAAGAGCTCCGGGCCCGGCAGGCCCGAAATTTAATGGCCAGCCTTTTATTGTCCATCGGCACGCCGATGCTCCTCGGCGGCGACGAATTCCTCCGGAGCCAGGGCGGCAACAACAATGCCTATTGCCAGGACAACGAGACGAGCTGGTTCGATTATGGCCTCGCCGAGCGCAACTCGGGCTTCGTGCGCTTTGTACGCGAACTCATCGCCTTCAGGCTGCGGCATCCGGCCTTTCGGCGGCCCGAGTTCTTCACCGGGAAGGACGCCGACTACAACGCGATTCCCGACATCGTGTGGTACGACGACAAGGGTCTGAACCCCGATTGGGCCCGCATCGAGAGGCTCCTCGTCTGGCGCATCGACGGTGCCCGTGCTGACATCGTGGCTGACCGCGACGATAACGACTTCCTCATCCTCTGCAACGCCTGGCCCGAGTCGAGGGCCTTCGCCATCCATGGCCCGCCGCGCGGCAAGCGCTGGGCAAGGGTCATCGACAGCTCCCTGCCGAGCCCCCTCGATATCGCGGCCCCGGGGAAGGAGGAATTCCTCAGCCCGCAGAATTCCTACCTTTTGGCGGGCAGGAGCCTGGTGCTTCTGATGTCGAGGGATGCCTGAGGGGTCGCATGGTTGGGATGTCGAAATCAAATTTGACCGGGCAAGGTTTCAGCCCCCGAATTAAATCTATGTAAAAGTTGCCTTTGGCGACCCTGCTGGCTACCTTCTGCCTATGGCGAGGAGGATGAGCGGGCAGAAACCCGCGGCCCATGGCGATGCCATCGGGAGGGCACTGCGAGACTTGGCGCGGCACAGGCCCGACAGGGCCTTGGAGCCTTTGCGGGCTGCTGTCGATGCCTGTCCGGCCCTTCGCAAGGTGGAGCTGTCGAGGAGGCTCTACTGGTTGGCCGTGGCCCTCCTACGGTTGGATCGCACGGACCTGGCCATCAAGAGTCTCGCCTCGGCCCAAAAATTGCGTCCCCGCGGCCTGGCCCGCGATGTGTACGTACACAGGGTGAATGCCTACGGGATGCCCCGGCGGGCCTCGCCGGAACTCGATGATTTCTGGGCATTTTATTCCTTGCAGGCCTGCGTTTATCTCGCGACGAGGCCGGGCCGACGCTTTGCCGCCGCCGCCGAAAAGGACCTCGTGACAAGGACGATAGCGGCGGCCTGGATGGAGCTCAGGCGATCGGGAAAGCTGCTTGGCCGCAACATCGAGGAGCGTCTAGCCCTTTTCAAGGCGATGCGGCTGGACTTTCCGATGCCGGTCGGCCTAGGGGGCCGCGCCGACCTCAAGGGCCGCGCCGGCCTTGAGGGCCGGGTCCTGCCCCTGTCGGAGCGCGCTACATCTCTGTCCGGGGCGCCCGAACCCTCGCATTGCGCCGATCCGCTCAAGGTGGATTTCAGGCGGGGCAAGAAGGTCAAGGCGACGGATCGCTGTCCCTGCGGCTCGGGTCTGCCCTATTGTCAGTGCTGCGGACGGACAAAAAGCCCCCTCGAACTCGGCAACTGAGGCAATTCAACACAGTCTCTGGCGAAGCGGCCCAAATTGTTTCGAAAAGAGTCAGTCCCTGGCAGCTTTCGCAAAGCACTGAGCCTTTATGGATGCGATGCTCCCGACAAGGCGGGTGTTCCGGTTGGCAGGGGTTGATTGCTTGAGGGCTGACTGGCGATTGGCGATGCCCGCAAGCTCACCTTGCGATGGGCGCAATCAGTTTTCAGGTAAAGAAATGGCAGAGTAGTAGTCGAGAGGCCTTCGAGGTGTGGACGGACAATGTCCACTTTCTCCCTAATTTGGCATGGAACCTGCTAAGTAATAGGCGATTGGGGGTTCCAATGATCCGTTCCAGTAATCGTGGTTCTTCGAGCACTTCCGATGACAATGTGCTTTCCATCTATTTGAAAGAGATCAACCGCATTCCCCTCCTCTCCCGTGAGGAAGAGGATCGATATGCCAGGGCAGCCGCGGAAGGCGACAAGGCCGCCAAGGACAAACTGGTCACCGCGAATCTTCGCTTTGTCGTCAACGTCGCCAAGCGCTATCAGAATCAGGGTCTTCCCCTCGTCGATCTCGTTTCCGAGGGGAACATCGGCCTGATCAACGCGATCGAGCGCTATGACGTCGACAAGGGCTATCACTTCATTTCCTATGCCGTGTGGTGGATTCGCCAGGCCATTCTCAAGGCGATTTGCGAGAAATCGCGGATGATCCGCCTGCCCCTCAACCGGGCGAACGAACTCGTTCAGATCGACAAGGCCCGCAAGACCCTCGAAGGGGCCCGCAGCGAGGACGAGGAGATCCGCGAGATCGCCCGCCTCCTCGAGATGGAGCCCGACCATGTGGCCGACCTCGTGGCCGTGAGCCGCGACCTCGTGTCGCTCGAGTCGCCGGTTTTCGACGAGCGCGACTCGTCCACGGTCGGCGATTTCGTCGAGAACTCGGCCTACACCTCGCCCGAAGAGCATGTGGTGGCCCAGAACCTGAAGGAGGACATCAACTCGGTGCTGGAGACGCTTTCGGCCAAGGAACGCGAGGTGATCGAGTGGCGCTTCGGCCTCAATGGCCGCAATCCCCTCAGCCTCAAGGAAATCGGTACGCGCTTCAGCCTCACCAAGGAAAGGATCCGCCAGATCGAAAAGGCGGCTCTGCGCCGGCTGACCCTTTCGAACAGGGCAGAGGTGCTTGCGAGCTATGTGGCGTAACCAGCGCCCCCGGGCGTTGTTTCTGTTATAGAAAGGGTCGAGACCGGGCTTGCCCGGCGGGGGATCCCTCCTCCCCCCCGTTCGACCCCCTCCCCACTTCCCAGCCCCGGACCCTCCGCCGGGGCTGGTTCTTATTTGAAGGGATTCATGACTTCGAGGCTGCCAAAAAACTGGCCATGGTTCAGGTCTTCGGTCATCAGTCGTTTCGCCTTGGACCGCTGAGCAGCAGCGACTATCGAGGCATCCCAGAAGGAAAGTTGAAATCGCTCTGTGACCTCCAGAGCATCCAGGAAGAGTCCCCTATCGTTTTCGATTACCTGCCATGCGAGGTAGTCCATCACGATGCTTTTTGCCTCGACGGCGGTGGGCAGTTTTTTCGCGAGATTCACGAAGAGTTCCTGGAGTACTTGAACACTGATTATGGGCAGGATTTCGCCA
>JAJXVS010000251.1 GCA_021782015.1 bacterium | reverse complement strand
ACCGGCCTTGGCCGATTTCTTCTTGAAGCGCATTTGTCGCGAAATGAACAAGAAAGTGAACGGATTCACCGACGCCGCCATGGGAGCGATGCTGTCGTATTCCTGGCCAGGCAATATCCGCGAGCTGGAAAACGCAATCGAACGGGCGGTTGTCATCGCGAAGGAGCAATCGATCGGGGTGAATGACCTCCTGATCGGAGGCTCGGCCGCCGGCGAGAACGAATTCGCCGGCAAGAGCCTCCGCGAAGGTCTCATCAATTTCAAAAAGCATTTCATCCGCAAGTCCCTCGAAGAAAGCGGGTGGAACCAGACAGAGGCCGCAAAGGTGCTCGATATTCAACGCACCTATCTTTCCCGTCTGATTAAGGAACTTTCGATAGCCGTCTCGAAGGAGTGACTCAACATGGATACTGCCGAGCGCCCCGCCCATAAGGCGGGCGCAACCAAAGAAGGACCTGTCTCCCTCTCGGAAAAGATCGGGGACATCATCACGAGATCGCGCATGGTCTTGATCGGACTCGGAGTGGCGATCCTGGTCGTGCTGTTCGCGATCGCCATTGTCACCCAGCTCCGCGCTTCGGGCGACAAGTCAGCGGCAATCAGGATGGATCAGCTCGTCCGAGACGGGAGCGCCTGGAGCTCCGAGACAGATACCGCCAAAAAGGCCGATCTAGAGAAGAAACTCATCGCAGGCCTCGATGGTGTCGTCGCGAAACATAAGGGGAGCGTCTGGGCCCAACAGGCCTGGGATATGAAAGCGACGATCGCCGAGTCACGCGGCGATTGGACGGAGTCGGAGAAGGACTGGATGGAAGCCTCCAAAATCCTGCCCGATAGCTTCATGGCCCCGGCCAGTCTGCAGAATGCCGCGGCCGCCGCGGAGGAACTTGGCGCCAGTGATCGAGCCATCCAGCATTGGAAAGCCTTTGTGGATCGCTATGCCGGCAAATCCGTCGGCATTCCGCACGCATGGTTCGCCCTCGGCAGGCTTTCCGAAGAGGGGAAGGATTACGTCGCAGCCCTTTCTGACTATGAAAAGATTGTAGCCAGCTGGCCGGACTCGGATTGGACAAAACTCGCCAAGGACCGTATACTTTCGCTCAGATCGCGGGGGCTTGCAAAGTAAGTCGCAAGCCACGGAAGAATATGGCCCCCTTTCCAAAGGGTGCCGGACGGCCCCAGTTCGCGGGGCCGTTTTCATTGGCGAGGAGCGCTCCATGTCGGGCAAACGATCCAAACTGCTTGAAACCCGTCATTTCGGTTTTATTCTCGGCGGAATTGTGCTGGCGACGATCTTTGCCATGGGCCAGCTGACCGGCCTGTTCCAGTCGCTTGAACTCGCCACACTGGACGCCCATTTCAATTTGAAATATGCCAGTCGCGGCAAAACCATCCAGGTGGGCACCGTCGTCAAGGCCGCCAATCCGAAAGTTTCGGATGATATCCTGATCATAGGCGTCGACGACGAAACGCTTGCACGACTGGGACTCTGGCCCTTTCCTCGGGGCAAACACGCCGACCTCATCAACGCCTTCTCGCGGATCAAGGATCAGAGCCAGCGCGAGAACTCCATGCTCCTCGATATTATTTTCTCCAGCGAAACAGGGAAACCCGACCAGGACCAGCTGCTCGCGGCGGCCCTGAAGGAATCGGGAAGAGTTTACCTTGAGACCGCACTTTCGCTCACGCCCAATGAAGGTCTTTCCGCCGACGAGATGTATGCGCGGACGAAGCTTTTGGAGGACCGTCTCGGAACTCTGACTCGGGTCTCAGGACCCTGGCAGAATATGGTGGCCTTTCTGGGTTCGGAGGCGCCCCTTCCCGTTTTCGCCGAAGCCGCGGCGGGCTATGGCCATGCGACCTTTTTGGCGGATCGCGACAAGATATTCAGGCGACAACCCATTTTCGGAAAGCTGAGCTCCCTGATCGCCACTATCCCCCTCCAGTCGCTTTCGCCGGATTTCACGGTCGATGCTTCAAAATTCGAGCGACTCGCATGGGCCGATTCCGATGGCGTGTACCACAATATCCAGACGCCCCTGGGCGCCGCCGGATTGGCCCGGCTTCGACAAGCAATGCAGGCGTCCGCTCCCAAGAAGGTCGATGCGACAGGGTCTGGCGGCGCCGATTCAAGCTATTACATTGTTCGCGAATTCCAGGATTCTTTCATCCCTTCGGTCACCCTGTCCTTGGCTCTCTCCTATTTCGGGGTCGGAATGGACCAAGTGCAGGTTGTGGTGGGAAAGCATGTGCGAATCCCTTCGCCGACACGCTACGACCCGGACACCGGGACACGCGTGCCCTACGCAATTCAGACCAAGGCGCCTACCTACGATGCGGACGGAAAAATGATCGATCCGGGCGCGTCGCGGATTATTCCCTATATCGACATCCCGATCGACTCGAATGGGCAGATGCTGATCAATTTTATGGGTCCCCCCTCTAGCCAATCGGCCGATGGAATCCAGACCTTCCCCATCAGGTCCTATTCCGCCTATTCGGAACGGGCGCCCGGTCCGAATCCGGCGACCTGGCGAAGAGCCAGCATGGCGGTGGCCAACAAGATGCTCCTCGTCGGAGCCTTTTCCAACGGCATGTCCGCCGACGACAAGCAGACGCCCCTGGGTATCATGTATGGAATCGAGGTCCACGCGAACGCCCTCAACACGATAGTCATGGACAATTTCGTCCATGAACCTCCTCTTTGGATGAGTTTTGCGACGCTCCTGATCCTTGTTTTCATCATTACCTACCTTGCATCCAGGCCCGGGATGCCCCTCTTTGTCGCATTCGGGGCCACGATCATCCTCATCGCAGCTTGGTTCCTCTCCACCTCCATGATCTTTGACTCGACGGGTCTGCTTCTGGATTTTGTGTCGCCGGCCATCGCCATGTTCGTCACCTTCATCGCGATAATCGTCTACCGCGCGATGACTGAGGAAAGAGACAAACAGCGCATCCAGGCGACCTTCGGCCAGTATGTAAGTCCGGATGTTGCGGATGTTCTCGTCGAAGGCGGAATGCCGACACTGGGTGGAGTCGACAAGATGATCACCGTTTTCTTCTCGGATATCCGAGGCTTCACCTCACTCTCCGAAACGATGTCGCCGCAGGAACTCGTCAATCATCTCAATAATTACCTTGAAGAAATGACCAACATCATCATGGAATACCGCGGGACCCTCGACAAATATGTAGGCGACGAAATCATGTGTTATTGGGGAGCCCCGGTGGACCAGGCTGACCACGCCATGCTCGCGTGCAAATGCGCCCTCGCGCAGATGAAACGCCTGGGCGAACTCAATGCCCAATGGCCGGAGAATCGCCGCATCAACATAGGAATCGGTATCAATTCGGGTATCATGACCTGGGCCAACATGGGTTCGACCAAGCGCAAGAACATCACCCTGATGGGCGACAACGTCAACCTTGGAGCCCGACTCGAGGGTACCAACAAGGAATATGGAACGAGGATCATCATCAGCGAAAACACCTATGCACTCGTCAAGGATGCGTTCATCGTGCGAGAGCTGGACAACATCAGAGTCAAGGGGAAGAGCAGGCCCGTCCTGATGTACGAGCTTGTCGATTGTCTCGAAGATCTCGGACCAGGGGCGCGCCCCGCGCCGTCTCGCCGATGAAACTGCGTTTACCGCGATGCGCTTTCGGGAGGAGGGTAGGGCTGCCGGTCCCTCTCGTGATGGTGCTGGTGTCGGCCTTGGCGCTTTCGGGATGCGGGCTGGAGACCGTCGAGTATATTTCTGCCCCGGCTTTCTACCCCGGAGGCGGCTTTCTCGTTCTGAAGGACATGGCCAGCGCCGGAACGAATCCCCGAGATTTCGAAGTCCTCTATAGAATATATGAAAGCCAAAACGATGCCACGACTGCCCTCAACAACATTAACACCCTCGTCGCATCGAATTCCTCATCACCGGCATCAGTGTACTCCCAGCTTATCAACGGCAGCCTGAACCTTCGGCATCTTCTTTTTTCCTTTTCCGATCCATCAGCCAATCCCGACCCCTCAATCCTCCAACTCACTCCGAGCCAACAAGGGGTCAATTCGTATTTCCAAATAGGGACACCCAATTCGGCGAACTGGACAGTCGAGGAATTTGTGGGCTCGTCGGGCGGAACCTTCAACGACAAGGGCCAAATCGCCTCCCAAGTCTACCGCAATACAATCAGTCCCAACGTGCAAAACACGATTTACCAAATCAGTCTCATAGGGAGTGCGGCAAGCGACATCGATTATACGCCAGATTCCACAATCGCCAATTCTTCCAGTCAATATCCTCCACCCTCGGGCAAGGCCTACCTCCTACTGGTTGCCGTCGCAAAATCGACCTCCGACTTCATCAATTATACCTATTCAATGCCGACCCCCCTGGCCTACGGTCTCGTGCTGTTGCCAGATGGCACCCAGCCGCAGGCTTCACAATAATAGGGCGTCAAAGGAAGCACCACATCACAAGGGCAGTCCTGCTCATAGCCTTTACTGCGTATAATGTATATTCTGTCTACCGTGCTACGCGTGAAAAGCTATGAGTGCTCGGGCTGGCGGGACGGTCTTTGCTAGGAAAATCCGAGGGCCTGGCGCAATGGAATGGGACCTTCGGCGGAATGGGCTAGAGCTATCCTGCGCTCGATGCGCCCCTTTTCTCGATCTACCCCATCCCAGCCTGCAGCCTTCAGCAGAGGGATCAATCCATTTTCCTTGGTCGCTGGCAGGGCCAAGCGCACCAAGAGGGTTTGGCCATCGACCCTAACTTCGCAATTCTCGATGCCCCGTTCACCACATAGTGACCGTATCGCCATCGATAGGTCCTGACCATTCACCGTATCAGGCACTGCTATGGCATAGTCGCTTCCCCACAGCATGGCGCCGATTGAAGGGAATCTCTTTCCATCAGGCCGAAAGGACTCGAATCGAAGTTCCTCGATACGAATTCCCTCCGGCAAGGCGACCTGTATCAGGCCGCCCCATTCTCGACCTGAGGCTTCCGCGTCGACAGGCATAACCGAAAGAATGCTGGATATATATTCATCGGCGCCGATGAGGCCCAGAGGCAGCGGAGGGCTCACCTCTATTCGCGGTGCTGGGTTGAATCCTTCACTATAGGAAAGCTGGAGACCGGCAATTTGGAGGGCCCGGAGTACCGATTCGACTATTCCTAGATGTGGATAGAGGCAAGCCCTGTCCCGCTTGGAAAAGCGGATCACAATACGACCCGCCTGATGCGAACGCGGCTCCTTCTGAACAGATTTTCGCGCTTCAATATGGTCGGTATTGTAGACTATCTCCCGGGTATCCCCACAGGAACCGCAGGGGTTTGTGCAGTCTTGAATACACATTGAAGTAGACAAACCTTCTTGGCTTCGCTGCCATTCGCCCGCCAAGTACTTTTTCCCAACGAAGATCGAAACGTCATCCCAGGGGAGAGATTCCTCCGGTAGCCTTGTCCGAAGCGCACAGCCTATCGGATCCCAAGAAGAATCGTTGAGAACGCTCCGCCATTTTTCGCGGTCGAAATATTCCTCCCAGGCATCGAGGCGAGCCCCCCGCTTCCAGGCTTCGAGAATAAGGTCCCCTACCCTTTCATCGCCTCGGGCCATGATGGATTCGAGGAGTGCGACAAAGGGAGAATGCCATGACAGCTTTATCGATCGGAAAGGTCGGAGTCCTGCTCGTAGGTGCTGGATCGCCTCCATGGCCTCCTCTTCTTCCAAC
>JAJXVS010000250.1 GCA_021782015.1 bacterium | reverse complement strand
AAGGCGGCGTCAAGCTCCTTCGCGCCAATTCTTCCGACGGAGGTCAGCATGCCCGTACGCATACCCGACGATCTTCCCGCCGCCCGGCAGCTCGAGGAAGAGAATATTTTCGTGATGCGCAAGTCGCGCGCGGTCCATCAGGACATCCGCGAGCTGCGCATCGCCGTCCTCAATCTGATGCCGACGAAGGTCACCACGGAGACGCAGGTTCTGCGCGTTCTCGGTTCGAGTCCGCTGCAGACCGATGTGCGCTTTATCCATATGACGACCCACGAGGCCAGGAACACGTCGAGCGAGCATCTCGACCAATTCTACGAGGGTCTCGACGATGTGCTCCACGAGCGTTTCGACGGGCTCGTGATCACGGGGGCCCCGGTGGAGACTCTGCCCTTCGAGGAGGTCGACTACTGGCCGGAGCTCGAGCGGGTTCTGGACTGGTCGACGACGAATGTCTGGTCGACGCTGCATATCTGCTGGGGCGCCCAGGCGGGGCTCTACCATCACTACGGGGTGCCCAAGTATCCGCTTTCGGAAAAGATGTTCGGGCTGTTTCATCATAATTCCCTCGATCTGCGCAATCCTCTGCTCCGGGGTTTCGACGAGGTCTTTCTCGCGCCGCATTCGCGGCACACGGGGGTGCGGCTCGAGGACGTGGAGAAGGTGGCCGAGCTGGAGGTGCTCGCGACTTCGGAGGCGGCCGGTCTTTATATCGCGGCCACGAAGGATTTGCGGCGCATCTTCGTGACGGGGCATCCTGAGTACGACCGCCTGACGCTCAAGGCCGAGTACGATCGCGATGTGGCCAAGGGGCTGGCCATCGCGAAGCCCGCGAATTATTTCCCGGGCGACGATCCGAGGCGGGAGCCGCCGCATACCTGGCGGGCCCACGCGCATCTTCTGTACGCGAATTGGCTCAACTATTGCGTATACGAGGAGACGCCCTACGATCTTGCGGGGCTTTCGGGCTGAGTCTCGCGCCCTGATCTTTCCGCGCCGATCTTTCCGCGCCGATCTTCACAATTGTTTGGGGTCGAGGAGGATGAGGAGTCCTCCTCCCCCGATGGAGAGTGCCTTGAGCCCGCGGATGGCGCAACGCGCTGTGAGGGCGGGCGGGAGGGGGTGGAGGTTCTCCGGGGCGATGGCGACGAGTTCCACGGGGCGCTCCACTTCGATCGCGCCGGGCTCTATTGCGAGGGCGAGGCGGAGGGGCGTGGCTGTAGGCGCTGCGGGTGTGGCGGCGGGGGCGGCGAGCCCGGCGGCAGGCGGGGCGGGCTCGGCCGCGGGCCGGAGGGATCGCACCCAGCGCGCCTCGATGGCGAAGTCGGCCCCCTCCCGCCTAAATGTGACGAACTCGAGGGGCCGGGGGCTGTCGCTCACTCCTCGCCCCGCTCCCAGGCCGCGAAGACGGCGGGAAGGTCGAGGACGGGCACGAGGCCGCCCCTCCGTTCCACGACCTTGGAGGCCTTGTCGCGGAGGGCTTCGCCTATCGTCTTGGGGGCGTCGGCGAGGGCCGATTCGGGCACCAGGGCGACGTCGACGACGCGATCGACGCGGATGCCGCTTCTCATCGCGTCGGTTTGCCCGAGGAGGATGGCGCGCGAGCCGGCCTTCGGCAAGGGCGCCCTTCCGATGACTCCGGAGATGTCGATGACGCTTTCGATTTCGCCCTGATAGAGGACGACGCCCTCGAGGGAGGGCGGGCAGGCGGGCACGCGGAAGGGTTCGGTCATCGGGAGGACGGCCTTGATGTAGTTGCCTTCAATTGCGAAGGCCTCGCCTGCCAGTTCGAATACCACGAAGGCCGCGGTTCTTTCCTCGGCGTCCTCGATGGCTGTCCTCTCCTTCGCGCGCGCGGCCAGGGCCAGGTCGAGTCCAGTGGCCTTATCGCCCATCGGCTTTTTCCCTGGGCTCGCGGTCGGGGGCTGCGACGAGGACGAGGTTCCTGCCTGCGGCCTTGGCCTGGTAGAGGGTGCGGTCGGCCGCCTCGCGGAGCGACTGGAAGGTTGGATAATCGAGGGAGGTCGCGATGCCGCAACTGAAGCTGCAATGGAAGACTCTCTCTTCGGCGCGGAACTCGACCCGCGTGAAATCCTCACGCAGCATGTCGATGATGAGTCTGGCCGATTCGCGGGAGGTGTCAGGGAGGATGACGGCGAATTCCTCGCCGCCGTAGCGGCCCACGATGTCGGAGGTTCTGAGCCTCTGGCGGAGGGCTCGCGAAATGGCGATGAGGACCTGGTCGCCGACGGGGTGGCCGTAGGTGTCGTTCACCTTCTTGAAATTGTCGATGTCGATCATCGCGAAACAGAGGGACAGGTTGCCGCGCTGCGCCCCGTCGAGGTTCGTCTTGAGCATCTGGGTGGTGGTCGTATGGTTGAAGAGGCCGGTGAGGCTGTCCTGTGTCATGAGTGAGCGGAGCATGCGCATGCGCTCGGCGCGGAGGGCCACGGAAACGACGAGTTCCTCCCGGGCGATCGGCTTGGTGAGGAAGCCGTCGGCGCCCACGCGCATGGCCGACAGCTGCTTCGCCTTGTCGGTCTCCGCCGACAAAAAGATGATGGGTACACTGAGGAAATCGGGAACCTGACGGATGAGGGCGGCGAGGTCGTGGCCCGAGCATTTGGGCATGTACATGTCCAACAGGACGAGATCGGGCCGGAATTCCCGCACGGTTTCGAGGGCCTCTTCGGGATCGGCGGTGGTCCGCACCGACATGCCGGCCGCCGTGAGGATGGCCCGATGGTACTCGGCGGCCACCGGTTCGTCGTCGACGATGAGGATGCGGAATGGTTCGGGTTCGCGCAGTCGGGTGAGTTCGTCGAGGGTGGCCACGAGTCTCATCGGGTCCAGGGGCTTCGTGAAGAAGGCGGAACCGCCCGCGCGGACGGCTCCGAGGCGGGCTTCGAAATCGCTGCGCGCCGAGATGAATACGGCGGGGATGTCGATGCCCTGGTCCCGCATTTTCTGGAGGGACACGGAGCCCTCATTGGCGCCCTCGGGAAAGACGATGTCCATGATGATAGCCCTCGGCCTCGTGGCGCGGGCTGATTCCAGGAGGTCGGCGGTATTCGTAAAGGTCTCGACCTTGTAGCCGAAATACGAAATCTGGCTGGCGATCACTGCGGCCATGATGGCGTCGTCGTCGCAGAGATACACGAGGGGCAGCTCGTCGGGGAAGGCTGGACTTCCATCGACTTCCTCCAATTCCGGACCGGGCCGCGCATCCTGTTCGCGCGCGGCCGCCGCCGCCGCCGCCAGGGCGTCGATGCGTCCGGCCAGAACCTTTCGTAATGCCGCCGAGTTCGGCCCCTGCGCGGCTGTGGCCCGGTCGACCAGGGCCTCGGTCTCGCGCGCGAGGTCGCCGAGCTCGACAAATCCGAGGGAATCGCTCGTCCCCTTCATCGAGTGGAGGAGCGAATGCAGGGATTCCGCGCCCTTGCCGTCAGCCTCCGCTTCGAGCGAGGCCAGGGCCTTGCGCGCCTCGGCGATGCGCGCTGGAAACTTGTCGAGAAAGCTGAGACGCAGGGCATGGAGCTTGAGAGCCAAATCGCCTTCTTTTCCGCTCATGGCCGCCGTTCCCCATCTCGGCCGGCAAGGAGCCGCGCCAGTGTCGCCGGCAGGCTCGTGGCCAGGGAGCCGTCCTTTTCGACCACCGCGTCGATTCCCGGCGCCAGGCTGATGAGGGTCGCCGGCTCGTCTCCGGAAAGGAGGATGAAGGGAAGTCCAGGGCCCGTCGCGGACAGGCTTTGATAAAAGGCGATGCCGCTCATCCCCGGCATGTGATGATCGCTCACGATGGCGGAAATCTCCGGATGCGAGGCCAGGATTTCTCCGGCCTCGGCGGCGCCTTCGGCGAGCAGTGTCGTGTAATTCTCGCTTTCGATTATCGCCTGGGAGATTTCGCCCGCGATGGGGTCATCGTCCACAATCAAAATGGTCATCGGAACCCCCGATTCAAAGTCCAAGAGCCCTGAGCGTCTCGAGGAGGCTGCCCTGTTCGAAATCGCCCTTCACTATATACGCATCGGCGCCGGCGCGCATGCCCCTCCGCCTGTCCTCGTCGCGCGATCTTGAGGTGAGGATGATGATCGGGGCGTCGCGGTAATCTTCTTCGGCGCGGAGTTTTTCGGTGAGGGTGAAGCCGTCCATCCCCGGCATTTCGACATCGGTGAGGATGGCGTCGAATTTCCCGGCCCTGGCCTTCGCGAGGCCGTCGATCCCGTCCTCCGCCAGGGTTATGCGATACCCGTGGGCCTCGAGCACGTCCCTTTCGATCTCGCGCGTGTTGAGCGAATCGTCGACGATGAGGATTTCGGCGGCCCGCGCAGTTTCGCCGATCCCATCTCCTTCCGCGGCGGAGACGATGCGCCGTCTGCGGGTGCTCCCGACGAGGGCGGGGGCGTTGAGGAGACAGACGAGCCGATTGGAACCAATTGTTATGATACCCGAGACGAGGGCGATCCCTCGCATGTGGGTCGGCAGCGGCTTGACGACGACCTCGCGCTCGTCGACGAGGGCGTCGATGGAGAGCGCGAGTCGTTCCGAGCCGTCGTTCACCACGAGGAGACGCATGGCCTTTTTCGCCGCTCCGTCGCGACCCGGCGAGGCGTGGTGACCGGATGGGGGCGCCGCCGAGAGCGCCTCCGCGAGGGAACGGACGGGGACGAACTCGTTGCGGATGACGGCCGCCCTTCCTCCCGCTACATTCATCACGGCCTCGTCTCCGATGTCGATGACGGCCGTCACGTCGTGGGAGGCGAAGCCGTAGATCTCGCCGCCGGCCTTTGCGAACAGCACGCGCATGATGGCGAGGGTCGGGGGCAGGCGGAGGGTGAACCGCGCCCCATGTCCGGGTGTCGATTCGACGATGATGGTGCCTTTGAGGCTTTCCACGACGGTCTTCCGCACGATGTCCAGGCCGACACCGCGGCCGGAAAGGTCGGTGACGATGGGACTCGTGCTGAAACCGGGGAGGAAGACGAGATCGGAGATTTCCCGGGCGGAGAGGCTCGCGGCCTTTTCCGCGCTGATGATTTTCGTGCGCAAGGCCTTTTCGCGTATGGCCGTCACATCGAGTCCGCGGCCGTCGTCGCTCACTTCCACGAGGACGGAGCTCTCGGCCTGACGGGCCGAGAGGCAAATCCTGGCGCGCGGCGTCTTGCCGGCGAGGCCTCGGAGGGAGGCTTCCTCGACGCCGTGGTCGATGGCGTTCCTGAGGAGATGGATGATCGGTTCGCCCAGTCGGTCGATGATCTGGCGATCGAGTTCGATGTCCGCGCCCGAGACGACGCAGTCGATCTCCTTGCCGAGGGAGCGGGCGATATCGCGGGCCATCCGTGCAGCCGGCTCGAAGACGATGGAAAGGGGGAGCATGCGCATCGCGAGGGCTGCCGCGTGCAATTCTCCGTCGAGATTCGAGCGGGCGAGGGCGTCCGTCCGGAGGTTTCGCCGGTACTGACCGATTCTTTCCCTGAGCATGCGAAGGCGGTCGGCGTCGCCGGTCGCGGCGGGGAAGGCCATGCGTTCAATGGCGGCGAGTTCCTCGATCCGGCTGTCGGTATGGGCACGGGCCGCGATAGATTCGCCTGTGAGCCGTACGAGTTCGTCGAGTTTTTCGACGCGGACGCGGACGCTTTCGGGCGCGCCGGGGCTGCGGGTGGCCGCGGGGGCGGCCACAGCGGCGCTTGGGGTGGCCGCCGCGGTGTCGGGAGCCGCGGGGCTGGCCGTAGTGGGGGCGGCCGCGGGGGGGCGGG
>JAJXVS010000011.1 GCA_021782015.1 bacterium | reverse complement strand
AGATGGTCGGGCAGAAGGCCGTCACGCCAAAGCGGCCCAGATGTTCCGACATGGCGAGGATGGCGTCGGCCGAAAGATCCTCGGTGCCGAATCCGGCGAAGCCGTGGATGTGGCTGTCGATAAGCCCGGGCGCGATATAGGCACCCCCGGCATCGTGGATTTTCGTCCCCGCGGGAAAATGTTTTTGTTCGAAGCGTCGCTCGGAAAAGACATCGGCGATGCGCCCGTCTTCCACGAGAATGGCGGAGCGTGGCATCCTCGCGTAGCCGGGAAGAAGTTCACCATTATGGATGACGATACTGTCCATAGTCGCTAAGGTACTCAGGCTATGGCGGCTCGCGCAAGCGATGGCCACGGCGATCGCTCTTCGGAGGTCGTGATGAAATGCGTGTTCGGTATCGACGGGGGGGGAACCAGCTCCCGCCTTCGCGTCGAAAGCGTCGAAGGCGTGGAAATGTATTATGCCGAAGGCGGCTCGACCAATCCCAATTCGAATGACAGGACGGCCGTCGAAGCGACCTTCGCGGATCTCTTTTCCCGCGCCCAGACCGAGGCCGGGATCGGAATCGGCGACTTCGTCGCGGGCTTCGCGGGAAGCGCCGGGGTCGATCGCAAAGATGATGTCGTCAGTTTCGCGGCCATCATCAGGAAGGCGACAGGTTACGCTGGTCCCCTCGGCATCGGCAACGACGCCGAGCCGGCCCTCGCGGGAGCCCTCGACGACACGGAGGGCTTGCTCCTCATCGCAGGCACGGGTTCCATCGCCTTTGGCCGCGCCCGAGACGGGTCGACGGTCAGGGCCGGCGGCCTCGGACACCTTCTCGGCGACGAGGGCTCAGCCTGGCGCATCGCCTTCGACGCGATCTGTCGCTCCCTTCGTTCGGCCGAGGGCCGCGATCTCCACACCGAGCTCCTCGGCGCGGCGATCCAGCACTTCGGTCTTGCCTCGTCCGACGCCTTCATCCCCTTCGTTTACGGGAGCCTCGACAAGAAACGCATCGCCCGCTTCGCACGGGTCGTCGGCGAATACCGCAATCGCGGCGATCTCCTTGCCATAGACCTATTCGACAAGGCGGCCGGGGAGCTCGCCCTCCTCGCCGCCTCGGTGCACGATCGCATCGCCGCGCGCCTCGAAAAAAAGCGCCTCGCCTTCAGGGGCGGCCTGATCGAATCCGACGAAAGCCTCCGCCGCGACACCGAGTCGCGCATCCGCGCCAGGATTTCCGGCATCGAAATCGTGCCATCCGTCGCCGACGCAGCGCGAGGCGCCTGCATCCTGGCCCGCGCCCTGGCGACCTGAGGGGCCGGAACGCGAGCCGGGAACTCAAGGCGAAGTCGGGGCCGCGGGAGCCGTTGGGGCCGTCGCGGCTGGGACGGGAGCCGTCGCCGCGGGGGCCGTCGCGGCGGGGGCTGTCGCCTCTGGGACCGTCGCGGGGGCCGGTGCTGTCGCAGCCGGGGCTGTCGCCTCGGGAGCCGTCGGGGCCACCGTGTCGGGGTTGGGGGCCGTTGGCGGGGGCATCGGGGCCGGCGCTCCCGTCATCTGGGCCAGGCCGAGCCTGAGCTGATCGATTGCGTTGCTGATTTCTTTCCTGCCAGGGAAGGCCTTTTCGGCATGGGCACTCGTGGCGTCGAGGAGGGCCCCGACATCCTTCACATCGTCGGGAGAGGCCGCCGTCCTGAGAATGACCATCGCCTTGTAAATGCCGAATACCGTCGCCGCCGCGTCGTCCGTTTCATGGGCGGCGAGTCCCCTGGTAAGGAAGGGTAGGCTCGCGGCGGGATCGCCCGCGTCGAACCAGGTCTTCACGAGGGTGGAAATGATCTGAGGATTGGCGCCGAAACGCTCGATGGCCTTGTCCGCCATCGCGTTCGCCTTGTCTTCCTCCCCCTTGGCCACATAGAGATAGTGCCCGAACAGCAGGGGGCGGGGACTGTCGGCCTGCTCGATTTCGGCCTGATCTATGTAGGCTTGCACCTTGTCGTCTTTTCCGGCGAGTGCGGCCGCCTGGGCGGCCAGGCTGAGGCCGTTGCTTCGGGAGGCCGGATCCTTGTCCACGGCGAGGGTCGCGTCGATCATCGCAAGACCATCATCGTATTTCTTCTGCATCAAAAACACGATCGCGTGATCATAGCGGAGCCGGGGGGAAGGATCGCCGAGGCTTTCGCCCGCCACGACGAGAATCTCGGCATTGGCTGCATCTCCCCTGTCGAGGTAGGTTTCCGCCTCGGCCCGAAGGCTTTCCGCGTCATAGACGCCACCGGCCCTCGCGGAGGCCCGCACCTCGGATTCCCTCGCCGCGATTTGTTGGCTGGGCAGGCGCCACGATCCCTGGTAGAGCATGGCGACCTCTCCAAGGTAGCGCCCCAGTTCGAAGTCGAGGGCGGGAACCGGAGCGATCTTGGCCGTCGCCTGGGCATCAGCCAAGGCCAGGGGATCGAAGGCCACCTCGCCCGCCCCAACAGCCGCCTTGCGCGCCGCTTCGAGAGTCGTGCCGGCTGCGAGATCGACAAAGGTGAAGGCGAGATGCTCCTTGGTATCCACATGTCCGTCGAGCGCGAGGGCTATCGATCGCGCGAGGATCCACGGATCGCCATTGACCGTATCGGCGGCGGCAAGCACCGCCCAGGCACTCTTCCACTTCCCCTGGGCGACAAGATCGTCCACCTCGGCGAAAACCTTCTTTTCCCCAGCCGGAGCCCCTGCCCACGGATCGACACGGGGAGGCACGACAAGGGAGGCCGGCGCGACGGGAGCCGCTTCGCTCTGAGCCGAGGGAGCCGCCTCGCTCTGAGCCGGCGCGGCAGCTCCTGGCTGGGTGGGCGCAGTAGCCTCAGGCTGGGTGGGCGCGGTGCTTTGCGCTTGAGTCGTCGGGGCGGGGGCCGCAGTCCCCGTCGAGGTTTGGGCGACAATGGCGCCCGCGCAGAGCAATGCAAGCGGAAGGCCCGCGACAAGCCTTCGCAATGATGATTTCATTTGATACTCCAGTTTCGGATCTTTCCGATCCCCGCCCGGCCGGCGGTAGCTTCGACATGGGCGGGTCATCTCTCGCATAAGAGACGCCTGCGCGAATCGAGACTATCGGCGCTGTCGGGCTGCGTCAAGGAAGCCCCGACCGCGTCACGGCAGCTCCGACCCCCCGCCCATGGTAGCCCCGGCCCCGCCTGGTGGCCCCGCCATGGTTGCCTGTCGTCCCGGCAGCCGCCCTTCCCGGAACTGCCACCATCGGCTACCTTGTGCGCGTGAATGGCGCCCCTTCCCGATCCGACACCCTCCTCAGCCCGGCCCAAGCTCTCTCGCTGCGGCTGCCCTCGCTGATCGCGGCGTATCGGCGCGGCACGGGGGCGGCGGGTGGCGCCACTTCCGGATTCGAAACGACCCTTGCAGCGGGGGCTCTGAGTCGAAAGGAGATTGCGGAGCTCGGCGAATCCCTGAGGAGGCTTCAGCGCGGCCTGACGAGCGATCGCAGGCTCTCGGGTCGCGAGGGTGGAGAGGGCTACATGGATTCGACCGATCTCCTCGGCGCCTATCTTCTATATTATTGGCCGGTTTCCTACCTCGAAACCTATCTCTCGCTTCGTTTCGGAAATTTCGAGGCGAGGCGAGTCCTCGATCTGGGCTCGGGGCCCGGGCCTGCCGCCGCTGCCTTCGCGGATGCCTCCGGAACTCGGGACTTCCTCCTCGCCGACGGAAGTCGGGCAGCCCTCGACCTGGCCGGGCGCCTTCTCGGCCCTGGAATCGCCCTTCAAACCATTGTCGGCGATTTCGAAAGGCCAGGGCCCATGGACGAGGGAACCTTCGATGCCATCGTCGCCTCACATCTCCTCAACGAACTCTGGAAGGACAAAGCGGATCGGCTGGAACGGCGTGTCGCCTTCATCGAAGGCCAGGCTCGCCAACTGGAGGTCGGAGGCTTCATCCTCGTCATCGAGCCTGCGACGCTGGCCGCCAGCCGCGAACTCCTTGCCCTCCGCGACGCCCTCGCCATCCGTGGCTGGAGCATTCGAGCGCCCTGCCCTTCCTCCAAAGCCTGTCCGATGCTCGCGGCGGGAGAAGGTCGAAGCTGCCACGGCGAAGCCGCCTGGGCCGTCCCGGAACCCATGGCCTCATTGGCCGCTGCTGCGGGCCTCGACAGGACTTCGGTCAAATGGTCCTTTTTCATAGCCAGTCCGAAGGGCGCCCCCGATGCGCCTACTACGTACGAACAAGGCGGACAGATCCTTTCAGCCGGTCGGGTCGTCTCGGAGGGCCTTCTCAACAAGGCAGGAAGGCGGCGTTTCGTGCTCTGCTCCGGCGCCTCACTTGTCAGCCTGTCGGCCAAGGCTGGGTCTTCCATCGAGGAGGGCACGGGCTTTTCGCGCCTGCGTCGCTACGATCTCGTGGCCGCGCGGGGCGTCGAGCGCCGCGAGGGAGGCTTCGGACTCGTTGAAGGCAGTGTACTGACGATCGAGCCGGCGCCCCTCATCGCCGGAGCGGCAACAGGAGCGGCAGCCGGAGCTGCAACCGGTGCCGGAGCCGGTATCAGTGCCGGTGCCGGAACAGTTGCCGGCCCGACGGTCCCTGGTCCGGGAAAGGACACCCTATGAATTACGATGATCTCCGCCTCGCCGTGGAGTCTGTCGTCACCTTCGAATTCGCCCGCGCGGGGGGCCCCGGCGGGCAGAACGTCAACAAGGTGAACAGCAAGGCCACAGCCCGGATTTCAATCGAAAGCCTTGGTCTCGCGGAAGCCGACCTCGTCCTCGCGCGCTCGCGACTCGCCCCACGCCTCGTCGACGGCCATCTTCTCGCGGTCTCGGCCAGCGACACGCGCAGCCAGCTCCTCAATCGGGAACTCGCGGTCGAGCGCCTCGTCACCCTCCTCCTCGCCGCCCTCAAGCGCGAAAAAGCGCGGCGCAAAACCGCCCCGACCAGGGCTTCGCGCGAGCGTCGGCTCTCCTCAAAAAAAAAGGCGGCGGAAACCAAACAAGGCCGGCGACCTCGCTTCGAGGACTGATGTCGCAGGACCTCCTACCAATCGCCGAAGGCCAGGGCGGAAATCGCGGCTCCCATCAGGCGCCCCCTCCACGCCACGCGACCGGCATCGGCCCCACCCGCCCCCGCGATCACGTGAAGGGGGAGGAGGTGCTCGCTGCGTGGATGGCACTCGAGGGCGTGGGGAGCCGTCATCCAATTGACGAGTGTGCTCCGGCGAAGAGCCGGATCGGCGATCGACGCGCTTGAGGCGAGCCATTCATCGAAGGTATCGGAAATCGCCCCCACCGCTGGATCGCCCGAAAAGAAGGCTCTGAGATTGTGATAGCTCATACCGCTTCCCACGATGAGAACGCCTTCATCGCGAAGCGGTTCCAAGGCGCGGCCCAGATCGTAGTGCAGCACCGGATCGAGGCCTCGGACGAGGGAGAGCTGCGCCACGGGAATGCGATGTTCGGGAAAGGCGACCATGAAGGGCACGAAGGTGCCGTGGTCGTAGCCCCGCTCCAGCTCCCGGCCGCACTTGAAACCTGCGCCGACCAGCAACTCCTCGACCCGCGCTGCAAGAGCGGGATCGCCAGGAGCGGGCCACTTGAGATGATAGGTATGCTCGGGAAAGCCGCCATAATCGTAGAGCATGCCGGGGTGATCGCCAAAATGGACGAATGGCTTGGACTCCTCCCAATGGGCCGAGATCATGAGGATCGAACGGACCGATGAAGAAGCGACCGTCTCTCCGAATTGCCGAAGCCACACTGCGAGGGCCGCGTAACCCGCCGCGTCACCATTGTCGTCCATGGCGTTCCATGGACCTCCCCCATGGGGGAGATAGAGTGCGGGAAGGCGTTTCATCTGCCTATCCCTCCTTTCGTCTCGATGCGATCAAGGTACGAAAAGAACGGGCCGGGACCAAGCCTCGCCGCCCCGCCACCCTTGCTCCCAATGGGCCGCCCGTGGCTAGATGCAGGCATGTCATCCCGAACGCTCAGGATCGCCTGCTTCTTCGGCTGGTCGAACAGCGGCAAGACTACCTTGATCGCCGCCCTTATCGAGGAATGCTGGCGCCGCGGCCTCAGGTGCGGAGCGGCGAAATCCAGTCGACATCCCGGCAACTTCGGCGACGAGACCAAGGACACGGGCCGCTTCCGTTCGGCTGGCGCGGCCCCGGTCACCTACATCGGAGTCGGGCAGACCCGGAGCACCGCGGTCTACATTCCGACGCCCGAAAACCCCGATCGCGACTGGCTGGAACGTATCTACTCTGAGGTCGATTGTCTCCTCGTCGAAGGCCTCGAAGTGGATGGGGCGAGCCGAGTCCTCGTCGAGGCAGGCGACCGTTCGGGAAAACGCGAGTTGGCCGACATCGACATCCTCGTCAGCGACGACCCGGAGCGACGGGCCGCCTTTTCGGCCACAGGAAAGCGGGCCTTTCCCCACGAGGCCATCGGGGCCATACTCGATGCACTGGAGGAAACATGGAAGGTAGTGGACAGACCGCAAGAGAAGTGACGCTGACCTGCGAAGGCAAGTCCGTGCCGCTCAACGATTTCGCCAAGGCAGTTGTCATAAATGTCGTGGGGGCCCTCGTAGGGACCCTCAAAAAGGGCGATAGTTCGGGCGAGATCACGCTCCGGATCGGCCCGGCGAAATAAAAGAGGCGGAGTCCGCAAATACGATTGTAATTACAATCGTATTTGCGCCCCGCCCCCCACCGCGGACCTGCGCCCAGCTCCGAAGCCGCGCCCACGACCCTGGCGGCCGCAACCGTGAGCCATGCCCCTGCGCCCGGTCGCGACCTCGAGCCCGGCCCCCGCGCCCGCCTACTTCATGTAGATCGGCTTCGGCGTGTAATGAGTATGGAGGAGTTTGTGGGCCTTATGACTGCCCGGCTCCTCGAGGAATTCCGCGTAAACCTTCTTGATGTAGGGATTGAGATGCGACGCGCGGTAGGTCGACTTGTCGTCGTCGTCGTAGATTCCCCTTATGCGGAGCTTCCGCACCTCGTCGGTGCAACCATAGGGTTGTCCGCCGCCGCCGATGCAGCCGCCCCGGCAGGCCATCACCTCGATGAAGTGCCAGGGCACCTCGACGCCTTCGTCTTTGGCCTTCTTGACCCTGCGAAGGACGGTCTCGATGTTGCCCATCTGGTGGGCGACGGCCACGCGGATCTCGGTGCCCTTGATGTCGATTCGCGCTTCCTTGATCCCCGAGATGCTGCGCACGCTCGTGAACTCGACGTTCTTGAGTTCCTCGCCGGTGACGAGGGTGTAGGCTGTCCTGAGGGCAGCCTCCATGACACCGCCTGTCGCGCCGAAAATGACGCCCGCGCCTGTGTAGTGTCCCATCGGCGAGTCGGCTTCCTCGTCCGGCAATTCCAAAATGTCGACGCCGGCCTGCTTGATCATGCGCGCCAGCTCGCGCGTCGTGAGGGTCACATCGACGTCCTTATGGCCCGAGGAGTACATCGTCTCGTCGCGGGAGTTCTCGTATTTCTTCGCCGTGCAAGGCATGATCGCAACACTGAAGATCTTTGCCGCATCGATCTTGGCCATCGCCGCCCAATAGGTTTTTACCATCGCCCCCATCATCTGCTGTGGCGACTTCGAGGTGGAAAAATTGGGGATCATGTCCGGCCAGTATTTTTCCAGGTAATCCACCCAGGCCGGACAGCAGGTCGTGATGAGGGGAAGGGGCCCCTCTAGCGCCGCCCCGGCGGCGGCCCCAGTCAGCGTGGCCGCCCCGGCGGCGCCTCCGGACAACACGGCCGCCGCCGGTGCCTTTCCGGCCTGCGCGTCCTTCATGGCGGCGGTGAAGCGCTTCACGAACTCGGTGCCCTCTTCCATGATGGTGAGGTCGGCCGCGAAGTTTGTGTCGAAAACGGCGTCGAAGCCCAGCCTGCGAAGGGCCGCGTAGATCTTCCTCGTTATGTTGGTGCCGGGCTTGAGACCGAAGGCCTCGCCCAGGGCGACGCGGACGGCGGGCGCGATCTGCACAACACAGGTCTTTTCGCCCTCGCCGGTCTTCATGAGGGCCTCCCAGACCTCGGTCGTCTGGTCGTTTTCGTAGATGGCCCCCACGGGGCAATGCGCGGCGCATTGGCCGCAACGGATGCAGGGTCCCTCGCCGAGGAGGACATCGCCGGCCGGGGCGATGCGCGTGCTTTCGCCGCGGCCCAGGAACTCGACAGCCCAGACGTTCTGCATGTCCTGGCAGACCTTCACGCAGCGCCCGCAGCGAATGCATTTTTCCGGGTTGAGGACGATCGCCCCCGTGGAGTTGTCGATCGGGAGAAAGCGAAGCCGCTTTGGAAAGGGCTGCTCCCGCACGCCGAACTCGGCCGCCAGTCGCTGGAGCTCGCACTCCTGGTTGCGAGGGCAGGCCAGGCAATCGTCCGGGTGCGTCGAGAGGATCAGCTCTATGACGGTCTTCCGCGTCTGCACGAGCTCCGCATCCGTCGTAATTATGTCCATCCCCTCCTCGAGGGGTGTGCAGCAGGCCCGCAGCATCTTGGGGTTCCTGCCGTTCTTGACGATGCAGAGCCCGCAAGCGGCCCAGGGTTCGAGATCGTCGTTGTGGCAGAGCTTGGGGATGCGGACATGTATTTTCTCGGCGGCCTCGAGCACCGTCGTCCCTTCCGCCACCTCGACCAGCTTGCCGTTAATCTTGGCCTTTACCATGGTTTCTTTCCTCTCACGCTTTCACTACGGCGCCGAATTTACAGGAGACGAAGCACTCGCCGCACTTGACGCATTTCGCCTGGTCGATGACATGGACGCCCTTCTTCTCGCCGCTGATGCAGGGCACGGGGCAACGCCTCGCGCAGAGTCCGCAGCCGATGCACTTGTCCGCGAGGATCGTGAAGCGCACGAGGGCCTTGCAGGAGCCCGACCGGCACTTGTGATCGTGGATATGCTCCATGTACTCGTCGCGGAAGTGCCTGATCGTCGACAGGGTGGGATTGGCCGCCGATCCGCCCAACATGCAGAGCGAGGCCTTGGTCATCGCCTGGCCGATCTTTTCGAGCTTGCCGAGGTCGCCTTCCTCGCCGTTTCCCTTGGTGATGCGATCGAGGATGGTGTACATCTGGTTGGTGCCGATGCGGCAGGGCGCGCACTTGCCGCAGGACTCATCGACGCAGAAGTCCATGTAGAACTTCGACACATCGACCACGCAGTCGTCCTCGTCCATGACGATCATGCCGCCGGAGCCCATCATCGAGCCGAGGGCGGTAAGACTCTCATAACTGATAGGAGCGTCGAGATCCTTGGCCGTGATGATGCCGCCGGAAGGACCGCCCGTCTGCACGCCCTTGAACTTCCTGCCGCCCCTGATGCCGCCGCCGATATCGAAGATGATCTCCCTCAGGGTGGTGCCCATCGGCACCTCCACGAGGCCCGAATTCCTGATCTTGCCGGTCAGGGCGAAGACCTTGGTGCCGGTGGACTTTTCCGTCCCGATCGAGGCGAACCACTTCGAGCCTTTCAGGATGACCATGGGCACATTGGCGAAGGTTTCGACGTTGTTGATGACCGTGGGCTTCTTCCAGAGCCCGCTCGTCGCCGGGTAGGGCGGCTTGGGCACGGGCATGCCGCGGTTGCCTTCGAGCGACCGCATCAGGGCGGTCTCCTCGCCGCAGACGAAGGCCCCGGCCCCAAGCCTGATCTCGAGCTCGAAATCGACGCCCGATCCGAGGATGTTTTTGCCCAGAAGTCCATACTCCTCGGCCTGCCTGATCGCTATCTTGAGACGCTCGATCGCCAGGGGATATTCGGCCCGGATGTACACGTAGCCCTTGGTCGCGCCGACGGTGTAGCCGCAGATGGCCATCGCCTCGACCACCGAATGGGGATCGCCCTCGATGGTGGCCCGATCCATATAGGCGCCCGGGTCCCCCTCGTCTGCATTGCAGATCACATACTTCTGGTCGCTCGGGGCCACTCGCGTGAGTTCCCATTTGAGCCCCGTCGGAAAGCCCGCCCCGCCGCGGCCGCGCAGTCCGGAAGCCCTAAGCTCAGCGACAACCTCCAGGGGGCTCATCGTGAAGAGCGCTTTTCCCAGGGCCGCGTAGCCATCACGGGCGATATACTCATCGATGTTCTCAGGATCGATGACGCCGCAGTTGCGCAGTACTATGCGGAATTGTTTGTTGTAGAAGGCTCCCTCGGGCACGCGGGTCGTGGCCGCAAGGCGTTCTTCCTTCTTGTAGACGAGGCGCTCGACATCCTTCTTCGCCGCGATTCGCCCGGCGATGATTTCCTTCGCGTCCTCCGGCTTCACGCCGCAATAGAAGGTCTCGGAAGGCATCACCTTTACGATCGGCCCTTTTTCGCAAAAGCCGAAGCAACCGGTGCGGATGATCTGCACCTCGTTCTTGACGCCGAGGGTCTCGGCCTGCTGGTGGAGGGCGAGAAACAGCTCCTCCGATTTCCAGGACTGGCAACCCTCGCCGCCGCACACGAGGAGGTATTGCCTGGCCCCGGCCGCCGCCCCAGCCCCGGGCGCTGCCGCCCCCACAGGCGCTACCATCCCCCCTGACGCGGCCGCCCCCACTGGCGCTGCCCCGATCGGCCGGCTTTCCGCGACTTCCTTTTCGCCGGTCATCGAGTGCCTCCTTCGCCTTCGGAAGCCTTGACATAGGCCACGATATCGATGGCGGGCCTATCCTGGATGTGACCGTCGATAAGGGTCTTTTCGACGATGTGCTTGCGGACAAGGCGCTTGGCGACTTCGGCCGTCACCTTCCCGTAAATGACCGTCGGCATTCCCGGCACGGCGATCTCGACGGTGGGTTCCACCTGGCAGAGGCCCATGCAGCCTGTTTTCTTCATTTGGACGCTGGCTTCGATGCCGAATTCGGCGATCGATTTCTTCATTTCGTCCCAGGCCTCCTGGGCCCCCGCCGCGATGCCGCAGGTCCCCATGCCCACGACGATTCGGGTCAGCGGGGAGGGCTGGAGAGTGGTCGGATAGGTTTTTTTCATGGTCGCCCTGTGTTCATTCAGGGTGGCGACAGTCATCTTGGCCATGCTACTGCTCCTTCTCGCTCACGCGGATTTGTATTTCGCGATGATGTCGACGAGTTGATCTTTGGTGACCTTCGCGTGCACTTGATTGCCCACCATCAGGACGGGCGCGAGGCCGCAGCATCCGAGACAGCGCACGGGATCGATGCTGAACAAGCCGTCGTCCGTAACCTCGTCGCCTTCGATGCCGAGAATGTCCCGGGCCTCGTCTATGAGGGCCTGCGAGCCCTTGAGGTAGCAGGCCGTGCCGAGGCAGATGGAAATCGTGTTCTTGCCGGGCTTCTTGGTCTTGAAGAAATGGTAGAACGTGATGACCCCGTAAATCTTGGCCAAGGGAAGTTCGATGCTGCGCGCGAGCCTCTCGGCCGCGTCTCGCGGAATGTAGCCGTATTCCTCCTGGATCCGGTGCAACAACATGATCAGATTCCCGGGTTTGTCCTTCCATTCGGCGATGAAAGCGCTCAGTTCGGGAGAGAAACCGGTTTCCGCCTTCTCCATGCAAGCCTCCATAATATAAGGATAAGTATATCTATAATAAAGCCTCGATAGTATATCGGGAGAAACAAAGAAGGGCTATCCCTCGCCCCGGGATTTGCCTCATTTGTCGAGAAGGCGCCTGGCGCCTATACTAGTGCCATGTATTCAAGTTTTCGCGATCGCGGAGGTCTTTGCAATATTCGGAAGAGGATGAAAGGGTGTCGGCTGCCCTTCCTCACGCCACTTGTGCTCCTCGCGGGGCTTCTTTTGACTTCCTGCTCCTCCATTTCCCTGGAAATCGGTGCGGTCGGCCAGGACATTGTCCACTTCGATCCGTCGCGGGGCCTCCTCGAACCCGTGGGTTCCTGGTATCGCTACGACGGCCTCATTGACAGGCCGCCGGCCCATGCGACGGCGATTCCCGTGACTCTTCGATCCCGAACCCCCCTTTTTGAAGGCAAGGAGGAAAGGTCAAAAGACAGGACCTATCGCCTCACCATCGCGATAGACGGGCCCGTGGTCAATCGAAGCTGGATGATGATTCTTCCGATCGAGGGCGATGGCGTCCAAGCCCTCGTCAATGGAAAGCTCGAGGTGATCAGAAACAGGACTCTTTCCTTTGAATCGCCGGGGCCCCTCCTTGATATCCTCATTCAGGTTCCCGCAGGCGTCGACGGCATCGATTCGAGCCGCCTCTCTCCCGAACTCCTCATGTTCGGCGAAGCCTCGGCCATGGGTTTCTTTCTTGCCGCCGCCGGCGGTCTCTCCCTCCTCACCGCCGGCTACTTTTTCTTCGGGGCAATCTTCATCCTCTTCCTTTTCCGCCTATGGACGAAAAACGTCGAGTTTCTCGCCTTCGCGGTCGTGCTCGTGGTGGAGACCCTGCGCTATGTCATCGTCGCACGGACGATTCTCCCTTATTATCACTTTCCAATCTCCACTGACTTCCTGCAGGCCCTCGCCTTCCTAGCGCATTTCGCCGTGGTGGCCTGGTTCTTCGCGCTCATCCTCCAGGAAAAGGCCACCCTCCCTTCGAAGTTGATCCTCATACCCTTCCCCATCGCCCTCTTCCTCGAAATAGCCCTTCCCCGGTCACTCTTCACCATCCATTCCACTCTGCTCGTCCTCTACGTCGCCGCCTGCCTCTTCGCCTTCGGCATGCTCCTCCTGCGCGCCATCCGCGGCTCGAGGCGGGCGCTCTGGCTCCACCCCAGCCCCCTCTTCCTCTTGGCGGCCCTCCCGCTCAGAATCGCGTTTTCGGGCGACCCCCTCCTCGCCTTCCTCATCGAACCCCTAGCCACGATCTTCTTCGCCCTCGCGGTGATCGCCGGCCTGATGCGCAAGATCCATTACAGCTTCAAGACGACGGCGAACCTCAACGATTACGTCGCCGACATGGGCCGAAGCGTCAAACGTTTCATTCCCTCCGAGTTCCTCTCGGCCCTCGGCAAGCGCGACATCGTCGACCTCAAGCTCGGCGACCATGTCAAAAAGGAAATGACCATCTTCTTTTCCGACATCAGGGCCTTCACCGAGCTTTCGGAAAAATTGACGGTCGAGGAGAACTTCGCCTTCATCAATTCCTACCTTTCCCGCATGGTGCCCGTCATCAAGGAAAACGGCGGCTTCGTGGACAAATACATAGGCGACGCCATCATGGCCCTCTTTCCCGGGACCGAGGGACCAGACCAGGCCATCCGCACTGCCATCGAAATGCAGAGAAAGGTCATCGAGTACAACGGGCATCGGACGAAGAGCGGCTATAAGACGATCCAGATGGGGGTGGGAATTCATTCGGGCTCGCTGATGCTCGGCGTCGTCGGCGTCGACGATCGCATGGAAAACACCGTCATCTCCGACGCGGTCAATCTCGCATCGCGACTCCAGGCCATAACGAAGGCCTTCAACGTCGCCCTCGCCATTTCGGAGGAGGTCTTCAAGAACATCCGCGACCCCGGTGCCTACACCTATCGCTTCATCGGCAAGGTGAAGGTGAAGGGAAAGGTCGATCCGGTCTCAGTCTTCGAGATCTTCGACGGCCTCGAACCCGCCCTCGTCGAGAGCAAGATCAAGGCCAACACCTTCTTCGAGCAGGGCATGCTCGCCTACTATCAAAAAGACTTCGCCGGAGCGATGTACTATTTCAAGCGGGTTCTCGACATCAATCCCGTCGACGGCGCCGCATCCTTCTACCTCGAAACCTGTCTGAACAGGAAAGCGCTCTGAAATCGAGGCCTTCCGAGCTCCCCCTGCCCCTTGCTTCACTCCGCCATCCTCACTACTTTTAGTCCATGGTCGGAAGCCATACAGGGTCCGACCGCAGGCCGACCGGCTCGCGGGCGGCCGGGTTGCCCCTTGGGGGAACCGCAGGTTCATCGGGCATCCGCGCTGGTCCGCGGAAAGCAGCTCGCTCCAGAAGGAGGAGATCATGAAAGATCGCATGTACGTCGACATCGGCGCCATTCTCGACGAGGTCTTCGAGGCCGCCAGGGATTTCGGGGAAAAGATGGGCACCGAATTCGGAACGGGTCCGCACGGGAGCGGCACCCGTGGCCCGATGGGGCCGGGCGGACCCATGGGCGCCGACGGCACCCGTCCCCGTGGCTGGTTCGACATGGGCCAGGACAACAACGCCGATTATTATCCTAGTTATTCCTATCCGCCGATGAACATCTACCTCACCCAGGATCGGTCGATGGTCTTCGAGTTCGCCCTTTCGGGCTTCGACGAGAAGGACATCCAGCTCAGTTTCCAGGGCGACTACATGGTGTTTTCGGCCAAGATCGGCAGCGACGCCAACAACGAAGAGGGCGTCCGCTACGTCAAGCGACGGCTCAAGCTCAAGGATGTGGAGCGCCAGAAGTACTATGTGCCGGCCGACAAGTTCGCGCAGGAGATGGTCAAGGCGGTGTTCCGCAACGGCATCCTCAAGGTCAGCGTCCCCCCGAAAGAAGATTCGGCGAGCCCCGAAGGCATAAAGATCGAAATCATCCGCGAAGGCGAGTAGGCATCGAATCCGGCCCCCCTTTCCGTCGAGGGCCGGACCTTTGGGGCTGAGGGTTACCTCGTGGTCCCGAAGGCCTTCTCCAGCCGGCGGTCAAGTTCGCTCTTGAGCTCGACCGCGTGGCTGCTCGCGAAGATCGAGCCGAAAGCCGTCAGGCCAAGGCCGAACACCAGGGCCAGCGGAAAGAAAACGTCATTGTTGCCCACTCCGTAGAATCGCGCCACAAGGGGCAAGCCGATGCAGGAAATCGCGACGAGAAATCCCGGAAACATCCATTGGACGAGGCCGAACTCCCGGTGCGCGCGGGGCATGAGCCTGATGGACGCCATCGCCCTCCGCTCCGAGTGCTCCAGGCTGCGCGAGTTCACGTAACGCGAGAACTCGTCGTCCTTCCAGGCGGCGATGGCCGACTCGAACTCGTCGACCCGCGCCCTGCAGGCGGCGCAATGCGCGAGGTGCCACGAATGGCGAAACGGCAACTTTCGTCCGGGTTCGAGCGAATCGAAGCGGTCGAGGAATTTTTCGCAGCGCATGTCATGCCCCCATCGAAAGCCGTTCCCTCAGCATCCGCTTCGCGCGGAAGACATGGGATTTGACGGTATTCACCGGAAACCCGGTGATCTTGGAAATCTCACTGTACTGAAGATCCTGGTAGAAGCAGAGTTCGACGCAGATCGCCTGCTCCGGTGTCAGGAAGGTGAGAGCCTCGCGGACCTCGCGGGCCCTTTCCTTCGCGAGGAGTTCATCCTCGACCCCGGCGCGAAGATCCATCGTGGCGCCTTCCTCCACCCGCTCGTGGACCCGGCGACGGACCTTGCCGGTCGTCGCCGTGTTGTAGGCGATTCGGAGCAGCCAGGTCGAAAATCTCGAACCGCCCCGAAAGCTCGACAGCTTGGTATAGGCCTTCACGAAGACCTCCTGTACCAAGTCTTCCGCCTCGTCATGATCCCTGAACCAGGACAGGCCTACCCGATAGACCCGCTGGGCATGGCGACTGACCAGTTCGCCAAAACGCTCCGTATCGCCGTCGAGGACAAGGGCAATGATCGCCTCGTCGGACTGGGAGCCAGGCGGAAACCCGTCCGGCAGGGTACCCGCCATCTCGCCGCTTCAGCGGCGCTCGGCCGCTCGGAAGCGAACGAAGATAAGGAGACTGATTCCGGCCGACAGGGGAACGAGCCCCCCCAGCAAGGGATAGCCGAACCCATCGACGATCGCGATCAGGACGGTCAGCACCAGTCCGACGGAAGACAGGAGGAGGCCGGAGAGGAGGCTCACGGTATCGATGTCGAAGCGAGAAGGCGTCCAGGCACCCTGCTGAATCAGGAGCTTCCGTTCCCGATGATTCCAGAGCAGCCAGAAGAAGACGACGACGCTTCCAAGGGAAATGCCGACAATCGGAATTATCGAGATGAGCACTTGCGCCGCGAATGAGGTTCCGGCCATGGAATCACTCTCCTGTCCTTTTCTATTTTTACCGCGTAGATGCGGGGGCGTGACAGCCTGTTCGACTCGCCCGGGCCGCCCAAGGTTGCGCCCGTGCCGCCCCGGCAGCCCTCGATCAACCCCAGCGTATCAGGGCGGGCACGAAGGCCTGGACAAGGGCAGGATGCCTCGGCAAGACGCGCACCGCATAGCCCAACTGTCCCGTCTGGTCGCAGGGAACGGTGACCGAGAATTCGCAGGAACCGCCCCCGCTGCCCAGCGCGACCATTGGCTTGCGAGCGGCGCTCCCTATCTCGCCCTGGCTCGAAAGGGGCCCGTAAAAAAGCTCGACGAGGACTTCATCCGACGACAGGTCGGCCAGATCGACCCGCGCCACTACGGTGACGCTGTCGCCGCTCGACATCACGGGCTTCGCATCGCTTCGTAGTTCAGGCACGCCGATCTTGCCCCAGGCCGCCCGAGCCTTGGCGAGATAGGCGGCGAGCCCCTTCGCGCCGGCGAAATTCTCCTTCTCCAGCCTGCGATAGTTTTCGAGGGCCGGGAAATAGAAGCGCTCCGAATACTCTTTGACCATCCGGTGCGAAGAATACTCAGCTCCGACGAATTCCATCGACGATTTCATCCGCCTGATCCACTCGCGTGGAAGGCCGTCCCGGCCTCGCTGATAGAAGAGCGGCACGATCTCCCTCTCGAGCAGATCGTAGAGGGCCTCGCTCTCGATCTGGTCCTGGAGTTCCTCGTCGGCGTAGATCTCGCCCGAACCGATGGCCCAGCCGATGGCCGGACCATGATCGCGGAAGGCCTCGGCCCACCAGCCGTCGAGAACCGAGCAATTGAGCACTCCGTTCATGCCGGCCTTCATGCCGCTCGTTCCCGAGGCCTCCAATGGGCGTCTCGGGGTGTTGAGCCAGACGTCGGAACCCGAGGTGAGATAGCGCGACATCGTCATGTCGTAATCCTCGATGAAGACGATGCGGCTCATCACCTCCTCTTTCCTAGAAAAATGTACCAATTCCTTGATTATGGCCTTTCCGGGGATGTCGTGCGGATGCGCCTTGCCCGCGAAGATGATCTGGAGGGGTCGGTCGCGGTCGGACAGGAGCCGCAAGAGCCGATCCGGGTCGCGGAGAAGGAGGTTGCCGCGCTTGTACGTGGCGAAGCGTCGCGCGAAGGAGAGGGTGAGGGCCGAGGGCGATAGCGCATCCTCGGCGCGCACCATCGCTCCCTCGCCGGCCCCCGCGCGCCGGGCCGCCTTCTTGATGCGATCGCGGCCGAAGACGACGAGGCGCTCGCGGCGACGCTCGTGCGTCCGCCACAGTTCCTCGTCGGAGATCCGGCTCATCCGGCCCCACATCGCCAGATCGGCCGGCTCGTCATAGAAGCGCGGCCCGAAATAGCGATCGAGGAGCTCGAGCATGTTGTTGGATACCCACGTGCGGGGATGGACGCCGTTCGTGATGAAGGAGATCGGCACTTCGGGAAGAGGCACACCCGGCCAGATGTTCTTCCACATGTCCCGGGAGACTTCTCCATGCAGCTCGGAAACCCCGTTGTTGTAGGCGGTGAGCTTGAGGGCGAGGACGGTCATGCAGAAGGGCTCGGCCATGTCCTCGGGGCGCTCGCGTCCCAACGCGAGGAAATCGCCCCATGAAATGCCCAAATGTGAGGATATTTCCCCGAAGTACTTCTCCATGAGATCGATGCCGAAACGCTCGTTTCCGGCCGGCACCGGCGTATGGGTGGTGAAAATGTTGGTCGGCCGTACCGCCTCGGCCGCCTCGGCGAAGCTGAAGCCCCGCTCTTCCATGTGCTCCCTGACGCGCTCCAGCGAAAGAAAGGCCGAGTGCCCCTCGTTCATGTGAGTGACGGCCGGATTGATGCCGAGGGCGCGCAGGGCCCGAATGCCCCCGATGCCGAGAAGGATTTCCTGCCGAATCCGCGTTTCCTTGTCGCCTCCGTAGAGGGCCGCGGTGATGGGTCGTTCCTCTGGCCCGTTTTCCGCGATGTTGGTGTCGAGCAGGTAGAGATCGCTCCGTCCCACGGCAACGCGCCAGATCTGGGCCACCACATGGCGTCCCGCCATGTCCACCGCGATTTTGACGGGCTCGCCCTTCGCATCCAGGCAGCGATGCACGGGCATGTTGTACCAGTCGTTTTCGGGATAGGATTCCTGCTGGAACCCGTCCGGATTCAGGTACTGCTTGAAATAGCCCTGCCGGTACAGAAGTCCGATGCCGACGAGCGGCAATCCCATATCGCTGGCGGTCTTCATGTGATCGCCGGAGAGGATGCCGAGGCCACCGGAATAGGTGGGCAAGGAGACGTCGATGCCGTATTCCATCGAGAAATAGGCGATCACATCCTTCATGCTGCCGCGATACCAGGGCTCGCCTTTCTTGTAGCGCTCGAACTTGGCCACCACTTCCTTGAGGGCCGCGAGGTAGGAATCGTCCTTGGCCACCTCGTCGAAGCGCTCCTGGGGAACCATGCCGAGCATCTTTGCGGGGTTCTGCTGGCAGTTCATCCAGACATCGTAATCGAGCCTGATATAGAGCTGAACCGCTTCGAAATTCCAGGACAGCCACAGATTGTGGGCGATTTCCTCAAGGGCCGCGAGCGCTTGGGGGATCTTGGGCTTGACGGTGTGGGAAAGGATCTTCATGTGATCCACCTCGGAGCTGGATTGGCCGCTCGTGAGAGGGCTATTCTCACCAGCTTAGTCGCAGGACCCCTTGGAGTCAACAATAAACCGGTTTACCCGGACTTCGACCCCGCTCTCACATTGGTGCCAGAAAGAAGAATCAGGGCCACTGCGGCTGAAAAGCCGATAAAAAACCCGGCGCCGCGGCCGGGTTTCCAGTGAAGTTAGCCGAAATTACCAGTTGGCGGGTCCCGTCTTGACGGTCATGGCGCCGGTGCCGAGATCGAGTTTGTGGCAATTGAGGCAGGAGCCGCTATAGCCCGTGACGAAATGGTTGGTGGCCGTATTCTCCGCGGTGGGCCCGAAGTGGACCTTGTGTACGACGGAAGCGAGCGCCGGAATCTTGCCCTTCCCGGTATGGCACTTTTCGCAATCGGTCGGCACTTCCTTGACCATCTTGGAGATGTCGGGGTGGCCCTTGACGCGCTTCAGTTCCGCGGGAAGCGTATAGTCCTTGTCTCCGTGTTTCGCGTGGCAGCTGACACAGCCGTTCGGCGTCTGGTCCGCCTGGAGAAGCCCCGGCAGGTAGGCCGCGGGCGGCGTGTCGGCGGCGAAAATAGCCAAGGGGCTGGCCAAGGCCAAGATGGCGACGCTCGCGAAGATCGCCATAGTCCTGATGTTCTTCATGCTGCACCTCCTAATTTGATGATGCGGATTATGCGGAATTTTCCCGCAACCGTCAATGTAATTCGCCTTGAAAATATCGATAAGGACGGTCCGCAACATCCGCTGCCGGAAATGTCGGGCGCCGAAAAAAAACCCTGCCAGGGAGGCAGGGCTTCGAATTTCTCTAGATCGCGGAGGCCCTTACCAGTTGCGGGGAGCCTTTTTGATGGAGATGGTGGAATCGGTGACGATGTGGCAATTAAGGCACGAACCCTTGACGTCGGCCGCCGTGGTGCTCGCGGTCGCGAGCGGGATATGGTGGACCGTGTGAATGGCCTTCATGAGGGTCGGAGCCTTGGGCGCTCCGGCCTTATGGCACATGAGGCAACCATCGGGCACCGACTTGATCAGGTTCGCGACATTCGGATGCCCCGGGATCTTGGCGAGCATTTTGGGGACCACTCGATCGCCCGTGTGACAGCTCACGCAACCCTTGGGCACGCCCTGGGCAGCGACGGTCAAAGGCAGTACGAACGCCGCGATTGCCACAAAGGCAAAGGCGAAAAAGCTTCTTCTCATGATCATAAAAGCCTCCTTACAGGTAGTACTCAACAGTGAGAGTGTGACGAGCTTTGTCGAGCCTCGTCAAGATGCTTCGGGAGCGAATGACGCGATGCGAGGGCTGACCACCGCCGCGCCTCTCATGCAAAACAGGCCCGACCATCGGTCGGGCCTGCTCAGGTTCGTGATGATTCGATAATCGGAATAGTACCGGTCCTTACCAGTTTGCGGGCGCGTTCTTTATCCCGATCTTGCCGGACTGGGTGTCGACCGTGTGGCAGCTCAGGCAGGAACCCCTGTCGTTGATGAGGAAATCATTGTCTTTCTGATTCTGATAATGATTGCGATGCACCATCGATCCGAGCACAGGCGCCATCTGGCTGGCATAGTGGCACTTGAGACAATCCATCGGCACGTTCTTGACGAGCTTGTCGACGTCGGGATGTCCGCCCTTGATCGAGGCGAGAACGACCGTCAGCCTGAAATCCCTGGATGCTGTCTTGATATGGCAATCGACGCAGCCCTTGGGCTGGGTGTCCGGAGCATTGATGCCGGGCAGGGGGGGAACGATGCCGGCAGCCGTGGCGGAAAGGCTGGCGAAAAAGAGCCCCGCAATCGCGAGCAACGCGATAATTATCGGCTTCCCGGTTTTCATGAAGAACCTCCTGCCATGCGGCATTTGATAAGTCTGTATAGATAACATCTAGCATGTAAGGATATTTGTCAAGCCGGGACAGGCTCTTGCGCCCAGGTCGTGATGGTACAGGGTGGCCGGGCGCGAGATGGAGCCGGCGAGCGCGAGGTGCGGCGGCCGGGGCCGCGTTAGCCGGTGTCGTGGCGGCCGGTGGCACGACGGCCTGGCGCGGCGTGCGGCGGCCGGGGCCGCCGGCCAACCGCTCAACGTTATATGATCTTATTTCGCGTAGCTGTGCAGGCCAGCCAGAAGATAGTTGACGCCCACGAAGGTGAAAATCGTAAAGAAGAAACCCGTGATGGAGAGGATGGCCGACACCCGGCCCCTCACCTTCATCACGAACCTTGTATGGAGAAAGGCCGTATACACAAGCCAGGTGATGAGGGCCCAGGTTTCCTTCGGGTCCCAGCTCCAGTAGACACCCCATGCATATTCGGCCCAGATCGCCCCGAAAATCAGGGCACCGGCCGTGTAGATCGGATAGCCGATCATTACCGTCGTATACATGATTCGATCGAGGGTCCGCTTGCGTTCGTCCTCCTTGGTGAGGAGGTACACGATGGCCGTTACCATCGAGACGGCGAAGAAAGATTCACCTATGAAGGCCATCGACACATGGAGGACGAGCCAGTAGGAATGGAGAGCGGGGATGGGCGGGGCTATGTCCTTTCCAACGATCGGCGAGGAAGTGAGCATGACGAGGGCGAGAGCGATCACCGTCCCGCCGAAAATGCTCCAGCGCAAGGCCCCGGTGCTCTTCTTCGAGATGAGTCTTAGCACGGCCATCACGATGCAGAGGGAGGCTGAAAAAAAGATAACAGCCTCGTAGGTATTCGTGACCGCGGGAAAATCGATCTCGATGCTGCGCGCCACGATCGTGCCGAAGAGGGCAAGCCCAGCGGCCAGGAGGATCCAGTGCGAAACCGGATCGGCGGCCCCGTCCTTGCGGAAGAAGAATATGATCTGGGGCACTGCGGATAGTGCGATGAGTGCGAGGCCAATGACGGCCAGGACTTCGTTGAATGCCATTAATCGACTCCTTTGCTCTTGTGGATGCTGGTCATGGTCAGCCCGATGGCCATCAAGGTGAGGGCGATGAGCACGGGTATGAAACCGGGATCGACGGCCGCGCGAAGCCCGGTGAGTTGACGGGCCGTGATCGATTGCACAGTATACTGTCCTATTTTTTCACCTTGGCCGAACTCCATCGAGGCGATCGCGTTGTTCCCGCGGTACTGGCGGAATTGGGCGATCCAGCCCTGAGCCGGACCGGCCTGCCGGGCACCGACGAGAAGGAGTTCGTCCGTGCCCATGGTGAAGCCCTCGCCCACCTTCATCACCGAGGTCGCCCCCGAGGGATCGACGAACTCGACGGAGGCCTCGGACGAATAATTCATCTGGTACACCTTGAGCAAGCCGAGGGAGAGAGGATGGTTGACCTCGATCCGGTAGCCCTGTCTCACCGTTCGGTCACCCTGTTTGACATCGACGGTGGAGATCCAGGCCTTGGGCCTCCCATCGGGATATTGGAGGAACTCGAAGTTCGTGAGGTGCATGGTGTAGCCGCCGGGAAGATTCACGGCGTCGCCGGCCGCCATCGTAAAGTCCTGCTCGCGCCGCACCGTGGAGGTGATGATGGCGCCGACGGCGAGCACAAGGAGGCTGAGATGGATGATATCGGGGCCGAAATGCTTCGCTGCCTTGCTCTTGAGCCGCTTGAGGAAGCGGTCGATCGAGCAGACGCTCAGATTGAGGATGAACATCCCGATCGAGACATAGAAGACGAGCGAACTCGTGTAGGTTCCGAGGCCCGTGAAGGATATCAGGGAGCCGAGGAAGCCGCCATACGCATTGGTGAGTTCGGCGGGCGACTTGCCCTGGGGGATCAAGGTCGACAGCAAAGCGAAGACGATGATGACCGCGATCAATACGACGGCAAGTCGCACCGATCTGAAAAACTTGAAAAGCACGTTCAACTTGCAATCCTCATGGAGTGGTAACCCGCCAGACAACGGGGCGTCAGAATAGCTGGACTTTGCGATTCTGCCAATCCATTCGTCGCATGATAGAAAATATTCTATATAATAGAACCGCCGGCGGAAGGATCTGGATAATTCCAGATACAATCCTGCCGGCGGCCATCCAAGGGAAGGTCGTCTTACCTGAAGATGAGCGAGCCAATGATGAGTAGATCCATCACAAGCCCGATGCCGACGGCGGTAAAGCCTCCCACCTTGGCGAGGGTGTAGACCCAGTGCTTGGCCTCCCCCGTCTCGATCTTCTCGAGCCCACCCTCTGCAACGAGGCGCTCGTATTCGGCGGGCCGCTCATCCTTGAGTTCATCCTCGGTGACGCGCCCCGTGAAGATAACTTTATCCATCGGGAATTTTTCGGGGCGCAAGTGCGTGTTGAAGAAATGGATGGTGAAGATGAAACCAACGGCCAAGAGGGCCTCGTCGCTGTGCACGATAATCGCCGCGTTGATCCAGATCCCCGGGAGGAGCTTCGCGAAGAGCATGGGGAACCAGAGGACCAGTCCCGTCGACCCGATGATGACGACGCCCCAGAATACCGCGAAATAGTCGAACTTTTCCCAATAGGTATAACGATCGAATTTGGGCGCGGGCCCCAGGCCCAGGAAATGCTTCACGTTCTGGAACATCTGCACGATGTCCTTGGGTTGGGGCATCATCGACTCGGGTCCCCAGAAGGTCCTCGAAAAGCCCTTCTTGAGCATTGTTCGGAGTATCCAGACCAGGTGGAGGCCGAAGTAGAGGAAGGTGACGACGGCGAAGACCCTGTGCAGAATTCTGCAGGCGAAGGGGCCGCCTAGGAGCCATGAGAGCGCGGGGCCCCAGCTCGTTTCGGCGAATTTGAGGCTCATGCCCGTCAGGGCGAGACCGAGAAAGCTCACAATCACCATGACATGCAGGATCCGGTGATAAAGCCTGAAGCGCTGGTAGTACCGCGCGGAATCAGCGGGCATCGCGTCCCTCCTTGTTTTTCCTGTGGGCGCCGGTTCGAAGCGAGTGGATGAGCCAGAGCAGCGTGTGCAAACCGAAGAACGAGAACACGCCGATGAGCAAGATCGTCATGAAAAGCCAGATGGCGTGGAGCTGGGGGTATTGCCGCGCGTCCTGGGGCTCGGCGTGGGGACGATAATCCGTGAAGGAGGTCGTCGCGCCGGGATGGCATTTTTGGCAGGTGACGACGAGGTTCTGCGGGGAGGTCGGCGAGCGCGGATCGACCGAAGGCAATACCAGGTGGGCACCGTGGCAACTGGAGCAGGTGGCCGTTCGAGTGCTCCCTATTTCCGTGACTTCCCCGTGGAAACTGTCGCGATAGGTGCCGAACTCCGGCTTATGGCAGCTTGAACAGGCATTCATCAGGGCATTGACCGCCTTGGGACTGTCGACCCGGTTGACCGTGTGGGCGACGTGGCAATCGGTGCAGACGGGCGACTTGGGGTTTCCGGCCCTGAAGGCGTCGGCATGGCTCGAATTGCTCCAGTCGCGAAGCACGTCGATGTGGCACTTGCCGCAGGTCTGGGGGACGTTGGCCCTGTTGATGGGCGAGGCCGGATCCGACTTCGGCAAGATATCGTGATAGCCATGGCAGTCAGAGCAATTGGCGGAAACCGCCAGGCCGCTCTTCATCGTCGCCTTGCCGTGGATGGAATCGGTATAGAGATCGAAAGCATTGTTAACATTTTTGTCGGCGGAGAGGGGCAGCTTGCCCTTCGAGTGGCAGCGGCCGCAGGTCGACGGCAAATTCGCGTGATAGACGGGTGAGTTGGAGTCCTTTACGGAGAGGATGGCGTGACCGTCGCCGTGGCAACTCACGCAGGTGGCCGCGGTCTTGTCCCCCTTGGCCGCCTGGATTCCATGGATTCCCTTGGCGTAGGAAGCTTGCTGGTCGGCATGGCAGGTCGAGCAATCGGCCTTGATGGTCGCCTTGTCGTGGGGCTGGGAAGAGGCACCTGGATGGCAGGTCGTGCAGTCAAAGGAAGAATGGACGGAGGCGTCCATTTTCGAAATATCGACGACTGGCGCTATGGAAGCGTCCGAATGACAGGCCATGCAGGTATCGGCCTCGCGGGAGAGGGCCCAAAGGCCCGTCACCCCGAATCCAAAAAGCAGCGCGAGCATCAAAATCTTCTGGAGTATCCGCGAAAACGGGGGATGCCCCTTCGTCTCCGGTTCTGCTGTACACATGATGAGCCGCTCCTAAATTAAAGTAACCTCACTATATATGTTTTAAGCGAATGATTGCAAGCATTTTTTATCGATTGATATATACCCAATACAATATAGCGTTTCCTTGACTCTTAGCTGAAACCTTTGCCCTGTCCGAATGTTATACTATCAATTTCATGATGGCATCCGCCCGAAATTTCAGGTTTTCGATAGTGCATGTATTTCTTAATGTCTTTACATAGAGAAGTGCAAAGGGTAGGGTATGCGAACAGAGCGCTGGAGAGCCGCCACCTTCCGATAGGCCGACTCCACCGCGAGGAGGTTCCATGTTTGGTAGAATCGGAGTCGGCGAGCTAGTCCTGATACTCGCCATAGCCCTTATCATTTTTGGCCCGGCCAAGCTCCCCGAGCTCGGCAAGGTGCTCGGTGAAGCGGTGCGGAATTTCCGCAAGAGCAGCGAAAAGCTGGGCGATGAAATCTCCGGCGCCGCGGCGCGAGCCTCGACGCCGACATCCGCTCCGACTTCGGCCCCGGCATCCGCTCCGACCTCGGCGCCAATGGCGGCCGCAGCCACAGCCCCTGCGCCGATGGCAGCCGTACCGCCTCGACAGGAGGGGGTGGCGGAGGTCCAGAACAAGGAAGCCCTCGGGGCCGTAGCCGGACAGGCGGAAAAAGAAAAGGCGTGAGCGTCTCAGATCGCGATGCGGGCCCCGCGGCTCCCCTTGGCTCCGCAGCGGGGATGATGTCATTTTTCGAGCACCTCGGGGAACTCAGAAAGCGGCTTCTCATTTCAGCCGTGGCCTTCGTGGTCGCGGGCTTCGCCGCCTTCCCCTTCGCGCCCGCCCTCGCCGCCTTCTTGATGCGGCCTGCATCGCGCATCCAATTCATCTACACGGCCCCGGCCGAACTCTTCATTTCCTATACTCGCATCTCCTTCGCCCTCGGTCTCATCATCTCGCTGCCCGTCCTCATCTACCAGGCCTGGGCCTTCGTCAACCCGGCTCTCGCCAGGACTTCGAGGAAGGGGCTCTTGCTCGCCCTGGTGGCGGGAGGGTTTCTTTTCATGGTGGGGGCGACCTTCGCCTATGTGGTCGTATTGCCGATGACCCTGCGATTCTTTCTGTCCTATTCGATGCCCGGGGTGAACGCCCTTTACTCGATCAACGATTATTTTTCTTTCATCGTCTCCCTCGGCGTCTCGTTCGGCGCGGCCTTCGAGCTGCCCCTCCTGTGCGCCGCCCTGGGCGCCCTCGGCCTGATTTCCGCCGCCTTCCTGAGGAAGGGGCGCCGCTACGCGGTCCTCGTGATCCTCATCGTTGCGGCCATCATCAGCCCACCCGACGTCCTTTCCCAGGTTCTCCTCGCCATTCCCATGTACGGTCTCTACGAGCTCTCGATACTTGTCCTGAATGCCACGGAAAGAGCCAGGCGCCGGCCTTCCATCACGGTGCCGGCCAAACTCGCCTGATTTTTTCCACTTGCGGATTTTCGCAAGCACGGTAGACTGCTTTCGATCGAAACATCGCGGATTATCTGTAGAAGATCTGCAACAATTTGTCCTTTTTCCATCGTGACGCGGATGAGGTCAAAGCTTCCGCATTCTCATGCCTGTGCTAGTAGGGGAGGTGATTCGAGATGAAGAATGTCGTGTGGAGACCCATCCTGGTTGTCCTCGCGATCGTCGGCGTCATCCTCGTGGCTCGAGTATTCATCGTGCCCAAGGATTTCGGAGTCGGACCGAGGGGCTATCGTTTCAGTTGGCATCGAGTCGGGAATGAGCAGGACTGGAAAAAGGTCGAAGTCAAATATCAGGGCTCGGATTATTGTTCGGCCTGTCATCAGGACAATTACAACTTGATCATGGCGTCCAAGCACAAGAACATCCAGTGCGAAAACTGCCATGGGCCGGCCGTCCAGTCGGGTCCCGACGGAAAGCCGATCGGCATTCATCCGGACAAGATCGACAAGCTGGTGATCGACAGAAGCAGGGAATTGTGCCTGCGCTGCCACAACGCCAATCTCGCCTATCCCTCGAGCGGGCGCGAAAAAATGCTGACTGTCGATCCGGACAATCATAACCCCGGCAATGCCTGCGTCGATTGCCACAACCCGCACAGCCCCAGTTTTTAGGAGGTAGCCGATGACCAGAAAAGAATTCCTCCAGAAAATGGCCGGCGGCGCGGCTGCCCTCGCCTTGCCGCTCTCCGCCTTCTCCTTTCTCGAGCCCAAAAAGCTCATGGCACAGATCAAGGCCGATTCCTCGCCTGTGCGCTGGGCCTTCCTCGTCGATACCACCAAATGCACGGGTTGCGGTTTCTGCGTAAAGGCCTGCAAGCTCGAAAACGAAGTCCCCTTCGATACGACCGCCTCGAGGACCTGGGTCGAGCGCTATGTCGAAACCAAGGACGGCAAGCGCTACGCCGATTCCCCGATGGCCGACCGCGATGGATTCAAGTCGGGCGCCATCGACCTGGGCGAGGGCAAGACCCAGGCCATCGCCATCGGCGATGTCCAAAAGGGCTTTTTCGTGCCCAAGCTCTGCAACCAATGCCAGGATCCCGCCTGCGTGCAGGCCTGTCCCGTCGGTGCCACCTACCAGACACCTGACGGCGTGACCCTCGTCGACCGGACCTGGTGCATCGGCTGCGGGTACTGCGTCATGGCCTGTCCCTACGGGGCGCGCTTCTTCCATCCCGTCTACCACACCGCGGAAAAATGCACCTTCTGTTATCACAGGATTTCCCAGGGTCTCAAACCGGCCTGCGTGGAAGCCTGCGCCTTCGGTGCCCGCCAGATCTGCAATCTCAAGGATCCGAGATCGG
>JAJXVS010000249.1 GCA_021782015.1 bacterium | reverse complement strand
AGCTTGTCCTTGAGGCAGCCAATCGGAAATCAACTCTCGTGGACAGGCTGCTGTGTCGAGGTCGGTGAGCACAAAGAAGGGCACATGTTCCGCAGCACGATTATAGTTGGGAATATTGCGGCGAATCGAAGACACGAGATGGCTCCGATCAGAATTCGAGCTGGAGGTGGTCGATGCCTTCAGGTTTGATGCTCGGGAAGGCGATCTCGGAAGGGGAGAAACCGGCCTTCAGAAGCTCTTGGGCATCCTTGAGTTCCGGGCAGGGCAACACCGAAGTACCCTCCTTGTCCGGGACCAGCATCAAGATCTCATCCAGGCCTTGTTGAACATGGTCTGTTCGAGCGCCGTCTGGCAGAGTCGCTCTTCGTCAGCCTTGTCTTGGGAATCGGGACGGGAAAGAACGCTCGCTGTTCCCCTCGTGACGCGCTCGAAACGCAGCTTTGCCTTGTGTTTCCCTCGGGGTTCCTGCTCGATACCCAGCTCGTATTTCCAAGGATTCTCGTCGAGCGAGCCTTCCGATAGGCACACCGACACTTCGATATGCGATGGTTGTCGGGCGGCCAGGCAGCGGATCGCGGAAACGCCGCCCCGATCGCCTATCGCTTGCTGGAGACCGCCACCTGTCGGTATCGCGATGTCCTCTTCGGTCAGTCCATAGAGTTGGTGGTAATCCCTTTCCCAATCCGCAGCGGCCCAGTATTTTGATCCTCTCCGGAGGTTCCCGTGCCCATCATCACCACCCATCTCTGGTTCGATCGCGAGGCCGCCGAGGCGGCGCGGTTCTACGTGAGTCTCTTTCCCGATTCGCGGATAACAAGCGAGGCGAGGCTTGGGGACACTCCCTCAGGCGATGTCGACCTGCTTTCCTTCGAATTGGCAGGTTCGGCTTTCCAGGCTATCTCGGCGGGGCCGATTTTCAAATTCACCCCTGCCATATCCTTTCTGGTGGCTTGCGAGAGTCATGAGGAGGTAGACCGCTATTGGAAGGCTCTCAGCGCCGGCGGCTCGGAGTTGATGCCCCTCGGGGCCTATCCCTTCAGCGGGCACTATGCCTGGGTGATCGATCGTTTCGGGCTCTCGTGGCAGCTCATGGCCATGGGCGATCTGAAGGCGCCGCAGAAGATCACACCAACTCTGATGTTCACCGGGCAGAATTGCGGACGCGCGGAGGAGGCGATCCGATTTTACGCCTCCCTCTTCGACGAATCCTCGGTGGGGGCCATCGATCGATATGGGCCTGGAATGGAGCCCAACGCGCCTGAACTAGTCAAGCATGCCGCTTTCGCCCTCTCGGGCCAGGCCTTTGCCGCCATGGACAGCGCCTACGAGCATGGCTTCACCTTTACGGAAGCGATTTCATTCATGGTGTCCTGCGAGACCCAGGACGAGATCGATCACTATTGGAATGCCCTGAGCGCGGTCCCTGAGTCGGAGCAGTGCGGCTGGCTCAAGGATCGTTTCGGCCTTTCATGGCAGATTGTCCCGACGGCCCTGGGACGGCTCATGGGCGCCGCCGACGAGGCCAAACGCTCCAGGGTGACGAAGGCCTTTCTCGCGATGAAAAAGTTCGATATAGAGGAACTCGAGAAGGCGGCGCGCTGACCGAAAGCCGCGGCCGAGCGTGAGGACCGCTGCGGCTCGAGGACCGCTCCAGCGACCGGGGGACCTCGCCGTCCTGGCCTCCGCCGCGGCCTCCGCAGCCTCCGCGCTCGGCCTCAGCGGCGCCGTCCCGGATCGCTCAACCTTTCGCGTTTGTTCCTAATTCATACAATTTGGTCATGGTCGCCCAGTTCCGCGTCGTCGCGTTCACCTTGAGCATTTTTTCGATGAAATTGTTGGAGCGCTTCGAGTTTCCATAGCCTTCGCCATAATATGAGTACACAACCCTTTTCCCCATCGCATGCCGATCGACGTCGTTCATGGTGCCCATCAGATTTTCCCTGTCCTCCGCCTCGGGCTCCTGGGAGAGGAGGGTGACGTAAAGCTTGTCCTCGGAACCGAGAATCGCGAGGGGGTGTTCAGCGACGATGGCGCCGAGCTCCTCCCGCGACAGCACGAAAACGGGTATGTCCCTGCCCACCACCGCCTTTGTCTCGAAGGCGATCTCCGCCTCCATCCGGCGTTTGTTGGCTTCTCCGCTCTCGAATATCGCGTTGCCGCTCTGGATGTAGGTCCTGACCTTCGTGAAGCCAATGTACTCGAGGAGCTTTCGCAGGTCCTCCATCTTGAGGACGACGCCTCCGACGTTGACGCCGCGGAGAAATACGAAAAAGGTTGCCATCTCAGGCTCCTTCGCCGGCCCGTGCCCGGGCGACCCTGCCGCCAGCGTCACCACCCGGGGCAGGTGCGCCGCCGCCGGGACCACCTGCGCCGCCGCCCGGGGCCGGCCCTCCCTCGTTTGCGCCGGCGTAGATCTCGATGTCCCTGAAAGAAGTCCGGCAGCTCGCAAGGGTGGCGTAATAGCGCTTTTTCACGGTGATTTCCCTCCGATTGGTGATCAGCATATCGAAACCCGTCCAGACGAAGAACCAGGAGGGGATCAGCACGAAGTCGTTGAAGATCGGCAGAAAGGTAAAATGTTCAACTATGATATTCGCGGCGACGGAGAGTGCCAGCCCGGCGGTCACGAAAAGCAGGGACTTGAGTTTGGCCGTCTTGTCTTCGCGGAGGTGATAGTCGTGCCGCTCCTCGAAAAAGGATCTCAGGCGCATGTTTATGAGTTCCTCATCGTACACGTTGCGGAGGCTTCCCGGCACCAGAAAGACGATTTCCTGGCCGGACTTCGCGCCGAAGCGCCGGAGCCGGATGTGAAGCTCGTCCAGGAGGTCCTTCGACAAGGCCCTTTCGCCATAGCCCCTGATGTCGAAATCCGAGAACAGATCGTCGTAGGAGTCGAGGGCGATGTCGATTTCCATACACGGGCCTGCCTCTGGAATTCAGCCTAGTGTCCGGCCCGCGGATCGTCAATCAACGCATGGTCCTTCGCGATGCGCCAGAGCCGCTATCTTGTACAAGTCTGAACTCCTCGGCTAGGATGCCGGCCCATGCGTTCAAAGTCGTCTCTTGCATTTCCATTGCTGTTTGCGGCCCTCCTTTCACTTCAAAACGTCGCCGCCGCGGGCAAGGTCCTCATCCTCGATTACCACAGTTTTCTCGGCACATCCTCCTCGCTCGACTGGACGCCCGAAGATTTCGGCGCCCAGCTCGACCGGATGCGCGCCCTTGGCTACAAGTTGGTTCCCCTCGAGGATGCGATGTCGGGCGCCATCGAGGGGAACGACAACATCGCGATCACCATCGACGACGGCAACCACTCGGTGTGGAAGGCCGCCGAGTCGGTGCTGCTGCCGAAGGCCGTCCCGACGGAGCTCTTCATCTATCCCGCCGTCATCGGGCATGAATCGCATTTCCTCACGCGGGAACAGCTCGTCACCCTCGTGAAACAAGGATTCGTCGTCGGCTCCCATGGCTATCATCACATGCCGATGTCGGCCCTCGCATGGCGGCATGACCGGAAAACGGTGACCATGGAAGTGACAAAGCCCGCCGACCTCCTCCAGTACATCCTGGGCAGCCGCCCGACCTTCTTCGCCTATCCCTACGGCGTCGTAGGTCCGGAGGCCCATGACCTCGTCCACAAGGAAGGATATGAGTGGGCCTTTCTCGCGAACGAGAAATTCGTTTTCGTCGATCCGGCCGACCCAGCCCTCGATCATTGGGCCGTCCCCCGCACCATCGTCTATCATTGGAACAAGGCCGCCCTGTTCCATTTCCTTGAGAAAAACGCGCCGCCCAAGAGCTGACCGGGGGACTCGTGGAGCAGTCAGCGCGAGAAATGCAGGCGGCGCGAGGGGCCCAGGCCCCGCGAAACTCGCCACCTGCGCCCGCGATTGAACTTGAGAATGCCCCTCGCTCGCCCTATCATTGAGTCATGTCGTCGCCGCGCCGGGTCGCCAGGCATCAGACAGCGAAGAATCAGGCCACCCTTGTCCCTCCCTTCGTTGTCGCCCTCGGCGCCTCCCTCCTTCTCCTCGCCTGTTCGGGTGGGTCAAGCAAGACGGCGGCTTTTACCTTGCCCGGCGGCTCGCCCTACGGCAGGGTTGTGCCGGGCTGTCTCGTCGTGGTTTGTGACGACAACTATCCGCCGTATTCCTTTCTCGATCCCGAGGGCCGACCCGAAGGCATCGTTCCGGATCAATGGAAGGCCTGGTCGGCGATCACGGGGGTTCCGGCCGATGTGCGGCCGATGCCCTGGTCGCGCGCGATAGCCACCTTCGAGGCGGGAGGTGCCGACGTCCTGGATACCGTCTTCGAGACGCCCCCGCGCGAACGGATCTACGATTTCACCAGGGCCTACGCGACCCTTTCGGTGCCCGTCTTCATCCATCGCGGCATTTCGGGCATTTCCAGGCTTTCTGACCTGCGCGGATTCAGGATCGCCGCCAAAGATGGCGATGCCGCGATCGACCAGCTCAAGGCCGGGGGCGCGAGCGACATCGTGACCTACCCGAGCTATGAGGCGATCATCCGCGACGCGGCCGCCCAGAACGTCAAGGTCTTCACCATCGACAAGCCTCCGGCCCTCTATTTCCTCTACAAGTACGGCATCGAAAAGGATTTCCGCATCGCCTTCGAACTTTCAGGCGGCCAGTTCCACCGCGCCGTGCTCAAGGGCCACCCTTCCACCCTGGCCCTCGTTGAATTGGGCTTCGAGGCCATTCCCGCCCGCATGATCGCCTCGATCGACGAACGCTGGATGGGGCATCGCATCGACGAGTGGGTGGATTTCAAACTAATTGCTAGTATCGGATCCGTGGTGTTGCTGGCCTTCATCCTGTTGCTCGTCCTGGCCTGGACCCTGCGCCGTCGCGTGGCTCTGGCCACCGCCGACCTCCGCGACAAGGTCCTCCAGTTGGAAATGAGCGAATCACGGACGAAGGCGGCCCTGGCCGACAAGAATGTCCTTCTCAAGGAAGTGCACCACCGCGTCAAGAACAACATGCAGGTCATGTCCAGCCTCATCGAGCTCGCGACCTACGACCTCCACGACGAGGCCGACCGGCATCTTTTCCGCGAAACGCAGGAGCGGATCAGGGCCATGGCCCAGCTTCACGAGTTGCTCTACGCCTCGGACGACCTCTCCTCCATCGATGCCGGCGAATATATCGATGCGGTCGTCGCCGAACTGGCCTACGGACACGGCTATCCGGAAATCGAGAGCGTCACCGGTCACGGCAAGCTCGACATCGACCACGCGGTACCGCTGGGGCTGGTGGCGAATGAACTCGTGCTCAACGCGATCAAATACGCCTATGCGGACGGCCGCCATGGACCAATCAGGGTCACCTTCGCGAAGGCCGGACAGGTCTTCACCCTGGAGGTGCGGGACGAGGGCGGGGGCTTTCCCCCGGGCCTCGACCCATTCACCTGTCAATCGATGGGCCTGACCCTCGTGCGCAGTCTCGCCGGCCAGCTCAAGGCCTCGCTTGGCTTCGAGGGGCCGCCGGGCCTCGTCGCGACGCTCGGTTTCGAAGTGGCCCCCGACATCGAAGTTGCGCCCGACCCGCATGAATGAAATGAAGACCCGGGCCGTCGCTTTCTTCGTCCTTTGCCTGATCCTCGCGGCCCGGGCGGCCTTCGCAACTGATCCCTCCCCGGGCGGCCCTCGTCCACGGGTGGCCCTCGTCCTGTCCGGCGGGGCCGCCCTCGGCATGGCCCACGCCGGCGTGATCGAAATAATTGAAAGCTTCGGCATCCCCATCGACATGGTACTCGGCACCAGCATGGGGGCCATCGTGGGCGGCCTCTATGCCTCGGGGCACTCGCCGGAGGA
>JAJXVS010000248.1 GCA_021782015.1 bacterium | reverse complement strand
GCCACCGATTCCTTCTGGGAAGGTGTCGACGCACCCGGCGAAACCCTTTCCCTCGTAATTATCACGAAGTTGCCCTTCAGGGTGCCCACCGACCCCGTGCAACTCGCGCGGAGCGAGGCCTGTGAAAAGCGGGGCGGCAACGCCTTCATGGAGATAAGCCTTCCCGAGGCCGTCATCCGCCTGAAACAGGGCTTCGGCCGACTCATCCGGCACTCCGAGGACCGGGGCGCCGTCGTCATCCTCGACAGCCGCATCGTAAAGAAGCGTTTCGGAGGCCTCTTCATCAACAGCCTCCCCGAGTGCCGTCTCCAGACAAGCGCCCTCGGCGAGATCATACCTCTTGTGAGGAAATTCCTTTTCGACTGGTAAGGAACGCATGCCATGGCAAAGCCCGAACTCGTCAATCTCGCGGGATCCTCCTTCGTCATCCCCGGCCCGACCAATATCGGGCTCATCACACGGGGCGCGGAGGCCTACCTGATCGACAGCGGCAACGACAAGGAAGCCGGACGGAAGATCCTCCGCCTCTGCGAAGAGAAGGGTCTTGCCATCCGGGCCATCATCAGCACCCACTCGAACGCCGACCACATCGGCGGGAACGAGTACATCCAAACAGCCACGGGCTGCAAGATCTACGCGAGCGAAGGTGAAAAGCCCCTGATCGAGGCTCCCGGCCTCGAGGCGAGCCTCCTCTGGGGCGGCATGCCCGGCGCCGAATTGGACAACAAATTCTTCCGGGCCGCCCCATCTCGCGTCACCGAACCCATCGAGGACTACGGCGCGCTGGCAAGCGAGGGCATCGATTTCTTCCCCCTTCCCGGCCATTTCCTCGACATGATCGGTATTATGACGAATGACAAGGTCTTCTATGTCGCCGATTCCCTGTTCGGGCCGAAGGTCCTGGAAAAGCACCGGATACCCTTTATCTACGACGTCGCCGCCTACAAGGACTCGATCCGAAAAGTCCGCGCCACCGAGGCCGACTACTACGTGATGAGTCACGGCGATGTCGAAAGGGATATTGGAGCCGTGGCCGATGCCAACCTCGGCCTCGTCGAAAGAATTGAAGAAAGCATCCTCGACATCCTGGGGGATGAAGTCAATTTCGAAGTAGTGCTGAAAGACCTTTGCGGAAGATTCGGCGTCGAGCTCGGCTACGGGTCCTACGCCCTCGTCGGCAGTACCACGAGATCCTTCCTGAGTTATCTGGCAAAGGAAAAGAAGATCGCCTATCGCTTCAAGGAGGGTGAGATGCTTTGGAAAGCCCCGGCCGACAGCCCATGAGGTCCGGGCGAGGGCCGCTGGGGCCGGAGGCCGCGAGGCTCAGGGGCGAGGCTCAGGGCTTCCGACGCATATGCCCTCCCCCGGTTATAAATCGTACCAATGCCAAGGGCATCGTCTTGGGCGGGTAGAACAAACCCGGCTCGAGGCGTGGGCTTCGAATCAGGATGCTCTTGTACTGGGTGAAGGCGTCGAAACCCGCCTTCCCGTGGTAGCTCCCCAAGCCGCTCCCCCCGATCCCGCCGAAGGGCAGGCGACTCGAGGCGAATTGGAGGACGGTCGAATGGATGCCGCCTCCCCCGAAGGGAATGGAATCCCTCCACAGGGCCCTCGTCCGCCTGTCGTTCGAGAAGATGTACAGGGCAAGGGGCCTCGGCCGCCGCGCGACAAGGTCGACCGCCTCCTCGGGCGAGGAATAGCCGAGCACCGGCAGGAGGGGTCCGAAGATCTCGTCGGTCATCACGGGGGCATCCCAGTCGTCGCAGTCGAGGAGGGTTGGCGCGATGTAGAGCGCCTCCGGGTCCCTTTCGCCCCCCGCGACGATCCGCCCCTGCGAAAGGTAGGAACTAATCCTATCGAAATGGCGACGATTGATGATGCGCCCGAAATTGGGGCTCAACTTGGGCTCCTCGCCGAAGAACTCCACGATGACGGCGCGCAGGGCCTCAAGGAAGGGCGCCTTCACCGACTTCTCGACGAGGACGTAATCGGGCGCCACGCAGGTCTGGCCGGCGTTGTTGAACTTGCCCCAGGCGATCATCCGCGCGGCCGCGAGGAGATCCACTGTGGAGTCCACGAGGGCCGGACTCTTTCCGCCCAGTTCGAGGGTGACCGATGCCAGCCGCTCGGCGGCCGCCTTCATGACAATTGTTCCGACCGCGGGGCTGCCGGTGAAAAAGAACTTGTCGAAGGGGAGGCCGAGGAGCTCGGTCGAAACCTCAGGCCCCCCCGTCACGATTGCGACGAGGCGCGGATCGAAGATCTTTCCGATCATCGTAGCTAGTATTTTCTCGGAGTTGAGGGAAATCTCCGAGGGCTTGATGATGGCCGTGCAGCCCGCCGCGAGGGCCGCCACGAGGGGCGCGAGGGCGAGCTGGATCGGATAATTCCAGGGCGCGATGATGAGGGCGCAGCCGAGGCTCTGTGGCCGGATCTCTCCCCGCGAGGGGAGGAGGTGGAGCTCAGGCAGGACCCTCCTCGGGCGCATCCAGGACCTGAGGTGGGCCAGGGAATGGGCGATCTCCGAATTGAGGGTGGCGAGCTCGTTCGAGTAGGCCTCGAAGCGAGACTTGTGGAGGTCGAGGCGGAGGGCCTCGAGGAGAGCCTCCTCGTTGGCGCGAAGCCCATCCGAGAGCGCGAGGAGGGCCCTTCGCCTGGCCTCGTAGCCCAAGGTCGCCCCCGACCTGAAATACTCGCGCTGCGCCTCGAGCACAGAGCGAAAGTCTTTAGAATCCATCCGCGCCCCCCGTCGATGTCGGATCAGACAGGCAAGTTACTGAGCCCGGGCGCCCCGGAGCAACCCGGAGCAACTCAGGCAACCTGGAGCAACCGGGGACGAACGGCGGCCAAGTGAAGTCGAATCGTTCCGGCGGCCCTCGCCGCCTCCCGCACTGTGCCGCCTCAAGCACTGTGCCGCCTCCAGCACAAGGCCGCCTCCTGCACAAGGCCGCCGGGAACGCGCATGGCACGACCGCCCTCGACGTTGTAGCATGCCCTCCATGAGAACGCCCGGAATTCTCTTTTGGCGGGGAGCGCGCGACAGCCTCCCCCTCGTCCTCGGAGCCCTCCCCTTCGGCCTCATCTTCGGCGCCCTCGCGGTCGGCAATGGCTTCTCCGTCGCCGCGACCGCGGGAATGTCCCTCTTCGTTTTCGCCGGCTCGGCCCAATTTATCGCCCTCGGCCTCGTCGCCGCCGGGGCAAGCCTTCCCGTCATCCTCTTCACGACCCTTGTCGTCAATCTCCGCCACCTCCTTTACGGGGCCACCCTCGCGCCCCGGATGACAGGACTGCCTGAATGGAAGAAGGCCCTGACGGCCTTCTGGCTCACCGACGAAAGCTTCGCCGTGATGGCCCTCCGGCTCGATGACGAGTCGCCAGACCCGCGGCTTTCCGAGGCCGAACTCTCGGAGTATTACTTCGGTTCGGCCACCTTGATGTACGTGGATTGGCAGCTCTGCAGCCTGGCCGGCGCCCTCTTCGGCAACTTCCTGCCGGGAGCCGCCTCTTGGGGCCTCGACTTCGCCATGCCGGTGGCCTTCATCGGCATCGTGGCTCCCTACCTCAAACAGCTGCCCATGGCGACGGCTGCCCTCGTCGCCGGAGCCGTCTCCATCCTCGCCTACGCCCTCCCGAGCAAGCTCGGCCTCCTGGCCGCGGCCCTGGCCGGCATCATCGCCGCGACCCTGGTCGAGCTTCCGAGCCTGCCCAAGGGCGGGACTGAGATGGGAAAGGAATAATTGCGATGAATGACTTTCTCCTGATCGGAGGCATGGCCGCGATCACCTTCCTAATCAGGTACGCGATGTTCGCCGCGGCCGGTCGCTTCCAGATTCCCGCCCTCGTCTCCCGGACCCTGCGCTTCGTCCCCCCGGCCGTGCTCTCGGCCATAATCGTCCCCGCCGTCCTCATGCCCGGCGGCAAGGGCCTCGAGCTCGGCCTCGGAAGCCCCCAGATCGCCGGCGCCCTCGTCGCCCTCCTCGTCGGGCGCCTCTGGGGCAACATCCTCGCCGTGGTCATCTCGGGCATGGGCGTCTTCTGGCTTTGGCAAACGCCCTTCGTGAGGGGGCTCTTGGGATTATAACCAATTGGTCCAAAACATGTCGCCTGGACCCCGGATATGCCGGCATCGGCGCCGAGGGATTCGAGGTTGAGAAGTTGACCGACCCGACCCGCGCAGAGGCGAAGGAAGCGTTGAAAGGTGGCCAGGTGCCTGATCTCCGAGAATTGCCGCACATCCCTTTCGACATAGGTTTGCACATAATCGCCATAGGCCTGCGCCGGATCGAGGCCCTGGTCGTGGATGCGCGGATAGAAGCCTCGAAACAAAAGAGAATCGATACTGGCGTCGGCCGCCGCGGACCCGAGTTCCTCCAGAGAAAAGGGCAATAGCCGCAGGAGCGCCGTCCTGCCGGCAAGCGACTGACTCAACGTGGACAGAAGTTCGAACTGGGCGCTGCCCGTCAGGATGAATCTACCGTTTCCCGGCTCCTCATCCACCATCACCTGTAGCCAGGACGCGAGCTCGGGGACGCGCTGCACCTCGTCGAAAACCGCGCCGGCTTTGAGGTTCGAGAGAAAACCGCGCGGATCGTCCTGGAAGCGCTCCCTCAGATCAGGGCGCTCGAAATTGACGTAGGGGAGATCGGGGAATAGGGTTCTAGCGAGGGTGGTCTTTCCGGATTGCCGAGGGCCCGTGATCGTCACGATCGGATATTGGCTCGCGGAGGTGCTGACAAGGGACGAAATCGAGCGCTGCAATATGCCCGTGTGCATATTCTAATTTCAACTTTGAAAATACACAAGTATTTGCCAGAAAACGATTACTAACTAAAAGGATAAGCCTTTCGCGGCCTCCGGCACAGGAGTTCCCCCCAGGGATGCTAACTTTCTTCGGATGGGGCCGGGCTCGCCTTGGCCCTGGCCATGCGGAAGGTCGGCGCATCGGCGATGCGCTCGATTTCCTCCAAGACCGACCTCCGCTGATCTTCCACCTGCCTCTCGTTCTTCAGCGTCGCCCCGATCGTGGGCTCCTGGAATCGAAGGGCCGCGAGAAAGGAGACGGAGACAAGGGTCGAAAGGAGGTTGCGGAGGGCCAAATCGTCGAGGGAGGGCTTGCCCGCGAGTCCGGGAATCCCCTCCTCACGAGCCTGGGAGCCGGGAACTTCACGGGTGCGGAGCAAGGCCGCGAGCTTGCCTCCTATCCGGTAGAAACTGTCCGCCGCCTCGATGACGATGCCGACGCCGTCGGCCTCGTATTTCGTCGCCTGGGCCGCCTGGGCGCGAAGGGCCAGAAAACGCGCCCAAGATAGGCTCGGCAGCGAGACGCTCGTTCTTGAAAACCTGGTCAAGGTCGTCCGCAGCCTCGACACCTCGTATTCGACATCCTGATTGTCGAGATGGGGACCCGCCTCGACCTCGGCCACCGGGGCCTTCGAAGGCTGCCCGCGAAGGGCGGCCATCCGCTCCGCCTGGGTCGCGGCGAAGAGCTCCTCGATAGGCGGAAGAAAGCGCTCAAGGAGTCCCGAAACGAGGGCGATGACATTGTCCGAATCCCTTTCCCAGGATCGCTTCACCTTTTCGTCGGATTCGTAGAAGGCGGAGAGGGGGGTGAAATCGATGTCCCCCTCCTCGGTCCTCCGCACGAAGGCGCGGAGCCTGAGGGTCTCCTCGCCCTCCTCGCCGAGCTCGTCGAGACGCACGAGGAGGTCCGCAATATGGGCGTCGATCGCGTCCTGGACCTCGTCGCCACAGTCGAATTCGGTGGCGCTCACCAGGGCCTCGCCCTCGGGCCGGAGCAGGTCGGCGATCGAGAGATGACGGCGAGCGCGGACCATGTTCACTGCGAG
>JAJXVS010000247.1 GCA_021782015.1 bacterium | reverse complement strand
GGCTTCCTTCGCCTTCGATCCGAAAAACTCCCAGCCCCAAATCATCACGGTGGAGTGGCCCAAGGGCAAAATGCGCAGCATCTACTATCAATACGGCCCTGCCTTCGATCCGAGGGCACTCGCAAAGGGCCTTCCCAATGCAGAGATTCTGGCCTGGTATGCGACGGGCAGTGTCGCGGCCTTCGCCGTCGATTCGGGCAAGGGGCGAATCGTGCTTTGCGGGCCCCACCCCGAAGGCGTCGAAGACTGGCTGGAGAATGACGACGGCACGATGATCCAGAACTGGGAAAAGTGGGACAAGCGCGGCACGGCCGATCTCATCCAGGAGCTCTTTACCAGCCTTCTGTCCGGAAAAAGCTAGGTCTGCGACGCTCATAGTCCGAATGGGAATAGTCCCCGTCGGAGGGATGGTGAGAGGGCTCTTCACGTTGTTGATGGCGTGGAGATGGCTCAACCGGGGCAAGATCGGCCCAATTGCAACTACTTGGTCAGATGGACAGGATCCGCCTCCCCTCATTGACGATGATTTCCGAAAACTCTTCGACGAGGCCGGAGGGACGGTTCCACCGATACCAATAGAGTGTCGTCTCGAGTCTGCCCCGGGGATCGAGCTCGACCAGCCTCCCCCGCTTGATCTCGGGCGCGGCCTGGAGGTCAGGTATCATCGCATAGCCCAAGCCCATGAATACGGCCTCAGCGAGTTTTTCGGCCGAGGGTATGTAGTGCGCGGGTGGGGACACCTCGGGCCTTCCGAAGGCCTGGGTGAGTGCCCGGTTTTGAAGCCTATCGTCTCGGTTAAAATGAATGATCGGCGCCCTCGCCGCCGAAACCCGATCGAAGCCCGCGGCGAACCATCGTCGGACAAATGCCGGCGTAGCCGCAAGTCGATAGCGCAGGGCTCCGATCTTCATGGCAGTGAAGCCCTGCACCTTTATGCACTGTGAGGTCAGACAGCCCACGGCGGCGCCTGACCTCAGGAATCTGATGGTTTTATCCTGGTCATCGACCAGGATCTCGAGGGTGATTCGGGACTGTCGCAAAAAGGGCGCGATGGCATCGAGAAGCCACACGGACAGGCTGTCGGCGTTGACGGCGATGGGGACATGACGAAATTCGGCCTGAGTCCTCAGGCCAAGTTCGGCGATCGTATCCTCCTCAAGCGCCGCCACCTGGCGATAGTGGCGGAGCAGGCGCTCACCCGCCGGGGTGGCTCGGGGCGGAGTCTCGCGAAGGACGAGTATCCGCCCGATTCCATCCTCGAGGGAATGGATTCGTTGTGACACTGCTGATTGGGTGATGCCGAGCCTGTCGGCGGCACGCTCGAAGCCACCACACTCAAGCACCGCCGCCAAGGCCTCGACCAGGCGATAATCGATCATGGCTAATAGTAGCACTACTAATGTTTCATAAGAAAGATTCATTTCACTACTATCGAAAATTCGGGTAGTTTGGGTTGCAGCGGGAAGGGACGGCCGACCTTGAAGGTCGCGGCCATCGGATTGAGCCATTCGATTCCCATGGTTGTCGCAGCAAATGGAGAAATAGCATGTTTTTGATTTACGCGATCACATCGGCCCTTTTCTATGGCCTTGGGGATTTTTCGGGCGGCTATGCCGCCAGTAAAAGCAAGGTACTCAGTGTTCTCGTCGTGTCCCAAGCCTTCGGATTGGCGACCGCAACCTTGGCTCTGGTCGTCATGGGAGCCGGCCCGCCAACGGGCGCCGATCTCGCCTGGGGCCTGGGAGGGGGACTCTGCGGAGCCTTCGGCATCGTCGCCCTTTATCGGGGCATCGCCCGCGGCATCGTCGCGATTGTCTCGCCAGTGGCCGCCGCGGTTGGCTCAATCATTCCCCTTGTGGCGGGCTTCGCCCTTGGCGATCGCCCGGGCTTTCCGGCCCTGATCGGAATTGCCCTCTGTGTGCCCGCGATAATTCTCCTCTCCTCGAGTTCCGGGGCTGCAGCCTCCGATGGCCGCGCGGCGAAATCCTCCTTGGTCCACGGGCTTCTGGCGGGCCTCGGTTTCGGCCTTTTCTATGTCGCTCTTTCGCGTCCGGGCGTGCATTCGGGTTTCTGGCCCCTCATTGCGGCACGCTCCGCTTCTATATGCGTTGCCCTTGTCGTTCTCGTCGCGCGGCGCGAGCCCCTTGTCCTCGAAAAGGGGGGACGGGCGGCGGCCATCATGGCGGGAATCCTCGACATGGTCGCCAACCTCTTTTTCGTCCTCGCTTCAAGCTCCGGCATGCTTTCCCTTGTCGCGATCATCGTGTCGCTCTATCCTGGACCGACGGTTCTCATGGCTCGGATCGCATTCAAGGAGCGAATCACCCCGGCCAGGGCGGTCGGATTGGGACTTTCGCTGGTTGGTCTGGCCATGATCGGTCTCAAATGAGAAGCGGGCCACGCGTTTCGCCGGGCCGGATAATAACTATCAACTATGTCGATCTGCGCCGGGCGGCCCCCCGCCGCTCGGTTCCAGCCCCCACTCTGCGCTGGGCAGAGCCCCTCCGTGCGCGGCCCGCGATGGAGCCGCGCACGGAGATCCCGGATAAAACGACTGGAAACGAGGGAACCGGCCTTCAAAGATCCAGGGACTTTTCGGCTATACGAGCGAGGACCCGGGCGAGGAAATCGGCGAGGCTCATGGTCGACTGGTCGCGGCCGTCGCGGAAGCGGACCGCCACCGTGCCCTCATCCTGTTCCTTTTGGCCGACGACGAGCATGTAGGGGGTCTTTTGCCCCTGGGCCGTGCGGATCTTCGCGTTCATGCGGGCATCGGAAAGGTCCGCTCGGGCCCGGATGCCCTGGCGCTTGAGATCGGCGACGACCTTTTTGGCGTAGTCGTCGAAGGTGGAGGCGACGGGGATGATGACGGCCTGCTCGGGCATGAGCCATACGGGAAAGGCGCCGCCGGTGTGCTCGATGTAGACGCCGAAGAAGCGTTCAATTGATCCCAAAAGGGCGCGATGCACCATGTAGGGGCGTTTGTGCTGGCCGTCGGCGTCGACGTATTCCATCTGGAAGCGCTCGGACATGTTGAAGTCGAACTGGATGGTGGTCATCTGCCATTCGCGGCCGATGGCGTCCTTGACCTTGAGGTCGATCTTGGGGCCGTAAAAGGCGCCGCCGCCCTCGTCGACCTCGTAGGGAAGGCCCTCCTTGACGATGGCCTTGCGGAGTGACTCGAGGGCCTGGTCCCAGCGGCTTGGCTCGCCGACTGACTCGGCCGGCTTGGTGGCGAGGTAGGCCTTGATGTCCTTGAAGCCGAGGGTCTTCCACATCGAGAGGGAGAAACGCAGTACTTCGAGGATTTCGTCCTCGATCTGCTCGGGGGTGCAGATGATGTGGGCGTCGTCCTGGGTGAAGCCGCGGACGCGCATGAGGCCATGGAGGACGCCGGAGCGCTCGTAGCGGTACACCGTGCCGAGTTCGGCCCAGCGAAGGGGCAGGTCGCGATAGGAGCGGGTATCGCTCTTGTAGATCATGATGTGGAAGGGGCAGTTCATGGGCTTGGCGTAATAGTCGTCCTCGTCGATCTTCATCGGGGAGTACATGTTGCCCTTGTAGAAGCCCAGGTGGCCCGAGGTCTCCCAGAGCCAGGACTTCCCGATGTGGGGGGTGAAGAGGATTTCATAGCCGTTGGCGTAGTGCTCTTCGCGCCACCACTTCTCCAGCTCGACACGGAAACGGCCGCCTTTGGGATGCCAGTAGATAAGGCCCGGGCCCGCCTCCTCGTGGGTGGAGAAGAGGTCGAGCTCCTTGCCGAGGCGGCGGTTGTCGCGTTTTTCCGCCTCCTCGAGCAGTTTGAGATGGGCCTCGAGGTCGGCCTTGCTCGAAAAGCAGTACGCATAAATTCTTGTAAGCATTGGTCGTTTTTCGTCGCCGCGCCAGTAGGCGCCCGCGATCGATCGCAGCTTGAAGGCGTCGGGCCTGATCTCGCGGGTGTTCGCTACGTGGGGGCCGCGGCAGAGGTCGACGAAGCCGTCCTGTTCGTAGAGGGAGATGCTGCCGTCTTCGAGGCCCTCGATCAATTCGAGCTTGAAGGGCTCAGCGGCGAAGGCGGTCCTGGCTTCGGCCTTGCTCACCTCGCGGCGCTTGAACTCGGCCCCGCCCTGGATGATTCGCCGCATCTCCTTTTCGATCGCGGGGAGGTCATCGTCCTTGATCGGGCTGGCGAATTGAAAATCATAGTAGAAACCGTCGTCGATGGCCGGTCCGATGGCGACCTTGGTGCCGGGCCAGATGCGGGTGACCGCCTCGGCCATGACATGGGCAGCCGAGTGGCGAATGGTCTCGACGGGTGATTGGGGCTGGGAAGCCATGAGTGCTCCTTTTCCTGCGATACTGGCATCTGAAACGAAGGGCCCCGCCCGAAAGACGTCCTCGGCGCGCACAGGAAGGCTCCCGTTTCGCGCAAGGACGAATTCCAGGCGGGGCCCATTTAAGGAGCCCTGGGCCTCGACGAGGCCTGCCTCGGTATCCGCGGTACCACCTTGCTTCGGATCGCCATGACGGCCATCCGCGCTCTTCGCCGTTATCGCCGGACTACGGTCGCCCTTACTCGTCGCGACAAGCCGGCGAAGGACACGCAGGGTAAACCTGCGAAGGTCCCTCGAAGGGCTTGCCCGCCTTTTATGGCGACGGCTCGGGAGGGGTTTTCGCCATTCTTCCGCCGCGCGGTCTCTCAATCGCGTACCGCGCTCCCTGTGACGGGGTGATCCGGCTACTCGTCTCCGTCTATGCCTTGGCTAAAAAGGTACGTTGTGCGCAACCGGCTGTCAAGTGCGTCCTCGCTACTTGGCCCCGCCCCTTGTTTTTACCCTGCCGAGTCTATATTTTCAGTTGAAGAAGCCATGGCGACGAACAACAACACCGAGGGGGAAGTCCTCACCCGCGAGCGCGAGGATGTAAAACCTCCCGAGGAATTCAGGGTCATTCTCCTCAACGATGACTTCACCACCATGGAATTCGTGGTCTCCGTCCTCATGACCGTCTTTCACAAGCCGGTTCCCGAGGCGACGAGAATCATGCTCGATGTCCACAAGAAGGGGCGCGGTATCGTGGGTATTTACATCTATGACATCGCGGTCACCAAGGTCAATCAGGTGCATACGCTGGCGAGGCAGAACGGCTTCCCGCTCAAATGCACAATGGAGAAGGCGTAACTAGATGAAGGTAAGTCAGGAAGTCCAGGCGATATTCAACGCGGCGTACAACGAGGCCAAGCTCAGGAATCACGAGTACCTGACACCCGAGCATATCCTCTACGCCTCTCTCAGCTTTGAGGAGGTCCGGCAGATTCTCGCGGCCTGCGAGGCCGACGTCGAGGGCCTGCGCCGGGGAATGGAAGCCTACTTCGAGCAGAAAATTCCGCAGGTGAAGAGCACGGAGCCGGTGCAGACGGCAGGTTTCCAGAGCGTAATCGAGAGGGCGGTGATTCAGTCCCAGGCGGCGGGCAAGGAAGAGGTCGAAGTCGCCGACATTCTGGTTTCGCTCTTTGATGAAGAAAGGAATTATTCGGCATACTACCTCCGCAAGGCGGGGGTAAAGCGCCTCCAGCTCCTCGAGGTGATTTCCCACGGCTCCGAGGCCGAGGGCGAGGCCTGGGAAGAAGAGGAAGAAGGAGAAGAGGAAGAGGCGCACGAGGAGCGCGAGGAGCGCAAACCCCGCGCCGCCGGTCGTGTGGCTGCCCTCGACCGTTTCGCCACCGACCTCACGAAACTCGCCCGCGAGGGCAAGCTCGAACCGGTCATCGGGCGCGAGGCCGAGATCGAGCGCACCGTCCAGGTCCTCTGTCGGCGTCTCAAAAACAATCCCATACACGTCGGGGACGCGGGCGTAGGAAAGACGGCGATCACCGAGGGGCTCGCCCAGCGCATCGTCGCGGGCACGG
>JAJXVS010000246.1 GCA_021782015.1 bacterium | reverse complement strand
GCTAGGGCGCTTTGGGCCCGGCCTTTGTCGATCGGCCCGGCTTGGCCTTTGTCGTTGCCTTCGCCTTCGCCAGGTTTTCGGCCACTCGGAAACGCACGATCCGCGCGACGAGGTCGAAGGGCAGGTTTTGGTCGAGGGGAAATTGGATCGAACCTGTCGCGTGTTTGTAGGGAGCGAGCTCGGCCTCGAAGGCCGCAACGCCGCTGGCCGTGGGGTAGAAGCCGATGTGCTTTTTGAAGGCCGCGAACCAGACGAGGCGGCCTTCGAGGAAGTAGCCCGGCATCTGATAACTAATACGTTCTTCGGCCCCCGGCGCGGCCTCGCGGATTGTCGAGCGAAGCCTGCGCAGCAGGCTTCGGCTGGGGTCGGGGAACTGCTTGATATAGTCGTCAATTGCATTCATGTCCGCGCCTCCTCCTCAGGGTATATATGATGAAGGGCCGCGAGGCCCTGCCTTGCGATGGCCGCCGGTCGCCAGCACCGCGATGGCTGCCGGTCGCCCGCGCCGCGATGGCCGCCGGTCGTCCCCGCCGCGGGCCAGTCTCGCGACGGCTAGAGGTAGCCCCGCGCCTTCATCGCCCGGAGCAGACGATGCCGGTTCTCGGGCGATTCGCACCAGGTTTTCAGCAGTTCGAAGTCGTCCTTGCCCTCGGAATCCGAGCCGGACAGATGGAGCCTTGGGCCTTCCCACCGATACCACAGGTTGTGGATTTCAAGGATGTCCTCCTTGATGGATTCGCGGAGGTGTTCCGAAAGGCTTTCGTGGTTGGCCTCGCCGGCGATCAGGCCGATGGACGAGGCTCCAATGACGAGGACGAGGCGGCGGTGGGTGGAGGCGCAGGAATCGTCGCAATAGCCTGAAACCAGGAGGTCCCGGTCGACGAGGCTGAGGTCGTAGCCCGCCAGTCGCAGGGTCTTCCGCAATTCTATCAATTGCGATCGTATGAGGGTGACGGCTTCCTTGTTCTCGGCGTGTCGCTGGAGGCCCGATCTCCATTCCCGGAGCTCCCCCTCGTAGTGCGAGAAAAGCGAGGTCTTGGCGAGGAATCGGTCCGTATCCGAGAGCAACTTCCAGGTCGTCGCGAGGCGCTCGGAAATCCTTTCGGTTATTCGCACGCCGATTCCGCCCTTTGCCCCTTATTGGCGCCAGTTATGACAGTTCCGATTTCACCGGAGCTCGTTGTCGAAGTTTTTCGCCTCGATTTCCTTGAAGTAGCGCGCGGTGCCGACGCGGAGCTCCATCGTCGAGTCGTCGTCGCAGACGAGGACGCCGCGGGGATGGAGCTGGAGGCAGCTCACGGTCCAGAGGTGGTTGACGCCCTCCTCGATGGCATGGTGGAGGGCGCGGGCCTTGGCGAGGCCGGAGACGAGGATGAGGACTTCCTTCGAGTCCATGATGGTGCCGACGCCGACGGTAAGGGCAGTGGCGGGCACCTTGTCCGGGTCGCCGTCGAAGAAGCGGGAATTCATGACCTTCGTGTCCATCGTCAGGGTCTTTACCCTCGTGCGCGAGGCGAGGGAGGAGCCGGGTTCGTTGAAGGCGATGTGCCCGTCCGCGCCGACCCCGCCGACGAAGAGGTCGATGCCGCCGAGGGCCCTCATCTTGTCTTCATAACGCTGACATTCGGCTTCGAGGTCGGGGGCGTTGCCGTCGAGGATGTTCACGTTCTCCCGCCGGATGTCGATCTTCGAGAAGAGATTTTTCCACATGAAGCTGTGGTAGCTTTCGGGGTGCTCTTCGGGGAGACCGACGTATTCGTCCATGTTGAAGGTGACGACGTTCTTGAATGAGACCTTGCCGGCCGCGCAGAGGGCGATGAGTTCGCGGTACAGGCCGAGGGGAGACGAGCCGGTGGGCAGGCCGAGGACGAGCTGGCCTTCGGCCTCGTTCACGCGGCGGGCGACGTAGTTGGCCGCCCACTTCGAAACCGCGGCGTAATCCGGCCTGATGACGAGTCTCATGCGTTTCTCCTTGCCTACGTGAACCTCGAGTCCGCCACAGTATAGGGATTCCGGGGCGCTTTGGCGACTGGAGGCGGAACTCACCCGGCCAGGTAGGCTCCGAGGGCGCGGCGATCTTCGGCGTCGAGGAGGCCCGCCGGTTGGAGTGCCCTCGGGAAGGCGCCGCCGGCCCAGGCCAGGAAGATTCCGAAATTGACGACGGGCAGGCCCGCCGCGGCCAGGGCCTCGAGCTGGGAGAGCATGCGCCCGCGGGTGGCCATGCAGCCTCCGCAGGTGACCGCGAGGTCGTAGGCGCCCGGAAGGGGAGGGTGGTCGGAGAGTTCCCTCGTCACGGTAAGCTCGACCTTTCTCCCGCTCAGTCGGGCGAGGGCTTCGGGAATCTTCCTTGTCGCGATGTCTTCGTGGGTGCGGTTGTGGGTGCAGGCTTCGATGGCCAGGAGTCGGAGCGGGGTTTCGGGAGTGGCCGGGCTGCCCGATGAAGTCGCGGGGCCGCTCGAAGGGGCTGAGCCCTCGCCGGTCGCGGCGCCTCGTTCTCCCTTTCCCAGCCCGATGAGGTATTCGATACCCCGGGCGTAGCGGCGAAGCTCGCCTTTCTTTCTTGCGAAGAGAATCGAGAAGGAACAGAGGGGCTGCCCAGGCGGAATGTTGGCGACGACCTGGGCGAAGGCCTGACTGTCGGTGACGACCAATTTGGGCTTGACGGCCAGCATGGGCCAGACCGCGGGGAGTTCGTGCTCGCGCAGGACCATGGCGACGCAGCCCTTGTCGAGGGCGTCGCGGAGGGTGGTCGCCTCCGGAAGGATGAGTCTGCCCCGAGGGGCGGCTGAATCGATGGGCGTGACGAGGACGACGAGGTCGCCCCTGTCGACCAGGCCTTCGAGGGGGCCGGGCTCGGGGCCGAGGGCCTCTCCTTCGATCTCGACGCCGGGATCGCGATCGCTGGCTCGGTCGGGGCCCTTGCCGAGGGCGGCGAGGGCATCGCGGAGTTCGGCCACACCCTCGCCCGTCTTGCCGCTCGCCATTCGCACGAAGCGCGGCTTCGCCCCGTCTCCACCCCCCTCTTTGGCCGCCAGCTCGGTCAACCACTGCGCCTTGGCCGAGTTCCGCGGGCCGTCCAAGAAAGTTCCAACTATGACGAATGCCCTTCCGGAGGATGCGAGGCGGGCGACGCTGTCGCGCTCCAGGTCGGTCGGGGCCAGATGGAGGGGCGTCGCGAGGACGGCAATATCCGTCCATGACAGGCGCTCGAGGCTTCGTTCGACCCGCATGCGCCCGAGTTCGCCCACGTCGTCGAGGCCGGCCGTGTCGGTGAGGACGACGGCACCGAGGCTGCCGAGTTCCATTGGGCGCGAGACCGGGTCGGTCGTCGTGCCTGGAATTTCCGAAACGATCGAAACCGTCCGTCCGGCTATCGAGTTGAGGAGGGAGCTCTTGCCCGCGTTGCGGAGGCCGAAGAAGGTTATGTGGATTCGCTCTCCCGAAGGTGCGGTGGTCATTTCATGCTCCTTGTGCGCAGTCTGGCGAATGCGTGACGGCTTCTGCGTTGTGCCTGCCGGCCTCTGCGTTATGCCGGCCGGCCTCTGCGTTATGCCGGCCGGCCTCTGCGTTATGCCGGCCGGCGATTTCGGCGCGCGGGCCGCTTTCCCGCGATCGGGCGAGGGCTGCGCGGCGCTCGAATGAGGGGGAGTCGCCCCGCGAACGATCGAGGCGCTTTCCGACGGTCATTGCGCGGATCGAGAGGCAGCCGATGCAGGAAAGGCCGTCCTCGTCGAGGCAGATTTTGCCCGGGTAGAGCTCGTAGTCGCGCTTGGCGTCGACAGGCCCTATGTTCGGCATGAGCACATTGGCCCCGGCGGCGAGCATGCGCTCGCGCCCGTCGGGGGCCACCGAGCCCGCGGCTGTCGTCGCGGGCATGTTGGCTTCCGGCAGAAGGAGCCGCAGGGCGGCCACCGCCCGAAGCGCAGGCCCGAGTCCCCGCCCCTCGCTTTCGCCAAGGGGCGTCCCGGGATGTGGAATAAAAGGACCAATACCTATCATGTCAGGCCCGATGGATGCCGCGAGCGCGACATCGGCCGCCAGGGATTCTTCGGTGGAGCCGGGGAGTCCTGTCATGAAACCCGTTCCCACCTCGAACCCGAGGGCCTTGAGATCGTCGATCGCGCTGAGCCTGCGGGCCAGGGGGCTACCCCGCAGGCGCGTGTGAAGGTCCTCGTCGGAGGTCTCGAAACGTATGAGGTAGCGATCGGCCCCTCCCGACTTGATCGCCTGGTAGTCCGACTTGTGCATCGTGCCGAAGCTGAGGACCAGGGCGCTGTCTTCGCCCAGTCGCTGCCTGAGACGGGAGGCGAGTCGCGCGAGCCTGTCGGGCGTGAAGTCGGGATCTTCTCCGCCCTGGAGGACGAAGGAACGCAAACCGGCCTCGTGGCCGCGCGCGACAGCGGCGACGATTTCGTCGTCGCCCATGCTGTAGCGCCTCACCTTCGAATTGCTTCGGCGAATGCCGCAATACAGGCAGTCGCGAACGCAGCGATTCGACACTTCCAGGAGTCCGCGCAAAAAGACCGAGGGGCCGAAGGTTGCGCGGCAGGAATGGTCGGCCCTGGCGAAGAGTTCGAGATCGGGGAGGGCGAGGAGTTCGACCGCGGTCACAGATACACGTCCCGCGCACCCGTGGCGACCTCGGCGAGGCCTTCCCTGGCCTTTCGCCTCGTTTCCTCGTCGGGCAGGCCGGCTATCATTCCCTCGGCCCTCGCCATGCCCTTTGCCCGTGTCGCCTCGTCGGCGAAATCGGCGAGGTATTCGGCGTAGGTGAAGAGGGCGTTGGGCTCGCAGAATCGCCTGATCAAGCCCGGCTTGGCGAGGTCCATGAAATCCGAACCAACGCGTCCCTTTCGATAACAGCCGGTGCAAAATGAGGGCACATATCCGAACCCGCCCACGGCCTCGACGATCTCGGCGAGGTTCCGGTGGTCGCCGAGCTGGAATTGGCTGCCGGCTCCCCCATTGGATGCGGCCTCGCCCGCGGGCTCCCTTTCCGAGGCGCCCCGAGCTTTCGTCTCCGGCTCGGCATAGGCTCCCGGGTTGGTGCGGGAGCCGGCCGAAATTTGGCTGACCCCGTATCGGAACAATTCGTTGCGCAGGCCCTCGCTCTCGCGCGTCGAGAGGATGAGGCCCGTATAGGGAAGGGCCAGGCGAAGGCTTGCCACAACCCTGCGGAATTCCCCGTCGTCGAGGGGCTTGGGCGGACGGGCCGCGAGGGGCGTCCCTTCGGCCGGCTCGATTCTCGGCACGCTCACCGTATGGGGCCCGCAGCCGAACTTGGCCTCGAGGTGGGCGGCATGGGCCATCATCGCGAGCACTTCGAAACGAAAGTCGCCAAGACCGAACAGGGCCCCGATGCCGACATCGTCGATGCCTCCCTCCATCGCCCTGTCCATGACCGTCAGGCGGTTTTCGTAGTCGGCCTTGGGACCCTTCTTGTGGAACTCGGCGTAGAGCCGCGGATCATAGGTTTCCTGGAAGCAGGCGTAGGTGCCGATCTTGGCGGTCTTCAGTCTCCGGAAGTCTTCGACCTCCAGGGGCGCCACTTCGACGTTGACGCGACGGATGGAGGCGATCTTCCCGCTGCGGGGCGAGGGCTCCCGCACCTGGTAGATTCTTTCGATCGCGCCAACCAGCCTGTCGACGGTCTCCTCGCTCGACTCGCCCGAAAGGACGAGGAGCCGCTTGTGGCCTTCCCGGAGGAGTGCCCGGGTTTCGAGCTCTATCTCGTCGAGCGAAAGCGAGCGCCGGACGAGGGACTGGTTGGGGGCGCGAAAGGCGCAATAGAGACAATCGTTCGAGCATTTGTTCCCGATATACAAGGGGGCGAAGAGGACGAGTCTCCGTCCGTAGATCGCTTCCTTGGCCCTGCCTGCCGTCGCGAGGAGTTCCCTTTCCAGTTCAGGATCCTCAATGTT
>JAJXVS010000010.1 GCA_021782015.1 bacterium | reverse complement strand
TTGGGTCATTTCGTTGTAGAGGGGGTCGTTGGGCCTGATGACGCGGGTGTTGCCCGTGTCGCGGGCCAGGCGCACGAGGTTGAGCCAGAAGTCGAGGGGAGGATATTTCAGGCCCGAGTAGCGCTCCTTCCACAGGTTGTTGGCGTTGGTGAGCGACTCGAACGAGGCGTCGAAATTCCCGATGTCGTAGGAATGCTGCGCATCGGCGAGGAGGCGGTCGACCTCGAGCTTGGCGTACTGGTCGCGGGCGTCGTTGATGGACTTGCCGATGTCGTCGTAGCGCTTCGACCCAGCGTCCCAGGTGGACAGATCGAAGTCGCCGTTCATCGCGTCGAGGAAGCGCGCGTAGCCGGCTTCCCGGGCCGTGGTGGCGACGTCCATGTCCCTGCGGGAGGCGGGTCGCTGGGCGAGAAGGATCATCTCCTTCGTGGCCTTGGCCAGGGCGGCATCGGCCTGAACGAAGAATTTCTGCGCCGCGGCCAGGGCCGTGACGGCCACGGCCTTTTTCGCGAGGGCGTCGGCCAGGAGGGCGCTGCGACGCGTTTCCAGGGCGGCGGCGGCCGCGGCCGCCTTCGCGTCGCGGGCGGCGATGGCCGTCATCAACGGGTCGGCCTTGACCCAGGGCGTCTCCGCGCCGAGCCGGGAGCCGAGGTCGGCCAGAGATTTCGCCAATGCGGCGATCTTGGCCTGCTCGGCCGCATACACCAGGGCGGCCCCGCTCGGCGAAGGATCGACGAAGCCTTTTCGGGCAGGCACGGTCGAGGGGGCGCCGGCGGCGAGGGCAGCCGCCGCGTCGATGGAGGCTCCACGGGCCGCCAGTTCGCGATCGAGCATGGCCATTTCATAGCCGGAAGAAAGGGCGACGACGGCCGATTCGCCCTTTCGCGCCGCGTCGATCGAGGCGGCGACCTTGGACTCCCAGGCCATTTCCTCGTCCCCGGGTCCCCCGGAGGGGAGGGAAAAGGAGGCCAATGCCGTCGTGGCAGCCAGGGCGGAAGCCCTGAGGGTATCGGTCAGCGTGGCCTCGCGGGCGAGGGCGTCCTCGTAGCCGCGCGCCTCCTTGCGCAGGTCCGAGAGGGCCTGATAGGTGCTCGCGAGCACGGTTGTCGTTGCCTCGGGCGCAGGGTAGGCGGCGAGGCGCCGCCCGAGATCGTCGATCGAGGCCCGAATCGAGGCTATGCGCGACAGGCTGGGCGAAAGGCCGATGCGCGCCTCCGTGGCCGCGAGGGCCGATTGCCGGGGAAGGAGGGTCGCGATCAGTTCGGGGGGCAGGCCAACCACAGAGGCAGGCTCGAGGAGGGGTCGCCAAAAACCCACGATCGCCCTTTCGGGCGACAACAGAAAGGTGCTTCGCTCATAGGCACTTTTGGCTGCAGCCCATTGTCCCTGGTCCCAGGCCGCGTTCGCCCCATTCCAGGCCGCCGCCACGGAAAGCTCCGCGGCATCCTGGGCCGAGGCCAGGGCCGTCGACTCCCGCGCGAAAAGCAGGCCCGCGAGCCCTTCGGCCTTGCCCCTCTCTGCAACGGGCCGCCAGAGGGGGTCGGTTTTCTGGTCGCGGACGGCATAGTCGGGCACGGGCGGCCTTCCCTTGATGAAAAAATCGGCGTAGCTCGTCCAGGACCAATCCAGGATTGAACGATCGCGACCATCGGCGTGCTTGAGGGGCAGGGCCTTGAAGATCGCCACGAGGCGGTCGCTGTCGGAAAGGACCCTGCGGCGGTCCGCGTCCAAATCGTCGAAGGCCTTTTCCGCCGTTGGGAGGGCACCCGAGCTGGCCTGCGTGTCGGAGGCCAAAAAAGCCTGTTTGAGCGTGTCGAAGGCCGTGGCGAAGGTGCTGGCATGGCCTCCGGGACCGCCCAGGGCCTGCGCGAAACCTTCCACTCCCGTCGCGAATTGGTCGATCTGGCTGACCGGGTTGAAGACGGGATCGACCTGACGCTGCCCGCCGAAATCGTGGAAGGTGACGGTCTCGACCGCCCCCTTCGCGTCGGTCGAGAATACGTAGCCGCCCGGACCCTTGGTCGGGCGCCCCTGGCTGTCGGTGCGGATGACCCGGCCTTTGGCGTCGACGATGACGAGCTTCGGGACTCCGTCGGCGCCGGCGATCAGGACCTGAGCCGTCTCGGCGTCGCGCACCTCCAGAATGTCATAGCCGGCGTTCGTGAATTCCGACCAATACAGGGCGGGCAGCTTGCTGTCGGGAGCGAAACCCGAAACATAGATCCCGATCGCCCCGGCGAGGTCGCCTGAGTCCGAGCGAGCCTTGGCCGCGCTCATCGTCTTTCTGAGCAGATCGAGGTTGGCTATCCTCGTCCTCACCTCGAGGAGGACGTTGAGAGTGTCTTTGTTGGCGTAGGGATCCAGATTGCGGAGCTTGTCGATCATGCCCGAAATGGCCGGATCGTTTCCCGCCGACGACAGGGCGCGGTCGCGGATTTCCCCGGCCAGCTTCGTATACTCCTCGCGGATGGCGAAGATGCGCCTGACCTTGCTGTTGGCCTGGTCGAAGCGTTCCGGATTCTTTGTGGTGAAGGATTGAAGGGCGAGAAGAGCCTTATCGTAGTTCTTCAGCCTGATGTTGGCATCTGCGTTCGACATGTAGGCCTTGGAAAGGAGCGAATCGGCGCTGTCCTTGGTGCGACGATCCTTGGTCGCGAGGACGAAGGGCTCCAAAAGGCGGATGGCTTTATCATAGATGGCCGAGGCGCCCGAATCATCCTTGGCCCGGGAAAGGGCGGCCGCCCGATCGAGGTAGGCCTGGGCGAGGGCGAGGATGGCCTCTATGCGGGTTTCGGCATCGACATCCTTGGCGAGGAGGGCCTCCAGGGCCGTCATCGCGAGTTCGGGTTTGCGCGCCGACATGTCTTTGCGGGCCTGGAGGAGGACGGGATCCTTGCTGCGCGGGGCGGCCTCGGCGGTAAAGGGCAGGGCGAAAAAAAGGACGAAAAGCAGGAGCCAGGGCAGCCAGCGGAGCCCGGCGAGCGGCGGGCCCGGAGTCGTCGCCAGCCCTGAGGCCGGATTCCCTTCTCGTCGCATTCGGATCGGACCTTGGCCCCTCATGAGTCGTATGCGCGGGCGATACCGCGGGGCCCATCATTCGTTTCGGGCCTCGGCCCGCCCCAAGACGGGCTCGATTGAATTTCGGTGAACTTCTCCCTTAATTGAAGGAGTTTCGCCGTCGAATAGATTATACAGCTAGACCTCGGTATATTACGATCGAACCATGAGAACGAGAAGCTTCCTCGCCCTCGCGGCCGCCCTCTTCCTCTTCGCGCGGCCAGCCCTCGTGGGAGCACAAGCGACCTCGGCCCTCTACAACTTCATGTCGAGCTATTTCAATCCCGATCCCAACGCCGGACTCACCGCCTTTCGCTCCCTTCTCATACCGATGGGAGGGATGGCCGAGGGCATGGGCATGGCCTATACGGCCGTGGCCAAGGATTCCTCGTATTTCGAGGCCAACCCCGCGGCCTCATCGACGATAGCCCAGACCGAACTGGGGATCTTCCACAACAACTGGATAGCGGATACCCGAATCGAAGGCGCCGTTTATACGATGAGGACAGGCAACCTCGGCTTCGGCACCATGGGAAAGTGGCTTTACCTCCCCTTCACCGGCACCAACGACTTCGGCGACCGCGTCGGGTCGGGCTATTATTCCGAGGCGACCGTCGGCTTCAATGTCTCGTACAATTTTTTCCACGGCTACTCCTTCAACGGCATCGCGCTGGGAGCGACAGGCAAGCTCGCCTGGCGCTCGGTGCCGACGGAACTCACCGCCGCCGCGGGCAATTCGGGCCTCGCCGCGATGGTCGACACAGGGGCCCTCGTCCGCTTCAACTTCCTCAAACCCTTCGCCTCGCGGACCAAAAACTCCTCGGTCGGCCTCGCGGTCAAGAACCTCGGCCCCCCGGTGATGGGAGAGGCCCTTCCGACGGTGGCAAGCCTCGGCGTCTCCTGGGCGCCCTTCCGGCCCCTCACCCTGTCGAGCGACATCGCCAAGCCGATCAATCTCCTGGAACCCGCGAAATCGGAACAGCCGAGCCTCGCCGTCGGCTTCAGCCTCGCCATGACGGATGCCTTCGGCTTCCAGGGCGGGCTCCTGATCAAGGGGGGCAACCCCCGTCTCAGCCTGGGCTCCACCTTCTCCCTCGACCTTCTGCGGGTGACGGTCAACTATACCCTCGACCTCACCACCCAGTTCACGCCCCTCAACCGGATTTCCATCCAGGCGGCCTTCACCCTCGGCGATCTCGGCAGGGCGGACCTTGCAAGGAAGGTCGATAAACTCTATCTTGACGGGCTGAGCGACTACGGCAAGGGCAACCTCGATGCCGCGATCGGCCTGTGGAGCGAGGCTTTGAGACTCGACCCCTCCTTCGATCCGGCGCGGGACAGCCTCAGGGCGGCCGAAGACGCAAAAAAACTGAAAGCGGATATGGATGCCATCGGCAAGATGAATCTCGCCCAGCCCTCCCCATAGGGTTCCGTGGGGTCCGCCCGGCTGGGCAGGGGAGTCAGATTTTCCAGGGCCGGATACGGGGGAAGCAGTGATTCTTTCCATTTTTCTTCGGATACTCGGGGCCGCAGTCACGGTGTACATGCTCGCCTGCGCGATACGGATTTTCCTGACCTGGGTGCCGCGGAGCGACCTGGGAGCCCCGGCGCGCGTTCTCGCCTCGGCCGTCGATCCCTATCTCGCCTTCTTCACGCGCTTCAAGATATTCCGGGTCGGCCGTTTCGACTTTTCGCCCATAGCCGCCCTCGCGACCCTCGCCATCGTCAACCAGGTTCTCCTCACCATAGCCTTCGTCGGCGCGATTACGATCGGCGGCATCGCGGCCCTCGTCGTCGACGCCATCTGGTCGGCCTTCGCCTTCGTCCTGACCTTCCTCGCCGTCGCCGCCCTCGCCCGACTCGTCGCCTACGCGGCGCGCTGGAACTCCCTCCATCCCCTGTGGCGGGTGATCGACGACATGCTCAACCCCATTCTCTTTCGCATAACGCGCCTGATCTGGCGCGACCGCATCGTCAACTACCTCCAGGGACTCGCCACTGGCCTCGCCGTCCTCCTCGTCCTCAGGATCGGGGGAGAGGCCCTCGTGCGCCTCATCATGAAGGCCCTCAGGGCCCTGCCCTTCTAAAGGAGCGTCCGTGCTCGAATCGAAACAGCGCAGCCGCCTCGCCGGCATGGCCCGGCGTACGGACAGCGAAATCGCGACCCCAGGAAAAGGAAGGTCGAAATTGACTAAGCCAACAAAGTCCCGCCACGTAGGCCTTCTGTCCCGCTTCGGCATCTCCGCCAAGCTTTCGGCCCTGGCTGCGGTGACAGTCCTCGGTTTCGCGGGCGTCCTTGTCGTGACCTTCTCCGGAGTCGGAAGGCTGTCGGGCTCAGTCATCGAACTCAAAAACCTCGAAAGCAGCCTCGTCGCCCAATCCATCACCCTTCAGGGCGGGGTCTACTCCGCCCAGCTCACCCTCTATCGTGCAGGGGCTGCGGCCATCGCTCAGGACCAGCCCGGGGTCGACAACAACCTGCAAAGTCTCCAGGGCGAGATCGACGCAGCCCGGGCCACGCTTTCGGACATCAAATCGAATACCGGCGTCTTCTCCATCGATGTCACGACCCTTTCCGCCGTCGTCAAGGCCTTCGATTCCTGGGCCATCGCGATCACCGACCCCTCCTCGAGCCTCACGGGCGACGCGACCTCCATTGAAAACTTTCTCGAGTCGACCGACGGCAACTTCAACGACCTCAGCGCGGCTCTCGATAAAATGCACGAATCGGTCCGCAATGTCGCCCAGGTGCGGGCTGCCCACGGCGAGCTCCTGGCCAGGATGACGGTCATCGAAATCAGCCTCTTTGTCATCCTCGCGATTATCATAATAGGAACCTTATCGGTGCTTACGGTCCGCTCAATCCGCGTGCCGATGAAACGCCTTATGGCGATGATTGATCGCATGGGCACGGGCAACCTCGACGTCTCCTTCGACGCGGGGGCGGCCAGGGACGAACTCTCGCGGATGGGGGCGGCCGTCGACAGCCTGGCGGCCGGCCTCCGCACCCTCGTGGGCACCATCAAGGAGCGCGTGGACGCCCTGGGCCGGGCCGGCGAGGGCCTCTCCTCGATGATGGAGGAGACGGGCGCGGCCGTCATCCAGATCAATTCCAATATCGCGAGCACCAAGGGTCAACTCGACGAGCAGTCGGCCGCCGTGGGCGAGGTGGCCTCGGCCATCGAGGAGCTCGCGCGCACCATCGACTCCCTCTCGACGCGCATCGGCGACCAGGCCGGCGTCATCTCCCAATCCTCGGCCTCGGTGGAGGAGATGATCGCCAACATCGAATCGGTGGCCTCCGTGGCCGAGCGGGCCGGCAAGGCGGGCGAGAGCAACCTCGCCGAGAGCGCGGCGGGCAAGGCCCTCATCGATCAGGTCTCCGATTCGGTGGCCGAGATCGTCAAGCACGCTGAGAACCTCGGCGAGGCCACGCGGGTCATCACCGAGATCGCCGACCGCACCAACCTCCTGGCGATGAACGCCGCCATCGAAGCCGCCCACGCCGGTGACGCGGGCAGGGGTTTCGCCGTCGTCGCCGACGAGATTCGCAAGCTCGCCGAACAGTCCTCCCTCCAGGCCAAGGACATCGCCCAGGACCTCGGCCATGTCGCCGCCTCGATCGACTCGGTGCGCAAGGCCGCCGACGCCGCGGTCAAGTCCTTCGCCACCATCCTCGACCGGGCCCAGGGCGTGGTCGGCCAGGTGGCCGAAATCACGGGCGCGATGAGCGAGCAGCGGACGGGCGGAGCCCAGGTCCTCGACGGCCTGGCCAGGCTCCGCGACATCACCGGCGAGATCGAGCGTGGCTCGACGGAGATGGCCTCGGGCAACGCGGCCATCCTTTCCCAGATCGGGCGCCTCCGCACGGTGAACGGCATGGTCGTGGGCAACAACGAGGAGATCACGCGCGGCACCAAGGAGATCAACGACGCCATCGCCGGCACCATCGAGCTCTCCTCGAAGAACGCCGAGCTCATCGCCGAGGTGCGGGCCGCAGCCGACAAGTTCTCCCTCGCGGGTGGAGCGGGCGGCGGCGGCGGCATGCGCGGAGCGGGCGGCTCAGGAAGCTGATCGCGCTATAGGCCCCGCCTTCGTTCTGTCCGCCCTTCCGAACACGATAAGGGAGGCCGCGAGGAATCTGAATCCGGCATAGCCGAGGCGCTGGTCGAAGAGTGCGTCGGCGAAGACGAGGACCGAGCCGGGATCCTCGGCCGACTGGAGGAGGAGCCTCGCCAGGGGAGCCCCGTCGATCGGGTCGGCGAAAAGCGAGGACAGGGCCGCGTCGAAGCTCTCGATGAGGGCGTGCGACTCGGCTCGCGCCGAGAGCCGCTCGTCGGCCGAAAGTCGCAATAGGGATAATCCCCTCTCCTCGTCCTCCGAAAAGACCTGGTAGAGGGGCCAGAAGTCCTCCATGATTCCCAGGATCGAGGCCATCGCGAGCACGATCTCGTCCGACACGAAGGCCGGAGGGTCGTCGCGAGAGAGCGAGGCGACGAGGGTGGGCACCGATTCCACGCTGCCGATCAGTTCGAGGGCGAAGACGGCCTGGAGCCTGAGGCGGGCCGGGAGGCTGTCGCGGAGAAGACTCTCGATGGGGAGGCGGCTTCCGTCGTCGCCGAGGCGGGCCAGGGCGATGGCGGCCGCGCCGCGAAGGAGGGGGTCGTTCGCGGCGAGGGCGGCGCGGAGAATGGGAATGGACTCGATGTCGCCCCTTTTGCCGAGAAGCCGGGCCGCGATATAGCCCGTCGTGTCGGGGCGGCGCCGCACCTCGCCGCGCAGGGCGACCAGGGTCTCGCTCGCGAGATCGGGGAGGGCCTCCAGCGAATGGAGGGCCTCGACACGCTGCTCGAAACGGGGCGACGAAAGAAATCCGACCAGATCCTTTTGGCTGCGCGTCGAGCCGGAAACGCCCAATTCATGGATGAGTTCGAGTTCCTCGCCCGGATCGCCGCTCTGGTCGAGCCGCGTGAGGATGTCGAAGGTGCGGAGATCGCGGAGCGACAGGAGCGATTCGAGGCTCTCGCGAACCGAGGCCGAGCCCAGGCGTACCATGCCCCTACTTATGAATATCGCAACTAGTAGCAAAATGCCGACAAGGCCGTAGAACAGCCGCCAGCTCGTCGTCTCGCCGAGGCCGAGGGCCCCGAAACCGTCGAGGATGACGCCGCCGAAAATCGAGCCGAAGGTGCCGCCGATGCCGTTGGCGATGAAATAGGCGACCGCCAGATCGAGGGTGCGCTCACGGGGGACGAGGGCGAAATAATAGGTCTGCCCCGCCCCGTCCTGCCCGGTGAGCCCGAAGGAGGAGGCGAGGAAGAGGGCTGCGAGGAGGGCGAAGGCCTCGACGAAGGTCGGCAGCGAGGGCGAGAGGATGGCGGGCACGAAGCCGAGGATGGCGAGAAATCCGTAGATCCCGTACAGGGGCTTGGCGCCCAGCCTGTCGAGCACGAGGCGCGACAGCATGCCCGCGGCGACCCCGCCGAGACTCGCCAGGAGGGTGAGGATCATGACCGCGTCGTCGCCCTGATGGTAAATCGCCTTCGCGTACATCGGGAGGAAGCTTTTGCCCATGCTCGCCGTGAAGCAGACGAGGACGTAAAGGATCATGAAATTGCGGAAGGCCTTTTCCTTCCAGGCCTCGAGGGTCGTCTTCCAGATGCTCCCCCCAGGGGCCGGACGGTAGGCGGCGGGCTCGGGCACCCGCTTGAGCCACAGAACTCCCGCCAGGCCGATGGCGATGCCGGCGCCCATCAAGGCGGCATAGACGATGGAGCTCGCCGAACGCCCCATCGCCAGCGAAACCGCGAGGTTGGTTCCGAGGGCGGCGAGGTTGGCGTAGATCTGCACGCGCGAGACGAAGGCGCCCCGATCGTTGCCCTCGGCGAGACTCGCGGTCACCGGGTTGCTGCCGATCATGCCGATGCCCCGGAAAATGTTGAAGCCCGCGACGCCAGCGATCAAGCAGGTGAAGGCCCAGCCCTGGGCGCCGCCGAAAAGAACGACCAGCGGCGCGACGATGACGGGCAGCATGGAAAGGTAGCGCCAGACCCAACCGAAGAGGTACACATCGAGGATGGGCCGCCTGGCGATGAGGCGCTTGCCCAGGGGCATGAAGAAGAAGGAGACATAGGCGAAGGCGTTGAGGAGGCCGACAAGAATGGCCGAGGCGCCCATCTTGAGCGCGAGGAGTGTGATGAGCGAGCCCGAGAGAATGCCGAAGGCCGACGAGTTGAGGATATTGAAGACGTCGAAGTCCTTGCGGGCCCTCGTGCGGGCGGCTGGCGTGAGCGATTCGGACATTGTCTGGAGTATAGCGGAGGGCGGGCCCCCGATTCCACCTGAACCGGAAAGCCCCGTTGTGGATCGAGCCATCTTGGCGTACTATCTGTCTGCGCAGCGCGTCGTGAGTCCGCATCGTCAAACAATTCCCCAATGCACGGAGTCAGCATGTTCAGGATCGGCCTTTCATCTTCGGCCTTCCTCGCGTCCACGCCGGAAGACGTGCTCGCCAGGGCGAAAAGCCTCGGTTTCGAGGGCATCGAGTGGGCTGGCGCTCCTCACCTGGGCGCCGGCGACATCGAAGCCGCCAAGCGGGTCATGCTCGCCACCCTGCGATCGGGCCTCACCGTCGTTTCGTATTCCCCCCTCTACCGTCTCGCGCCGGGCGGAGGCAAGGGCATCAGCTTCGAAGCCATCCTCGGATCGGCTCGCGAAATCTACGCGCCCGTCATCCGGATCTACGCCGGCGAGGCCCAGAAGGGACAACGAGGCGACCGGGCCGCCTTCATCGACGAACTCAGGAGGAGGGGCGACGAGGCGGGCCGGCATGGCATCACGATAGCCCTTTCGCCCAACCCTCGCTCCCTCATGCCGGGCCTCCGCGAGAGCGTCTCCTTCGTCGAAGAGGCGGCCCACCCCTTCATCCGCCTCGTCTGGGAGCCCATACCGGCCGATCCCGCCGGCTTCGACCTTTCCGCCCTGGAGGCCCAGCCCGAACTCTTCGCGATACTCCGGCCACGGGCCGTCGCCGCCGACGGCAGCATCGTCGCCCTCGAATCCGCCGCCTCCTACTGGACCCGCATAATTACCGCCTTTTCGGCCAAACCCGGCCCCCGCGACATCGGCCGCTTCGTCCTCCTCGGCGGAATCGGGGACTGTCGCGACGAAACCCTCTCTGCCGATATCGCCTTCGCCCGCAGGGCGGCCTCGGTGCCCGAAGCCATCGACCGCGGCTGAACCCCTTCCCATGTCGCGGCCCGAACTCCAGCGCGTGCTCGATTTCATCCTCAACCGGGCCGACGAAGGCGAGTTCGAGGTCGTCCGCAAGGCCGTTGAAAGGCGGAATCGCGACGGAGCCTTCGTCGCCCTGGGCTCCTCCTCCGCCTCCGTCATGGCAAACAAAATGGCCCAGAGCGTCCAGACGACGATGGGCGGCTCCCTCGAATCGGTCCAGGCTATGTCGAGGAATTTCATAGCCGACATCATCCGCAAACAGGAACCCGGCATCGGCGACGAGGATCTGGCGAAGGCGGTCGAACATTTCCTGCCCTCGCGCACCGTCCCTTCCCGGACCGAAGCCGGGGCTGGGGCTGGGGCCGAACAGGATGACGGGGTGGGTGGCGACGCGAACGACAGGACAGGGGCCACGAAGCAGGCCGACGGAGCGAGAGGCCTCCTCGCCGACTCAGCCCTCCCCTCCGATATGCTCCTCGCCATGACCCGCGATTTCGTTTCCTACTCCGAGGGCAGCATGGCCCCGAGCCGCCAGAAGGAACTCTGGGACGAGATGCCGCGCTGGCAGGACGACTACTGGAAGGCCCTGCCGCCGGAGATAAAAACAATTGTGAAGGCCTACCTCGAAGGCGCCATCGACGCGTCCACCTTTACGAGCGCCCTCCTGTCGATGCTCGGGCTCTAGCAGCCTGTCGGGCTGCTAGGGGCCCGGGCGGAACCAGGACCTGGAAGTTTTCGCCTCAAGCAGGAAAGCGGGAAGGAGGCTGAAGGCCCCCACCCCTCCGAGGATGAAAGCCATGCGCAGCCAGGCCTCGCCGGCGGCCATTCGCTCCGCCCCGATGCCGAGGGTAACCGACACCCACAGTCCCGCGGCGGCGATGGCTGCGGCCTGAATGAGCCTCCGGGCCGCCGGATGCCGCAGGGCGAAAAGGCCGGGCGCCGCCAGGGCCGCCAGCATGCCGGGGAGGTCCATCACCCGCAAAAAATGGGCAAAGACGAGAAGGGAAGAAACTGCGGTCGCGACAAGCGCGAGTCTCGGAGGCGGGGCTTTCATGAGCCGACTCTGCACCGCTTCGCCTCATGGCGCCGTCCCAAGGGTTACCATTTCCGCACAATTTCCCAGACATTTTGGCCGTCGGCGCCTCGGGAACCTTCCACCTACTTGGTTCCTCGAACCTTGTTGGCCGGCGGCGATCGCCGATCCTTCCGCCTCATCCGAAACCGTGCTACTCTTTTTGTCGAATCCTCACCCAAGGCGGACCCATGGAAACCATCATAATAGACGGCCACTCCCTCGGCATCAAGGAAACCGTCCTCGTAGCGCGCTTCGGCGCCCGGGTCGAAATCGATCCCGAGGCCCTCGAAAGAGTCGCGCGCTCCCGCGAAGTCGTCGATCGCTGCGTCGCGGACGGACGAGTGAGCTACGGCATCACGACGGGCTTCGGCAAATTCTCCGATGTCCTCATTTCACCCGACGAAAACTTCCTGCTGCAACACAACCTCATCGTCAGCCACGCCTGCGGAGTCGGAGACCCCTTGCCGGAAGAGGTCGTCCGGGCGATGGCTCTGCTGCGGGCCAACGCCCTGGCCGTCGGCTACTCGGGCATCCGCGTCGAGACCCTCCTGTCCCTCGTGAACCTCCTCAACGCGGGGATCGTGCCGGTGGTGCCCGAAAAGGGCTCCCTCGGCGCCTCGGGCGATCTCGCTCCCCTCGCCCACCTGGTCCTGGTCCTCATCGGAGAGGGCGAGGCCTTCTATCGCGGCACGCGTATGCCCGGAGGGGCAGCCCTCAAGGCCGCGGGCCTGGCTCCCGTCGTCCTCGCGGCCAAGGAGGGTCTCGCCCTCATCAATGGCACCCAGGCGATGACCTCCATCGCGGCCATCGCGGTCTTCGACGCATGGAAACTCCTCCGCACCGAGGATGTCGCCTGCGCCCTGAGTTTTCAGGCCCTCCAGGGCATCGTCGACGCCCTCGATCCGCGGGTCCACGCCCTCCGAGGCCAGGAGGGCCAGGAGGTGGCGGCCGAAAGACTCCGCGCCCTCCTCGAGGATTCGGGCTTCACGACGAGGCAGGGCCAGCTCCGCGTGCAGGACGCCTACGCCCTGCGCTGCGCCCCCCAGGTCCACGGCGCCAGCCGCGACGCCCTCAATTATGTCACCGGTATCGTCGAGCGCGAACTCAACGCGGTCACCGACAACCCCCTCATCTTTCCCGCCGGCGACGAAGACTTCGAGGACGAGCCCGAGGAAGGCACCGCCAATCCCGAAGGGATTGGCGAAGATGATATAATTTCCGGCGGCAACTTCCATGGCCAGCCCATCGCCCTCGCGATGGACTTCCTCGCGATCGCGATGTCCGAACTCGCGAGCATCGCCGAGCGCCGCATCGAGCGCCTCGTCAATCCCTCCCTTTCCAACGGCCTCCCCGCCTTCCTGACACGGCAGGGCGGACTCAATTCGGGCTTCATGATCGCCCAGTACGTGGCCGCGGCCCTCGTCTCGGAAAACAAGATCCTCGCCCACCCTGCCAGCGTCGACTCCATTCCCTCGAGCGCCAACCAGGAAGACCACGTCTCGATGGGCACGATCGCCGCCCGCAAGGCCCGCTCCATCCTCGGCAACCTGCGTTCGGTGGTGGCCATCGAGCTCCTGGCGGCCTGCCAGGCCGTCGAGCTCCGCGCCGAGCTCATGGACATCGACATCGCAGAAAGCCTCTCCCCCGCGACCAAGGCAGCCTGGCGCTCTGTCCGCTCCGCCGTGCCGGGCCTCGGCCCCGACCGGGTGATGTACCAGGACATCCAGGCCGTCGAGGACATCGTCGCCGAGGGCACGGCCCTCAAGGCCGTCGAGGACGTCATCGGCGAGGAAGAGGACGAGTTCGCCTGGGAGGAAGAGATCGACGATGACGATTTCACCGACGGCGACCCCGACGACACCGACGGTGATGAAGACGAGGACGGCGAGGACGAAGACGCGGAGGACGACGAGGCCCCTGATGGCGAGGCTGACGCCGACTACGAGGACGATACCCAAAGCGAAGGCGAGGAGGAAAACAAATGACCAATAGCGATATATTTTCGGCGATGCGGCTGCGTCTGGAATTCGACGAGCTGCCCCCCGACCCGGTCTTCGAGCCGGGCATTCGCCGCGCCCCGCGCCGCGAGGCGGGCCTCACCAAGGCCCAGGAGGCCCTCGCCCTCCGGAACGCCCTCCGCTACATACCCGAAAAATGGCACCAAAGACTCGCCCCGGAGTTCCTCCGCGAGCTTCGCGAGCGGGGCCGCGTCTACGGCTACCGCTTCAGGCCGGCCGGCCGCCTTCGCGGCAAGAGCATCGACGACTACAAGGGCAAATGCATCGAGGGCCGCGCGATGCAGGTGATGATCGACAACAACCTCGATTTCGACGTCGCCCTCTATCCCTATGAATTGGTAACGTATGGCGAGACGGGCCAGGTCTGCCAGAACTGGATGCAATATCGCCTCATCAAGCGCTATCTTGAGGAGCTGGACGACACGATGACCCTCGTGATGGAATCGGGCCATCCGTCGGGCCTCTTCAAGTCGCACCGCTTCGCGCCGCGCGCCATCATCACCAACGGACTGATGATCGGCATGTTCGACAACTCGAAGGACTTCGCCGTGGCCGCCGCCCTCGGCGTCGCCAACTACGGCCAGATGACGGCCGGCGGCTGGATGTACATCGGGCCCCAGGGCATCGTGCACGGCACCTTCAACACCATCCTCAACGCCGGCAGGCTCAAGCTCGGCGTTCCCCAGGACGGAGACCTTCGCGGCAAGCTCTTCGTCACCTCGGGCCTCGGCGGCATGTCGGGGGCCCAGGGCAAGGCGGCCACCATCGCCAACGCGGCCTCCATCATCGCCGAGGTCGACCCGAGCCGCATCGAAACCCGCCACTCGCAGGGCTGGGTCGACGTCGTGGCGAAGAGCCCCGAAGAGGCCTTCCGGCTCGCGAAGGCCGCCCAGGCCGAGCGAAGGCCCCTCGCCGTGGCCTTCCTCGGCAACATCGTCGACCTCCTGGAATACGCGGATTCGCATGACGCTTCGATCGACCTCCTCTCCGACCAGACCTCCTGCCACGCCGCCTACGAGGGCGGCTACTGCCCGGCCGGCATCTCCTTCGAGGAGCGCACCCGCCTCCTCGGCGCCGATCCAGAGCGGTTTCGCGCCCTCGTCGACGCGAGCCTGCGCCGCCACTTCGAGGTCATCGGCAAGCTCGCGCGCAAGGGCACCTACTTCTTCGATTACGGCAACTCCTTCCTCAAGGCCGTCTGGGACGCAGGCGTCAAGGAAGTGTCCAAGAACGGATACGACGAGAAGGACGGCTTCATCTATCCTAGTTATGTCGAAGATATTCTCGGCCCGGAGCTCTTCGATTACGGCTACGGACCCTTCCGCTGGGTCTGCCTCTCCGGAAAGCCCGAGGACCTCCGCAGGACCGACGCGGCCGCCATGGCGGCCATCGACCCGGCTCGCCGGGGCCAGGATCGTGACAATTGGGTCTGGATACGCGACGCGGAGAAGAACCGCCTCGTGGTCGGCACCCAGGCCCGTATCCTGTACCAGGACGCCCTGGGGCGCCGCGACATCGCCCTCAAGTTCAATGAATTGGTACGAAAAGGCGAGATCGGACCGGTGATGCTCGGCCGCGACCACCACGACACGGGCGGCACCGACAGCCCCTTCCGCGAGACCTCCAACATCAAGGACGGCTCGAACGTCATGGCCGATATGGCGACCCAGGTATACGCGGGCAATGCAGCTCGGGGCATGAGCCTCGTCGCCCTCCACAACGGGGGCGGCGTCGGCATCGGCAAGGCCATCAACGGGGGCTTCGGCCTCGTCCTCGACGGCTCGGAAAAGGTCGACGAGGTCATCCGCATGGCCCTGCCCTGGGACGCGATGGGAGGGGTCGCCCGCCGGGCCTGGGCCCGCAACGGACACGCCATCGAGGTCTCGGCCGAGTACAACACGAAGCACGCCGACCTCGGGCACATCACCCTGCCCTACTCCGTCGACGAGGGCCTGATCGAGGGCCTGGTATAGAGCGGTCGGCCGCGCCGGGGCTCCGCGGCCTCAGTCGCTATAGCGCACCTTGACGAGGCAGAGGCCCCAGGCCCCGAGGGCTCCGGGCACGAGGGAGCGGTCGCCCGAGGCGAGGGCCCTTGCCATCGTCTCGGCTCGGAAGCTCCCCTGGCCGGCAGCCAAAATGGCCCCGGCCATGATGCGCACCTGGTTGTAGAGAAAGCTCTTGGCCTCGAAATAGAGGTCCACGAAGGCCCCTCCGGCCGGGCCGTGGGGGCCGGTTTCGACGCGGAGGGCATCGAGGCTGCGCTTCGTGTCGCCTTCCTTCGCGTTGGTGAAGGCCGCGAAATCGTGGTCGCCCACGAAGGCAGCGGCCGCCACGCGCATGGCCGCGAGGTCCAGAGCCCCGCCTTCGAGCCTGCCGTGAACATGGAAGCTGTAGCGCCGCGCAAAGGGATCGGGGCGCTCGGCGACATGGAGGCGGTAGCGGTAAAGCTTCGATTTTGCCCTGAAGCGGGCGTGAAAGCGCGGATCGACCTCGCGAATCGTTTGTATCACGATGTCGGGCGGCAGCTCGCGGTCGAGGGCGCCGAGGATGGACAGGGGCGGCTTGGGGCTTCGGGTATGGAAGCTCGCAGCCTGGGCCTCGGCATGGACGCCGCGGTCGGTGCGGCTGGCCCCCGTCACCTCGATCGGCTCGCCCAAGGCGGAAGACAGGGCCTTTTCAAGCGCCGCCTGGATGCTCGGCTTTTCGTGGGGGAGGCGCTGCCAGCCCTCGTAGTCCGTGCCGTCGTAGGCGATTTCGAGAAGATAATTTCTGCGCGGCATCGCGCCTCCTTTTCTCTCTTTGTTTTTCCGCTATTACCGAATATAGTACAGAGGCTTTTTTCGGTGCGCTCTCCTCCCGAAGCCATGAGGCGTTCGTTTGGACGATTTTCGGCATTGTGGCGGCCTCCGAAACGATACCACAAGCGCAAGGGAAGTCATGCAGACACCGAACAGCGATGCCGGAGAATCGGAGGGCCTCCTCGAGGAAATCCGCGGCCTTAAGGCCGAAAACGACGATCAGCGCCTCAAAATCGCCGCCCTCGAGCGGCGCATCGCCATCCAACCCCAAACGGGACTGCCCACCCGCTATCGGCTGGAAATCGAGCTCGACGAACTCATCGAGCGTTTGACCGCCGAGGGCAACACCCGGGGCTTCACCCTCCTCATCCTCCAACTCGGCGACGATTACTCCAACCTCCGCAAAACCCTAAAGGCCAGCGTCAGCGAATGGATCCTTTATCAGACCGGCATGAGGATCGCGGGCATGCTCCGACCAGAAGACCTCCTTTTCCACACCCACGAGAACGAATTCGTCGTCGCCCTCCTCGACCTCAAGGGCGCGGAGCTGGGTTCCTTTCTCAGGCCCTTTCTCACGCGGCTTTCGGAGGCCCACATCTTTGCGGGCCTCAACATAGCCCTCAAGGTAACGGCCGGGGCCGCCTATTGGCCCGAGCACGGCGCGAGCCGCCATCAAATTCTCCAGAGCGCCGACATCGCCGCCGACGCCTCCCGCGAGCGGCATCGACGATTCTCCCTCTTCAAGCCTTCCCTCCTCGCCAGGGCCGTCGAAAAGGTGGAACTTCAGAACGCCATCACCAAGGCCTTCGAGAATATCGACGAACAGTTCTTCCTCCTTTTCCAGCCCAAGGTTTTCGTGAGTGCCCTCGAAGGGAACCGCCTCCGCATAAGCGCCGTGGAGGCCGAGGTCCTCATCCGTTGGAAGCACCCCGAGCGTGGGATTTTGTCGCCCGACGCCTTCATTCCCCTTGCGGAGGAGACCGGTCTCATCATGCCCCTCGGCAAGTGGTTGATCTACCAGAGCACGCGCAAGCTCGTATCGACGCGGGCCGCGGCGAGGGTCTGCTCGGGCATGTCGATCAATCTGTCGGCGCGGCAGTTCCACAGCGACGACGCCACCCGCATTCTGTCCACGGCCCTGTCCCGATCCGGAGCGAGGCCGGGCGATCTCACGATTGAGCTCACGGAGACGGGATTCTTCGAAGACCCCGTCAGCGCGGCGCGCACGATCTCCCGCTTCAAGGACCTCGGGGTGCGGATTTCCATGGACGACTTCGGCACAGGTTATTCCTCACTTTCACACCTCCACCGATTTCCCCTCCATGAGATCAAGATCGACAAGCAATTCGTGGAGCACCTCGATACCTCGAACGACGACCGGGTCATCGTCCGTTCCCTCGTCTCGATCGCCACAGGCATGAATCTCGCCCTGGTCGCCGAAGGGGTCGAAAGGCCCGAGGCCGTCAAGATGCTGTGGAACATGGGCTGCAAGGGTTTCCAGGGTTATCTCTTCTCCCGCCCCCTCGACGAACGCGGCTTCATCGATTTCTGCAACAAGTTGGCCGAAGCCGGCATGGTCTGGAACCTCGCGGCTTGAGGGCCGGGCGCCAGGCCGGGCGAGGTGTCGGGCGCCGGCGAGTGCCGTGGGTCGAGCGGCGGGCGCCATGGGCCGGGGTGCTGGCGGCGGGCGCCGGGAATCGCAGGCTGCGTAACACCTGATACAGCCATCCTCCTCCCATTTTCTCTATACTGGAATCAAATCCACTATGGAGGGGGACTGTATGGCCGAGACCATCACGATCGATCCCGAGCGACAGGCGAATCTGGCCGCGATAATCACGAGACTGCACAAGGGTGAGGCGGCGGCCATCGTCCGCAAGGACTTCGCCCGACTGATCCAGGGTGTTTCCGCATCTGAAATCGCGGCGATGGAGCAGTCCCTCATCGACGGGGGCCTGCCGGTCGAGGAGGTCCAGCGCCTCTGCGACGTCCACGTCGAGGTCTTCCAGGGCGAGCTCCGCAAGGGCGCCAAGGCCCATCGCCTGAGCGGCCATCCCGTCCATTCCTACCTCGAGGAAAACCGCGCGGCCAAAACCCGCATCGGCAGGCTCCTCGGCGAGGCGCGGTCCCTGGCCTGGGGGGTCGGCGACCCCGCGGCCGCCCGCTCCGCCCTCGACGATCTCTCCAAAATACTCGTCCACTACGAGCGCAAGGAGAACCAGCTCTTCCCCTGGCTCGAACGCAGTGGCTTCACGGGGCCTTCGAAGGTGATGTGGGGGAAGCACGACGAAATCCGCACACAATTCAAGGCAACGCGGAGCGCGTTGGACGATTTCATCGCAATTACAAGCAAATCGGGGAGCCGGAGCGCGGCGCTCCCTGACGCCGCGGCTCGCCATGGTGCCGAGGCGGGCCATGGCATCGAGGCAGGGCTTGCCGCCCCCGCGCGCAAAGGCGCCGAGGCGCTCCCGGAGGCCGAGCCTCGCAGCCGCGCGAAGGCCTTTCGCGCCGAGGCCCGGAATCTGGCCGGCCGCCTGCGCCGCATGATCTTCATGGAGGAGCGCATTCTCATCCCCAACGCGGTTGCGCGGCTTTCCGACGCCGATTGGGCCGACATCCGCCGCGGCGAAGATGCCATCGGTTTCGCCTGGATCGAACCCGGGGCCGTGTATGACCCCGCCTTCGGCGGCGCGAAGGCCGTCCCCGGCAAGGGCGAAAAGCCGGCGCCGAGCCTGTCGGACCTCATCGCGGGGGCGAAGCCTGGGCAGTATGACGGGGCGGGCGGGGGCACGCAAAGTGCGGTGGGTGGCGCTGATACCGTGACTGGCGGGGCGGGCACCTTGGCTGGCGGGGCGGGCAGCGGGGCGGCCGGCGATGGGGCGATTCCCCTCCAGGTCGGCGCGCTGAGCGCGGCGCTGATCGACCTCATCTTCAAGCGCCTGCCTATCGATCTTTCCTTCGTTGACGCAAACGACAAGGTTGCCTGGTATTCCGACAATCCGCACCGCGTCTTTCCACGCAGCCCCGGCGTTATCGGCCGCGACGTGCGAAACTGCCACCCGCCCAAGAGCCTGGCTGTCGTCGAGCGGATCCTCGGAGAATTCCGCGAGGGGACCAAGGACGAGGCGCGCTTCTGGATCGAAATGGGCGGTAAATTCATCATAATTGAGTATTTCGCCATCAGGGACGGCGAGGGTCGCTACCTGGGCACCCTCGAGGCCAGCCAGGATGCCACCGGGATCCGCGGGCTTTCGGGCCAGAGGCGCCTCCTCGACTGGGAGGCGACGAGCTGAATCCGCCATTGCCCGACCCGAGAGAAGGGAGCAGGCGGCGAGCCTTTCAGACTTCCATCGAAATCGAGTAGCGGAAGCCCTTTTCTCCGCTCAACTCGACCCTGCCCTTGAGTTGCCTTGCCAGGCTCGAGATGAGGACCAGGCCGAAGCCGGCCTGGTCTGGAGCCGGCGCTTCGCTGGGCGGGAAGCCCCGACCATCATCCGCGTACTCGATCCTGAGAATCGATCCTTCCCTGAGCGCCTTCACCGTGATCGATCCCTCCGTCCTTCCCCGGAATGCGTGCTTCATCGAATTGGTAAGAAGTTCGTTGAGGATGATGCCGATCCTGGAAAGCCTGACCGAATCCAGAGACACCTCCACGAGGTCGAGCGAAAGCGCGACCGTCTCGCGTTCGGGAAAGGTACCGTGGATTTCGAGGAGGAGAGATGTCAGGTATTCGCGCAGCGAGGCGGCGTTCCCGGCCTCGGCCCTGTAGAGCTTGTCGTAAAGCAGCGCCATGCTCCTGATCCGGTTCGCGGCCGTATGGAGGGCGTCCGCCACTTCCGCCTCCCTGGCCGAGCCGGATTGCATGTCGAGAAGACTCGAAACAATTGTCATGTTATTCTTGATGCGGTGGTGAACCTCCTTGAGGATGAGGTCCTTCTCCCCGAGGAGGGCGCGAATCCGGTCTTCCGCCTCGCGCCGGTCGCTGATGTCGCGGTTGCTGCCCCGCGTGCCCATCCACTCGCCCACCGCCGAGACGATGGGACGGCAGAGATGCTCGATCCAGCGAATTTCTCCGTCGGCCCTGCGGATCCGGAACATGGTGGTGGAAAAACCGCTGTCCGGCCCGGCGAGGTGCTGGTGGCGAAGGTAGGCCTCGCGATCGTCGGGATGGACGATGGAAAGGAAAAAGTCCGAATTTAGATAGAATTCCGAGGGCTTGAACCCGGTGATCCGCTCGCAGGAGGGCGACACGTAGGTGAAGGCGCCTTCCGTGTCGATCCAGAATTCCCAATCATAGGTAAAATCGGCAATGGTACGATATTTGAATTCCTGCCTCGCGAGGGCATGGGCCGCCATCCGCGCCCGCTGGGCCCGGCGATAGAACATCAGAGCGATGATGATGGAAGCAGCCACCATGGCGAGAAGGGAGGCGAGAAGGATTGTCAAGGTGGCGTACCAGGGGGCGAGAAAGTCCCGCCGGTCCAAAGTCACCACGACGTAGAGGGGATAGGTGCCGATCTTCCTGATGGAGACGGTTTTGCCGCGTACCTTCTTTCCGTCGGCGAGGTCCAGAGTGCCAGAGCCCGGGTTCGAGGCGGCCATGACGGCCAACGCGTGATCCCTGAGCTCGATCGAGCCGCCCGGTCCGATATCGAAGGAGGCGAAGGACTTGGTGAGCTTGGCGAGGCCGACCCCGGCCGAGGCCAGGCCCGCGAAGGAACCATCGGGCCCGTCGATGCGACGGGCGACCATGATCAAGGTTTCCCCGGTTATTCCGCCGACCAGGGGGTCGGAAAAGACCAGATCGTCGGTTCTCGTATCGCGGAGGAGGGTGAAATACTCGCGGCCGACGATGCTTCTCGTCGTCACCACCGGCAGGTTGGCTCCGTAGATCGACAGGCCCTCGGCGTTTGCCGCCCGAAGCGTTTCGACCTCGGGCAATCGCGCCTGCTCGCGAAGGATGTAGGCGTCGAAACGCCTAGCGTCGATGTCCCCGACGGTGAGCTGCCGTTCCGCCTCGTCGACGATCGCGTGGAGAGCGAGGTCGATCTTGCCGATGACGCCCGCGAGATTAGCCTCCAGAAGTTCGGCCAGGCTCGCCGACAATGAAGCGGCCCTCGTCTCGGCCCGGTGTTCCGAGGCATGAAGCCAGAAGCCTGCGAAAATCGCGATGACCAGGTCGAAGGCCAACACGAAGGCGATCAGGCGCAATCGCAAAACGTCGAGAGGAAGCAATACTGGGGAATCTTCCGGCGGATCCCATCGTGCCCCATCCATTTTATATCCTTGTTTCGGTCAACCTGCCCGCGGCATGGGTCCTGACGCCTCCGCCGCGATGCCCAAAGCGATCGCGCGCAGTATGCGTCCTTCTCGCCCTCCGTGCAACAAAAAAGCGACCCGGCTCTCCCCCGAAGCTCCGTCGCGGCCCCTGTGCCCGCCCCTGGGCCGCCCATGAGGCCGCCGCTGCGGCCGCCCATGAGGCCGCCGCAGGCTATTTCAGCATTTCGATCGACGGCCCGGACCGGCCGGGCCGCAGCCTGACGCGCATAGGCCGCGGCTTCGCGAGCCTCGAAAGGGCGCGAAGGTCAGCATTGGGGGGATCGACGAGGGCCTCGGGCCCATGGGCGAGTTCGAGGACTGCGGTCTCGCCGTCGGCCATCGCCCTTGTCCAGGCTCCCTCGAAACGAACAATATCGCGGAGAAGGGGCCACAGCTCCTCGAGGCCCCTTTCGCCATATTCCTTTTCGAGAAAGGCCAGCTGGATCGCCTCGATGTCGCGATGCTCCATCGCCTCCGACCTCGCCGCTGCCTCCGACCTCATCGCGGCCCCGGCCGTCGCCGTACCCCCGCCCCTGGCAGAGGCGCCATCGCGACCCGCCATCCATTCGGCGAATCTGCCGAGAAAGGCGGCCGGCCGCGACTTGAGCGGCGAGAGGGCGCGGAAGAACCAGGCGACGGCTCGCCCCTTGGTGTAAAAAATATCACAGGCATTGGCAAGGTCTCGCGCCCGCGCGATATCGGCCGCGGGAAACCCCGGTCCCTCGAGGAGGAGATGGGGGGCCTCCGGATTGACACGAAGACCGAACTCGCCGGCGCGGACCGCGAGCTCCGTTCCCGGAAGGACGGCCAGGCAAAAAACATCCAAATGGTTCGGCCCCAGGCCAAGGGCATAATCGAGACTTTTCGAAAAACCGCGGAGCGTGTCGCCGGGGAGGCCGTAGATGAGATCGAGGCCCCAGGTCAGGCCCTCGGCGTCGAGAAGGGCCACCTTCGAGGCGAAGCGATCGGGGTCGAAGCCGGGGCGGCCCACCCGGGCGAGCACCTCGGGGTCGGCGCTCTGAAGGCCGATCTGTATCGAGGCGTCAAGGCGGGCGAAGGCCCGCGCGAGACTTCGGTCGAGTAATTCTGCCCTCGCCTCGAATTTCCAGACGACAGCCTTGCCCCTCTCCGCGAACAAGGACAGCAGTTCGAGGGCCCGCTCGCGCTTCCAGTTGAAGGTCGGGTCGAGCACAAAAATCCGCTTCGCGCCCTCGCGGACGAGGAGATCCAGTTCGGCTTCGACGCGCGCCCGGGAAAAGGCCCTCACCCCGCCCTCTCCCCTTCCTTCATAACAATAGGTACAATGAAAGGCGCAGCCCCGCGACAGCTCCCAGACCGCCTCGTCGCGCCCGCGGGACGAGGCGGTGCCGGCGAGCCAGGGCGACACGAGGGTGGCCGGATCGGGGGCGGCCCGTCGCCTGAATGCCCCTTCCCGCCCAGGCAGCGCGATGCCGGGGAGGCCTTCGAGTCCCGCGGCCACCCCGTCGCGGCCCGCGCCGCGCCCGAGCAGCTCTCCGAAGGCCGCGACGGCGCTCGTCTCCCCCTCTCCCACGACGGCGAAATCGAGATCGAGTTCGGCCATCACATCGAAGGTTTCAGCGCTCGCCTCCGGGCCGCCGGCGAACAGGAGGCCCTCGAAGCCCTTCGCCCTCAGGACTTCGGCGACCGAGCGCGCCTGGTTTCGGTTCCATGAATACAGGGAAAAGCCCACGAAGTCCGGCCGGGATTCCCCCGTGCGCGAGGCGATGCGCGAGGCGATACGCCTGGGGGCCTCCGAGGGAGAAGCCTCGACGAGGGCGACGGAAAGACGCTGGGCGAAGGCGGCCGTCAGGGCGGCGGCGACGCAAGCCGCGCCAAGGGGGACGGTCTCCGACGGTTCCCCGACCCCGATGGAAAGAATGACGAGCCGGAGCCGCTGGGCGGGCCGGCCGCTCACCTTCATCCTTCCTGTCCCGACTCCGTCTTGCCCGAAAAGTCCCTTAGCATTGCCTCCGAAATGAGGAGGTCGCCGCCTTCCTTGGTCCAGGCGACGAGCATGGCCTTCGCTAGACGGGCGGCCATGGCATCGCATTCTTCCAGAGAAAAGCCGAGTCGGGAATTGGCCCAATTGCGAAATTGCACGTAGGGGACCTTCAGCCTTCCGTCGAAAATCTTCTCACCCGAGATGGCGGCGTACTCCACCATCCCGCGGATGAATCGATCCTTCGGCGACACCTCGTGGAGGGATTCGATGGTCGAATTCGAATGGCGAATGCGATCCGTCAGCACTTTGATGATCTTGAGCGCGAATTTGCCGTTCGTGAGAATCATGTTTTCGAAGGTGGGACCATCTATGACGAGGAGTCGCGTCGGCTTGACAGCCACGGCCGAGGCCGAGCGGGGCCGCCCGTCGATGAGGGCCATTTCGCCGAAGAAATCGTTGACCGTCGAGACGGACTTGAGGACGGTTTCCCCCTTGCCCACCTTCTTGCGCAGCTCGACGACTCCCTCAAGCAATATATACATGAGATCGCCCACACCGCCCTCGGCGAAGATGACCTCACCGCTCAGGCAAACTTTAGTCTTTCCTTGCTCCATGCCGTGACCTCTCCCATCCATGAAGCCACCGGAAGCGGCTTCTAGGCAAGGGGCCCCCGTGCCGCCGCCAGGGAGGCCCGCCACATGAGAATCGCCCCGGCCGCGGCCACATTGAGCGAATCGGGACCCATGGCCATTGCAATTGTTATTTTTTCATCGCAAACCGCAAGCCAGGCCTGGTCAAGCCCCGCATACTCGTCGCCGAGTGCCAGGGCGCAGGGCGCCCTCGGCTCCCAGGCTGCAGCCTCCGTGGCCCCCTGGTCGATGACAGCCCCCGCCAGCGCATAGCCTCGGGAGGCGAAGGCCTTCCACGCTTCCGGACTGCCCAAACGCGCGCAGGGCATCGCCAGGACGGCTCCCATCGAAACCCTGAGCGCCCTTCGCGAGAGGAAATCCGGACAGGGCGGCCCGAGCAGCATGCCGCCGAAACCGAGGGCGGCCGCGCTTCTGGCGAGGGCGCCGAGGTTCTCCGGATCGCGGGTGCGGGGCAACACGAGGAGGGGCGGCAGGCCCCTGCCCGCCATAGTCTCGGCGAGGGCCTCGGCATGGAGGGGCGGGGGCCGCATCGCGATCGCGATGATGCCGCGATGGAAGGGGAAGCCCGCCAGCTCCGACAGCTCGGCTTCGCTCGCGACGAAAAACGGCCAGCGGGCCGCGAGGCCGGCGCGGGAATCGAAGACTTCGAGGTTCTCCGCTGCGCCGGGCGTGGCGAGGAGGGCGAGGGGCTCGTAGGCCTCGATCGCCGACCTCGCGATCAGCCGCTCTGCCGCCAACCGCCCCTCGGCGACCACCAAGCCTTCCGCGGCCAGATCGCGGTCGCGGAGCGTGGCGAGGTCGGAAAGCCAAGTAGGTATCATCGAACCGAGGAGGAGGCGCGCCCGCCCCGGCAAGGGCCGGGGAGAGGGCTCACGCCTTGCGGCTCTCTATCGGAACATAATCTCTCGCGCCTTCGCCGACATAGATCTGGCGCGGCCGAACGATCTTGAGATCGTCCTCGCGCATCATCTCCATCCACTGGGCGATCCAGCCCACGGAGCGGGGAATCGCGAACATGACGGTGAAGATATTCGTGGGGAGGTTCATCGCCTGATAGATCAATCCCGAATAGAAATCGACGTTCGGGTAGAGCTTACGCGAAACGAAGTAGTCGTCGTGGAGGGCGATGCGCTCGAGTTCGAGGGCGATGTCCTGGAGGGGGCTCGCGCCGGTGACCTCGAAGACCTCGTGGGCCATCTTCTTGATGATCTGCCCGCGCGGATCGAAATTCTTATAGACGCGATGGCCGAAACCCATGAGCTTCGCCTCGCCCTTTTTCACCTTGTCGATGAAGCCGGGGACATTCCGCACGCTGCCGATCTGTTCGAGCATGAGGAGGACGGCCTCGTTGGCCCCGCCGTGGAGAGGGCCGTAGAGGGCCGCGGCCGCGCCGGCGAGGGCGGAATAGGGATCGGCCTGCGACGAGCCGATGACGCGCATCGTGCTCGTGGAGCAATTCTGCTCGTGGTCGGCATGGAGGATGAACAGGACGTTGATGGCCCGTTCGAGGACGGGATTCGGCACGTATTTGTGCTCGGTCATCCTGAACATCATCCGGAGGTAATTGCCCACATAGCCGAGTTCATCGTCGGGATAGTTCATCGGCCAGCCCTGGTTGAGCCGATAGGTAAAGGCCCCGATCGTCGCGACCTTCGCAATTATGCGTTGCGCCTGGAGGAGCCGGCATTCGACGCAGGCGGTGTCGCGCGCGTCGGGGTAGAGTGAACCGAGGGCGCTGATCGCGCCGATGAACACGCTCATCGGATGGGCCGAGTGACGGAAGCTCTCGATGAGTTTCTGGGCATTGGTATGGAGGAGTGTGTGATGGCTGATGTCCCATTCCCATTTTTCGAGCTGGGTGGCGGTGGGCAGCTGGCCGAAGATGAGAAGGTAGGCCGTCTCCATGAAGGTCGAATGCGCGGCAAGCTGCTCGATCGGGTAGCCGCGATACCGGAGGATGCCCTTTTCCCCGTCGAGGAAGGTGATCGCCGACCTGGCGGTCGCGGTGTTGAGGAGGGCGGGATCGTAGGTGAGAAGTCCGAAGTCTTCCTTGTCTTTTTTGATCGCGCGAAGGTCGATCGCGCGGATGGTGCCATCGACGATGGGTATCTCGTACTTTTGGCCTGTTCTGTTGTCGACGATGGTAAGCGAGTCGCTGCCCATGGTATCGGTCCTCCTGCAACGGGCTGGCGCGGCCCAGGCCCGCGCTATGTTATGGAACCATCAAGTCCGCTTTTCATTCCTCCGCCGCGCTTTTCGATTGCTGCGGCGTTTCGAGTGTCATGCGATTCCTGGCGATGAGGATTGCGGCTGACGAAATCCGGTTTCAATATAGGTATACGTCACGATTTCGGAGCGCGCAAGAAAAAAGTATCGGATCGCCCCCTTGCGTCGCGCCGGCCCGATTCATCGGTCTTGTCGCCTGGGTCCTCCTTCGCTATTCTTTTCCCGAAAGAAGGCCAACAAACATGAAATTCGATTTTGACGAGATAATCGATCGTCGTAATTCCAATTCGGTAAAATGGAATCGATACAATTCGGACGTTATTCCCCTCTGGGTGGCCGACATGGATTTCCGCGCGCCCGAGCCCATTGTCGGGGCCCTGCGAAAGGCCCTCCAGCACGGCATCTTCGGCTATCCCGGCGATGCCCCCTCGCTGCGAAGGGCCGTGGCCGCACGCATGGACAAACTCTACGCCTGGAAAGTCGATCCCGATTGGGTGATCGCGACCACGGGCCTCGTGAGCGGCTTCAACGCGGCGGCCGCGGCGGTCTGCAAGCCGGGCGAAGGCTATCTCATCCAGCCGCCTGTCTACATGCCCTTCAACGACCTCGACGCGAACCTCGGCCTCGTGCGGCAGGAGGCTCCGCTCTCCGAGGGCCTCGATGGAGGCATGCTTTCATATTTTATTAATTGGGACATCTTCTCCTCGGCCTTCGATTCTCGCGGCGCGCGCACGACGATGTTCCTCCTCTGCGACCCCCACAATCCGGTCGGCCTCGCCTGGGATAGGCCGACCCAGCGCCGCATGGCCGAGATCGCAATCGGGCGGGGCTCGGTCATCGTCTCGGACGAGATCCACGCCGAGCTCCTCCTCGACGGGGCCGGGCACCTTCCGCTCGCGGCCCTCGAACCGGCCTTCGCGGAGAGGAGCGTCACCCTCGTTTCGCCCTCCAAGACCTTCAACATCGCGGGGCTCTTTTGCGGCTTCGCCATCATTCCGAACCCGGAACTGCGCAAGGCTTGCCAGCGCGCCCAGGAACGCATGACCCTCCATGTCTCGGGCCTCTCCCTCGTCGCGGCCGAGGAGGCCCTTTCCGGAAGCTGCGACGAATGGCTCTCGGCCGCCCTGGCCTACATGCGCGCGAATCGCGATTTCGCCCTCGCCTTCATCCGCGACCGCATGCCGGGCATCGCCGCCGCGCGTCCGGAGGCCACCCATCTCCTCTGGCTCGATTGCCGAAGCCTCGGCCTGGACAATCCCGCCGAATTCTTTCTCGCCGAAGCCAAGGTCGCCCTCAACGACGGAGCGGCCTTCGGGACGGGAGGCAAGGGCTTCGCGCGCCTCAACTTCGCCTGTCCGCGCTCCCTCCTCGCCGAAGGCCTCGAGAGGATGGCGAAAGCCCTCGAAGGGCGCCCGTAGCCGGAGGCAGGCCTCAAGCCGGAGGCAGGCCTCAAGCCGGAGGCAAGCCTCAAGCCGGCAGGTGGGTGATGTCGGTCTCGGCGATCCGCCTGCCCGCGAAGAGACTGACGAAGCCCCCCTCGGGCGGCACGGCGCCGTCGGGACGCATCCAGCGCTCCTCGACGAGAAGAAGGAGGGAATTGGGTGAATCATCCTCCGTCGCGTACTCGACGAGCTGGACCGGCAGGTCTT
>JAJXVS010000245.1 GCA_021782015.1 bacterium | reverse complement strand
CCTGCATTCCCGAGCATTTATACCTAGGCAGGTACCTCTATCTCCAATGATGAGTAGAGCGCCTTCTGCTTCTTTGTGATCTCGCAAATTGTGGTTGTTTTTCCTGGACGCTCAAAGCATTCTATTACATCAAGATCATCAAGGACTTCATACAGCGTATGATCCTTGAAAAGTCCATGCTCGTGCATTTTCGCAGTTATATAGGATAAATGAATCAGGGCAAGGAACTCCACAAAGAGCTTCCCTTCGAGGTTCTGTTCCGACGACACTGACGTCCGTCGCATATTCAGCCGTTCTTTGAGATTCCCAAAGGCTTTTTCGATGAGGTCCTTTGATCGATAGAGCTTCAGCGCCTCAAGGGGATCTTTGATATCGTTTGAAATGAGGACGAAGTAGCCATAATCGCGTTCCGCAAGATCGATTGCCTCCTGCCTTGGAATGATAGTCACCCCGCGTACAGGAGTTGTACTGACGTCATAGTACTTTCGGTACAACTTTTCGTGCTCGGGGTCGTGGAGTCCTGACCGAAGTTCTTCCTCAAGGGAGTCAAGAAGGCTGTTGAAGGCAGCCCTATCGTCCAAAGCTCTCTGGTCGTTGTAATACAGGTGGAGATAAAGCCTTCGCGTTCCCGTTTCAATTTCTCCTGACCGCTTCTTTTTCCCTGTATAGGCCCAGTCAACTGTCCGGGAATGATAGTTGATCTTGAAAGCAGAATCGTAGTTCGCTCGCGAACGCATGGAATTTCGAACCTCGTCGAGCACGGTCTGCACAAATCCGAGGGACTTCTTTACCGCGATCAGAAACTTGTAATGATGCTGGTACAGCGCGTTGATATTGTCTTCGCTGTAGAATCCCCGGTCCATCACGAGTTTGACCTTGTCGAAGGACAGGAAGGCAAGGTCTCCGAGAAGCTTCTTTATAGTTGAAACGTCACTGATGTTCCCGGGCAGCTTCCTGTAGTAGACCGGCAATCGTGAATCCTGGCCGAAGAGGAGTGCGAGGTTGATCTGTGGTAAGGGATCATTGTCCTTGTTCTTCCCGTAGCGCACCTGCTTGAGCATCGTCGAGTAGGACGAAATCGAGGTTGTGTCGTAGGCCAAATACTCGGTCTCCATCCTCCGTCTTGTCTGCAGAAGAAAGAATCGCTGCTTGGCATCCTCTCCAATTGCTCCAAAGAGCTCGCTTGATCTTTGGGATGGAATATTCGATCCGAAGGGGTGCCGATGATTCGAGGCCCAGCGCGGGAAACGGCTCAATGGATTGCGATCCTCGAGGATGAGATAATAGGCAATCGAGAGCAATTCTTTCCAGGAATCAGGGAAACAGGTCTTAAGGTCATCGGTAATGCCGAGCTTTTCGCCGATGCCATCGAGAAGGGCCGTGGCTCCACAGAATAGCCTGCTTGAGGCGGTGACCGGGGCCGGTCCTGGTCGCGCTTCCTGGGCTTCCTTAAGGGCTGCTTCCAGTTGGTGCTTTTCGCTTGGAACGAAAACACCGTCTACCATTTTCCCGATGTATCGACGCTTGTGCGTGCCGTATTTCTTGTCGGCATTCCATTGCGAGTCCGACTCAAAGACATACTCGGTACCATGAATAACTTGAGTACCACGTGGCATAGCTACCTCACTCGCTATACAGTATAGCGAGTGAATCAATTGGTGTAAAGGCCTATTTCGTTATATCAGAGAATAATACACCGAATTCTAGCTATAAATGTCCGGGAATGCAGGATGCAGGAGTACCAGGTTGCCCGGCGCGACGCGGGGGGCCACGCTCGCCACCTGGACCGACTGGCGAGCCGGTCAGCCGACCCTCTCTCACCCTCGAATCGAGCTTGAGGACAGGATAGGCGACACGATACAATGGCGGCATGAGAATATATCCACTGGAAAACCCGATCATGCCCTACGCATGGGGCAGCGCCGACGGCCTTGAGGCCGCCCTCGGCATCTCCGGCTCGGGAAGCGGACCCCGGGCCGAGCTCTGGATGGGCGCCCATCCGAAGGCGCCCTCCACGCTGGTCCTCCCGGAAGGCCGCAGGCCCCTCGACGAGATGATCGCCTCTGATCCGCTCCGAATGATCGGCGCAGCCGTGGCCTCGCGCTATTCAAACAAATTGCCCTTTCTTTTCAAGGCCCTGTCGGCGGCCAAGCCCCTGTCGATCCAGGTCCATCCTTCGCGACACAAGGCGGAACACGGCTTCGCAAAGGAAAATGCGATCGGCATCGCCCTCGACTCGGCCGAGCGCAATTATCGCGATCCCAACCACAAGCCCGAGCTTTCCGTGGCCCTGACGCGCTTCGACGCCCTGGTCGGGTTCAGGCCCTTCGAGGACATCACCGCTTTCGGGCGCCACCTGGGCGCCGTGAATTTCGACCGCCATTTCAAGGGCCTTGAGAAGCGGCCGGACAGGATGGAGCTCTCGGTTTTCTTTTATTCACTGATGACGCTTCCCGCCGAGGCGAAGGTCGAATTGATCGGCGCCGCCGTGGCCGCGGCGAACCGGGAACTCGCGGCGGAGCGCAAATCCGAAGAAGGCGGCGTCGATCCCGCCTGGACCTGGGTCCTCAAACTCTCCCAACTCTGGCCCGCGGATATCGGCGTTCTCGCCCCCCTCATCTTCAACATTCTCGAGCTTCGCCCCGGCGAGGCCATCTTCATTGCCCCCGGCGAACCGCACGCATACCTGGCCGGAACCGCCCTGGAAATCATGGCGAATTCCGACAACGTCATCCGCTGCGCCCTCACCGAAAAGCACGCCGACATTCCGGAGTTCATCTCGGCCCTCGGCTTCGACGCCGGACGGCCCGAGAAGGTCGATCTCGGCGAGGTCGTTCCCGGCGTGGAAAGCTTCAATTGCGATGTTCCTGAGTTCGCGCTTTCGAGGATCGACGCGACGAAGCGGCCTTCCTTCGATGTTCGGGGGCCCGAGATCCTCCTCTGCGCGGAAGGCCGCGCATCGGTCCGCTCGGAAGGAGCCTCGATCGAACTCGAGCGGGGACGCTCCGCCTTCGTCTGCGCCTCGGCCGGCCAATGGACGGCGAGCGGCCCGGGAATTCTCTGGCGCGCGACGGTCGGCGATTCTTCCTTCGCGGACGCAAAGCGCTGAGCCGGGGTCTTCCATGACCTTGTGGGCCGACGCCGACAGCCTCCAGGCCGAGCTGCGGCGCGTCCTCGAAAAACGCTCCGCCAAGGAGATGGCGAGGCCGGAAGGGCCTCGCTTCAATCTCATTTACGTGGCCTCTCGCCGCCTGGCCGTCCCTCCGTCTGTGGAATTCATCCTTGTCGAGACGGGACATGACGCCGCAGACCGGCGGATCGAGGCCGGGGCCGGGGCCGGCGATATCGCGATCACGCGGGACCTTCCCCTGGCCGAGCGCCTCGCGGCCAAAGGTCTCATAGTACTGAACGATCGGGGCGATTGCTTCGCCCTGGACACCGCTCGCGAGCGGCGCTCCCTGCGGGACGAGGCCCAGGCCCTCCGTGCCCTCGGCGTGGCGCCCGAATCGCCCCGGCGGCGCACCTGGGGGGCGCGCGAACTCAAGGCCTTCTCCGACGCCTTCGACCGCGAGCTCCAGAAGCGACTGCGCGCGGCGGATGGCCCCGAGGGGGCTTCGGCGGCCCGCGGCGCCGAACCAGAGCGGCCGGTTCAGGGAGGGGCGGAGGACCCGGGCGGAACCGATGCCGCGGGAAGTGCCGTCGGCGAGGGCGATACAGTCGATGCCGCGGGAAGTGCCGCCGGCGCAATCGGAGCCGCCGGTGCGGGCGACAGAGTCGAGGCAGTCGACGTCGCGGGTGACAAGAGCGACGCCCCGGATTGAGGCGGCGCCGGGGATACCTCGGATTGGGGCTGAGCATCCGGCCCGGGAAGCGGGCCTTCCGGCAGAGCGCCCTGGCCAGCCGGAGCCTCGCCCGGAGGAGCGGCTATGCCGGGCGGAAGGGACGAGGGCAGAGCGGGCGGTTCCGGTTCAAGCGACGGCAGGTAGCGGCGCACGAGAAAATCGTAGCGTTCCTGCAGGATCAAGGACCTTCCAAACCAATTAGGCCTATATTTTATGGGAGATGAGAGAATGGCCACGAGCCTTGCCCCCTCCTCCCTGGTCAGGTCCCTCACGCCCCTTCCGAACCAGCGGCGCGCGGTGGCGTCCACGCCGAAGAGTCCCTTCCCCCACTCCGCATAGCCGAAATACAGTTGGAGTATCCGGTCCTTCCCGAGGATCGCCTCCAGTTCCACGGTCACGATGACCTCGAGGTATTTCCTCAGGTAGGATTTCGCGGGCACGAGAAAGAGGGTCCGGGCCACCTGCATCGTCAGGGTCGAGCCGCCGTACAAGGGTTCCCCTAGACGTTTGTCGATTTCATAGGCCTGTCGTATGGCAGCGAAATCGAAGCCATGGTGCTCATAGAAGCGGTGGTCCTCGACCGAAATCAGCATCGACCTCATCCAGTAGGGCACCGCCTTGAGCGGAACCGGGCGCGGAGGCCGGATCAGCCAGCCGTCGGCCCACTTCCTCCAGGCCATGAGCACGGTCGCCGAAGGATCGATGTATTTATATGAAAAGACGAGCAAGGAAGTCGTACCTATCCAGAATATATGTACTAGTATTATAACTTTGAGGAGGATCGGGGCGAGGCCTCGAAGGCGCCCTGCGCCCCTCCCCGGAGCCTCAGCCTCAACCTTCCCCCTCCCCTCGCCGCCAATCGAGGGCGAGGAGCCGCCACCAGCAGGGGCGCCGCCACCTGCAATCGAGCCGTTACCGGCAATGGAGCCGCCACCTGCAGGGGCGCCGCCACCAGCGAGGGCGCCGGCGGCGATGGCACTTTCCGCCACCCGTCCAGCCGATTGGCTGGCGAGGGCCCAGGGCCACCAGGGCGCGGGACGTTTTTTGAAGCCTCGGGACCGGATCGTCACACTACCCACCATGTCAGTCTGAGCCCTTTCGGGCGGGATTTGGATCTCAACATGCGCGCTCTAGCGGATGTCGAAATAGTAGCGCTGGATATAGGCCGCGCGATCGTTCGCCTGCGACCAGAAATTGGAGCGGGGCCAGCCTTCGATCAGGCGCCGGTAGAGTGAAAGGGCCTTGGCGATGTCGCGGGACGGCGAGTTGAGCTCCAGGGCCTGGGCCTCCAGCAAGAGGGCCTCGTCGGCGGCTGCGCCTTGAGGTGAAAGCGCGAGGTAGCTTTCGGCTGCTGCGACGGTGGTCGCCGCGTGGCCAGCTGCATATTCGGCGCGAGCCGTGGCGAGGAAGGCCTCAGGGCTTCCCGGGACCGGCGGAGGGAGCGCCGGGGAAGCCGTGGACCCCGCGGGCATGAGGGGAGCGACAGCCGAGCTTGACGGGCTTGAGGCGCTCGAGGCTGGAGAGGCGGTCGACGGCGCCAACCCCTGCCCCGAGATACCGGACGCCCCCGTCGCGCCCAAACTCCCCGCTGGCGTACCCAAACTTCCCCCCGTCGTCGCCCCGGCCGCCGGGATGGACCCGACACCCGTCGGGCCCGCGGTTCCAAACGCAAGCGGAGCCGTGCCTTGGCCGGCGGGCTGCGACTGCGCTGGGGCGCCCGAGGCACCCACCGCGCCCGAGGCGCCCCCCACCGCGCCCGAGGCGCCCGTTTGCGCCGATGGCTGCGTTTGCGATGTCGGAGAGGCCTGCATCGGCGACAGTGGCGTTTGCGTCGAGGGTGGCGTTTGCGTCGAGGGTGGCGTTTGCGTCGAGGGTGGCGTTTGCAGCGAGGGCAGTGCCCCCGACTGCGATGCGGCCTGCGTGGCCGCCGACGGCACCAGACTTCCTTTCGGGAGGACCGAAAGGTGCACCAGCTCCTCGCTGCTTGTGCCGTTCACGAGGTCCTGGCGGAGAAAGCGGAGGTTGTACTCGCCCACCTTCGTCCCGATGAGGGAAAAGAGGGCCCCCGCTCCCTCGAAACGCCGCGAGTCGTACTGCACGCCGTCCTTTCCGTCACGTTCTCCCAAATAGGTCCATCCCGC
>JAJXVS010000244.1 GCA_021782015.1 bacterium | reverse complement strand
CTTGGCCTTTTCGAGACGATCGGCCCAGACCGAGAGGACGTCTGCCACCACCGCGTTGATGATGGTGGTCGGGGTGGCCACCGACTGGGAAGAAGCGACCATGCGGAACTCGAACTTGTTGCCCGTATAGGCGAAGGGGCTGGTGCGGTTGCGATCGGTCAGGTCGAGGGGAAGTTTGGGCAGGGAACCGGCCGCCATGTCGAGGTGGCTGGCTGCTGCTGCCTTGCCGTTGCCATTCGCGCTCTTGCCTGCATTGCGCGATACGACATCGTCGAGGATGCCTTCGAGGCTGTCGCCGATGAAAATCGAGATAACCGAGGGTGGGGCCTCGTGGCCACCGAGGCGGCGGTCATTGCCGGCCGTGGCTGCCGAGGCGCGCAAGAGCCCCGCGTTGCGATCGACCGCCTCGATGACGGCGCTGAAGAAGAGAAGGAAGCGGAGATCCTTGGCCGGATCGCCCTCGGGTTCGAGGAGATTGGCGCCCGTGTCGGTGCCGATGGACCAGTTGATGTGCTTGCCCGAGCCGTTCATCCCGTCGAAGGGCTTTTCGTGGAGGAGAGCCGCCATGCCGTGACGGCCGGCCACCTTCATCAGGGTTTCCATCACGAGCTGGTTATGGTCGGCCGCTACATTGGAGGAGGCGAAGACGATGGCGAGTTCGAACTGGTTGGGAGCGACTTCGTTGTGCTGGGTCTTGGCCGCGACGCCCATGGCCCAGAGCTCGGCGTTGACCTCGCGCATGAAGGCTTCGACCTTTTCGGGAATGGCACCGAAATAGTGGTCGGAAAGCTCCTGGCCCTTGGCGGGCACCGAGCCGAAAACCGTGCGGCCGGCCAGGACGAGGTCGGGGCGCGCCTGAAAATACTCGCGCTTGATGAGGAAGTATTCCTGCTCGGGGCCGACAGTGGAGGTGATTCGCGTCGTCGCCGTATCGCCGAGGGCCCTCAGCACCCGCATCGCGGCCTTGTTGATGGCATCGCCCGAGCGGAGGAGGGGCACCTTCTTGTCGAGGGCGTGGCCATAATAGGAAATGAAGGCCGTCGGAATGCAGAGGGTGACGCCGCTGTTCGTGCTCTTGAGGAATGCCGGGCTCGTGGCGTCCCAGGCGGTGTAGCCGCGGGCCTCGAAGGTGGCGCGGAGGCCGCCGGAGGGAAAGGAGGAGGCGTCGGGTTCGCCCTTGATGAGCTCCTTGCCGGAAAAGGCCATGATGACCCGGCCTTCTCCCGCCGGAGCGATGAAGGAATCATGCTTTTCCGCTGCGAGGCCGGTGAGGGGGTGGAACCAGTGGGTGAAGTGGGTGGCGCCCCTCTCTATGGCCCAATCGCGCATGGCGCTGGCGACGACCTCGGCGACTTCGAGGGAAAGTTCCGCCTTGCCGGACTGAACCTCCACCAATTTCTTGTAGATGGACGAGGGAAGGCGCTCCCGCATGACGGAATTGGAAAAACAATGGGTGCCGAAGAGATTGATGGGAGTGATGGTCTCGGTGCTCACAAGGGCTCCTTGGATAGTGGTGCCTATTTATGAGCAAGAAGCGTGCCAACAGAGGGGGTCAGCAGGGCGATAAGGGAGGGGGCGACGATGAAGCAAGGAAATGGGCCCTGCGAAGGAGTTCGGGGGATTGCCGAAACCAGGGAGAGCTCCATTGATTAACTACAAAGATGTAGAAAAATGCAAAAAAACTACTTCTTCGTACGAAATCGCTTCCAACTGATGTTGTACTTGTGCATGGCCAGGCCAAAGCGCCTTTCGGTGATGCCGAGGGAGTGGGCGGCCTGGGCCGCTATGCCATCGGAGAGCTTCAAAGCCTCGACAATGAGCTCGCGCTCGATGCGCGCGAGGGTGGCGTCGAGGGTCGAGGTCGGTGCCGTGCCGGTCGAGGCGGCCGACTGGAGACTCGGCGGCAGGTGCCAGGCATGGATGACGCCATCCGAGGAAAGGACGACGGCCCGCTCGATAGCGTTCTCGAGTTCGCGGACATTTCCCGGCCAGTGATAGGAGGTGAGGAGGTCGAGGGCGGGCGTCGAAATGCGCAAGATGGGCTTGCCGAGCCTCGCCCCGATGGCCTCCGCGAAATGGTCGGCGATGAGGACGACGTCTCCGCCCCTCTCGCGGAGGGGAGGCATGCGGATCGGAAAGACATTGAGGCGCCAGAACAGATCCTCGCGAAAGCGGCCTTCGGCGACCTCCTTTTCGAGCTCGCGGTTGGTCGCGGCGACGATGCGCACATCGGCCTTGATGCTCTCGCCACCGCCCACCCTCTCGAAATGCCGCTCCTGGATGACGCGAAGGAGCTTGGCCTGGACGCCGAGACCGAGTTCGCCGATCTCGTCGAAAAAGAGGGTACCGCCGGCAGCCAGCTCAAAACGCCCCTTTCTTCGCGCCTCGGCCCCGGTGAAGGAGCCTCGCTCGTGGCCGAAAAGCTCGCTTTCGATAAGAGATTCAGGCAGGGCCGCGCAGTTGACCGCGACAAAGGGGCCGGCGGCGCGCAGGCTCGATTCATGGAGGGCGCGGGCGACCAATTCCTTGCCCGTTCCGCTTTCGCCCGTGACGAGGACGGTGGCGTCGGTCGGCCCCACCTGGGAGATGAGGCCGCGAACCTCGGCCATGGCTGCCGACCTCCCGAAGAGACCATGGGAGTCGGCGGAGAGGGCGCTGCCCCGGGCAGCCGCGATCCCCGCGCCGAAGGAGCCCAGGAGTTCGCCGTCACCCTCCTTGCCTCGGGGAAGGCCATTCAGGGCCGCATTTCGGGCGGCCAGGCCAGACCTGAGCCGCAGGGCCTCCCCGACGAGGAGGGCGACGGCTTCGACCAGGGCTTTGGCCCGAGTCTGCGCGGCCTCGGCTCGAATCTGCGCGCCCTCGGCCCGAGTCTGCCCGGCCTCGGCGCAGCGAAAGGCAAGGAGGCACTCCACCGAGGCTCCACCCAGGACGGGAAGGGCCAGCCAGGGAGCCTCCTCGTCACGTCCTTCGACGAGGGTTCCCGCCTCGAGGGCCAGGCCGAGGGGCCCCTCGCCCATCGCGACGCGGCGGCCGGCAATGGCGAAGGGCAGGCTCGAAGCCACCAGCACGCGCTGATCGCGCCCATCCACCGCGATGGCGACGGCGCCCTCCCTGAGGGTAGAGGCCGATTCGAGTTCCCTGACCAAGGGCTCGAAGGCTTCGCTGAGATCGGGGTAGCGCCCGAGAATGCGCACCGCCTCGAAAAGGAGGGGCAGATCCTCGGGAGAAGGACTCAAGAGGGCCGTGGATTCCGAAACCATGCCTTCGTAGTAGCAGATCGAACCGAACGAGGGCAAGCGCCGGAGGATTCTGAGGGGCCTTCGATCCGAAGCCGCGGGGCGGGGGCGGGCTCCTCATCTCGACCAAGGAAACGGAAGTGTACTATTCTGAAATGGCTCGTCGAACGGGATTGTCGCGGGCCCCGGAGGTTCCATGTTCAAAAAGATCACGATGCGGACCAAGCTCATCCTTCCCATCCTCGGCCTCCTCGTCATCGCCTTCCCGACGATGTTCCTCCTGATCTTTCTCCAGTCGAAAAACGTCCTCGAGGGACTGGCCCTCGACAAGACGGTCGCCATCGCCCGACAGCACGCGCTCGAAATCGAAAACAGATTGGGAGCGGCCGCCCAGGTCGCCCAAACGACGGCGGCGGCCTTCGCCGTCCTTCAGGCGAGACCCGACCGAAACAGGGATCTCGGCGCCGCCCTCGCCTCGGCCATGGTGGTGAGTGATTCAGACCTCCGGTCGATCGGGGTCGGCTTCGAGCCTGGCCTGTGGGACGCCACGGCGAGGGACCGCTCCTTCTCCGACGAATCCGGGCGCTATGGATTGGAAGCCATCCGCAAGGGAGACGGCGCGGAACTCTCGGCGCTGAAATCGGTCGACTCCAATTTCTGGTATTCGGAGGCCCATCGCCTCGGCAAGGTCACGATGACCGAGCCGATCCTCCAACCCGGAAGCCGAAATTTCACGACAATGCTTTCGGCCCCGATCAAGAAAGGCGACACCTTCATCGGCGCCGTCGGGGCTGAGCTTTCACTCGTCGACCTCCGCTCGCTGATCCTCCAGGGCTCCTCCAAACAGTCGGGCATCACCGCCCTCTATTCGAACGGCGGCCTCGTGCTCCTCCACTTCGATGAATCCAGGGAGGGCAAATCCGTCCGGGAGGTCGAAGGCGACCTGCTCGGAAACGCGGTCGAGGACTTTCTGCGCGCCGTCGCCGACGGCAAGGAATACGTGACCCTCGCCACCTCGAGCTACCTCGGTTCGGAGGCGATCCTCGCGGTCGAGCCCGTCACCGTGGGTGGCACCGACGCTCCCTGGGCCATGGCCACCTACGTGCCCCTCGCCTCCATCCGGGAAGGACAGAACAAGGTCCTTCTCGCCATGATAGCCATCGGAGGCCTCACCCTCGCAGGACTCTTCATACTTGTGTTCTTCATTTCGAGATCGCTCATCCGCCCGCTCAAAATGAGCGCGCGCCTTTTGGAGGACATCGCCCACGGCGACGGCGACCTCACCAGGCGCCTGCCTGTCCGCAGCGAAGACGAGACCGGCACCATGGCCCTCCACTTCAACGCCTTTATGGACAAACTGGAAGCCATCGTCGGCAGTCTCCGCGCTTCGGGCAAGGCCCTCGGCGAGACCGGCGCTGTGCTCGCCTCGACCACCGAGGGCGTGGCGGCCGCCGTCGACGAGATCGTCGGCAACGCGCGCGCCATCGAAGGCAAGGTCGAGAGGCAGGCGGCGAGCGTCAAGAGCGCCACCGACAAGGTCGACGAAATCGCCCGCTCCATCGACAGCCTCGACGGCATGATCGAGGAGCAGACGGCCTCCATTACCGAATCGAGCGCCTCCATCGAGGAAATGGTCGCCAACATCGCCTCGGTCGGCAAAAGCATCGACCGCCTCGGCGGAAACTTCGAAACCCTCCTCGAAGCCTCGGATTCGGGCCGAAGCAGCCTCGGCGAGCTCACCGCCGCCATCAAGGCCATCGCCGAACGCTCCGAGACCCTCCTCGAAACAAACAAGGTAATTGGGAATATCGCCAGCCAGACGAACCTCCTCGCCATGAACGCCGCCATCGAGGCCGCCCACGCGGGCGAGGCCGGGGCCGGCTTCTCGGTCGTCGCCGACGAGATCCGCAAGCTCGCCGAGATGTCGGCCTCGCGGGCCAAGGCCACGGCCAAGGAATTGCGGCAGGTCAAGGATGCGGTCGATGGCATGGTCGGTACCTCGGTCGGCGCCGAAGAGGGCTTTTCCCGAATTCTCGAACTCATCCGCGGCCTCGACGGTCTTCGCAAGGAAATCGAATATGCGATGAGCGAGCAGAGCACGGGCTCCTCGCAAATTCTCGAGGCCCTCGGCCACATGAACTCAATCACCGCCGAGATCAGGTCCGGTTCCAGAGGCATGGCTCGGGGCGGCACGAGCGTGCGCGAGGCCATGGCGGAGATCTCGGCCCTTTCCGGGGAAATCGAAGACGGCATGGCCGGCATTTCGAAGTCGGCCGAGGCCATCTCGGCCTCGATGGAGACGGCCGAGAGCCTGAGCGAGGCGAACGAGGAGCACATCGGCAGGGTGCTCGCCGAAGCCTCAAAGTTCATTATCTCCGAGAGGTCTCCAGTGCAGGAGTAAATTGGGTCGTGCCAAGGCGGCGGCTAGTCGCGCGCTGGCTAGTTGCCGGGCGCTGGCTGGTCGGGCCCGAGCGGCGGCCGGTTCGAAAGCCCGGACCGGAGCCTCTCTTTTGGTTCCTTTTCCGCGCCCCGGCCTGCTATACTTGCCGGCGCCATGGACCACTATGATGTCGTGATTATCGGCACCGGCCCCGCGGGGCTCGGTGCCGCCTTCGGCCTCCTCGAGGGCGCCAAGCCCCCCTCGATTTTGTTGCTCGACCGCCACAGCTACTCCTCCGGCGGCCTCCGCAACGACTGCAAGATGAATTTCAGCTGGCCCATCGGCTTTCCCGTGGGCGTCTGGGACGAAGCGACCGCCCTTCCC
>JAJXVS010000243.1 GCA_021782015.1 bacterium | reverse complement strand
TTTCACCTTCGATAAATAGGAGAGAAATATGAAGAAGGTACTTGCTTTCATCATCGGCCTCGCGGTCCTGGTTCCCATGGCCATGGCCCGCGATATCAACCCCGTCGTCGACGTATCCTGGCTGGCGGCGAATCAGGGAAATTCGCGGCTCGTGATCATGGACATGCGCAAGGTGGAAGACTACAAGGCCGGGCACATCCCCGGCGCGGTGGACGTCATCGGAGCGAGCGTCTATGTCAAGAACGGCACCATCAACAATGAGGTGCCCGCCGCCGACGATCTCACCGATACCCTGCAGGCGGCCGGCATCAACGCCGATTCCCTCGTGGTCGTCGTCGAGTCCGACAGCGGCAGATTCACCTGGGCCACCCGCGTAGGCTGGACCCTCAAATATGCCGGCCTCGAAAACGTCGCCATCCTCGACGGGGGCTATGCCGCCTGGACCAAGGCGGGCCAGGCCGTTCAGACCGATCCGGTCGTCGCAAAGCAGGGCAACTTCGTCGTGCACTTCGTGCCGACCGATTTCGCCGACAAGGCCTATGTGCTTTCGGCCACCAACGACCAGATCGTCGATACCCGAAACTATGACACCTATTTCGGCATCACGAAGCAAGGCTTCGTCGCCCAGGCAGGCCATTTCCCCGGCGCGTGGCCCCTTCCCAACAATTGGATCCTGAATTCCGACGGCCTCGTTAAATCCGCAGCCGACCTCGAAGCGATCGCGACGAAACTCGGCCTCGACAAGAATGTGGAAACCATTACCTATTGCGATTCCGGTGTCTTCGCCTCCACCTGGTGGTGGGTCTTCTCCGAAATGCTCGGCTGGCCACAGGTCCGCCTCTTCGACGGATCATCCCAGGTACTCGCCGCCGATCCCTCGGTGAAGTACGTGACGGAGACCTGGCGCTGAAGTCTTGAAAATCGGCGGGGAAAGGTCGCTTTCGGATGAAGGCACCCTTCCCTGCCGACACCTCGGGAAGCTGATGGGGTCTGGTGGCTCTCGCGGTCTTCAAAACCGCTGGCCGCGCCTGGCGCGGCGGCAGGTTCGATTCCTGCCTCTTCCGTATGAATAAACCCTCACGACCGCATCCGCCCGCCGTCGGTCGCATCCTGGATCGGCCGACGGCCTCGGCCTATGTGCCGATTCTTTCGCGGCCCCTCGTGACTCGAGTCATCCGCGAAGTGATCGCCGAACTCCGCGGGCCCGAGGTGAGCGCCTCGGACAATCAGAGCGGGCGGGCTCGCCTCGATCTCGATTCAGTCGAGGCCCGACTCGCCCGGCGCCTCGCGAGCCTCGCCGCGAGGCGCATCCATCCCGTCCTCAACGGCACCGGCGTCATGCTCCACACCAACCTGGGCAGGAGCCCCATCGACGCGGCGGTCTGGCGGCGGGCCGAAAGGACCAATACTGCCTACTGCAATCTGGAAATGGATATTGAAAGCGGAGAGCGGGGCCGACGCGGGGGCCTGGCTCCTGAACTCGCGGCTGAACTGGCCCTCGCCGAGTCGGCGATCATCCTCAACAACAACGCGGGCGCCATCCTCCTTGCGCTTCGAAGCATCGCCACTGGCCGAGAGGTCATCGTCTCGCGAGGCGAGCAAATCCAGATAGGCGGCGGCTTCCGCATACCCGAGATACTCGCGCTCTCCGGCGCCCGCCTCGTCGAGGTCGGCACGACGAATGTCACGAGCGTCGAAGACTATCGCCGGGCCGTGGGAAGCGAGACGGCCTGCATCCTCCTCGTGCATGGGTCCAATTTCGCCATTCGCGGCTTCACCTCGAAACCAGCCCTCGCTGACCTCGCCGCTGCCATCCCGTCTCGGATTCCCATCGTCGTCGACCAGGGATCGGGCTGCCACGAAGAAGGCTGCGCCGGCGAGACTCCACTCTCGCGATACCTTCGGGATGGGGCCGCCCTGGTCTGCTTTTCCGCCGACAAGCTCCTCGGAGGCCCCCAAGCCGGCATCGCGGCGGGCAGGTCGACCATCGTCGCGGCGATGCGACGCGACCCGATGGCCCGCGTCCTCCGCCCCGGAAAGACAGTGTTGACTCTTCTCGAGGAACACCTTGTTTGCCTGCTCAACGGCACGAAAGTCAAGGCCGACGCGCCCGACCCGGTCAGGCTGGAAGGCTTCGGCCAGGCCCTCCTGGACGCATTGCCGCCCGGCTCCTTCTCCCTCCACCCCTCGCAGGGCACAAGTGGCGGCGGAAGCGCCCCCGACGAAAGCTTTCCATCCTTCGCCCTCGTGGCCGACCGGGATTTCGTCGCCACCCTGGGCGGCGCCGAGAGACTGGCCGACCGCCTTCGCCTGGGCAGTCCTCCCCTCATCGCCCTGGTGCGTGCCGGAAGCCTCGTCGTCGACCTCGCTGCCCTTTGCGACGAGGACATCGGCCTCGTCGGGGCGACCCTCGCGGCCGCCCTCGGCATCGGTCCCGCGCAAAGCCCCGCGGCGTCCGGCGCGATGTTACCCAACGCGATGTCACCCGGCACGATGCCATCTGACGCGATGTCATCCGATACGGAGGCCTGAAGGTGCCCGTCATAGGCACAGCCGGCCACGTCGACCACGGTAAGACTGCGCTCATCGCGGCCCTCACTGGCATGGACACGGACAGGCTCCCCGAAGAAAAGGCACGGGGCATGACCACCGATCTCGGCTTCGCGCATTTCTCCGAAGGGGGAATGACCGTCGGCGTCATCGACGTGCCGGGTCACGAACGCTATATCCGCAATATGGTCGCCGGTGCCTCGGGCATCGACGGCGCCATCCTCGTGGTCGCGGCCGACGACGGCTGGATGGAACAGACAGGCAGGCACGCGGCCGTGCTGCGCGCCCTCGATGTTCCCATTTTGGTAGTAGCTATAACTAAATCGGCCATCGTCCCTCCCGATCGACCCCAGGCCGTCGCCGAAGATGTGCGGTCGCGCCTGGCCGCCTTGAGGGCCGGCACTGGCGCCCGGATGGACGCGCTTCCCTGGATCGCGGTCGATTCGATCGCCGGCACCGGCATCGGGGAACTCCGCGAGCTCCTCCCGCGACTCCTCGTGGCCGGGCTCGAACCCGACGAAGGAGGAGCAAGGAGCGCCGCCACACCACCACCCGCCGCGAAGGCGCCCCGCGCCGCCACACCACCACCTGCCGCGAATGCGCCCGCCGCGAATGCGCCCGCCGCCGCAGCGCCTTCGCCCTTCATCTTCGTGGACCGTGCCTTCAAACTCACCGGAACCGGGCAAGTGGTTGCAGGGAGTCTGAGAGGCGGCCCCCTGTCGGTGGGCGACGAAGTGCTTTTGCTTCCGGCGGGAGAAATGCTCCGGGTCCGTTCCCTTCAGCGTTACGGCGAGCCCGCGGCAAAAGCGGAGCCGGGCTGCCGCGTGGCCCTCACCTTCCTCAAATCCCGCGCTCTGATCAAACGAGGCGATTGCCTGGCGGGTCGAAGCGGAACATTCATCGTAACTACTTCCTTCTATCTTGCCCTCGATGCGCCTTCCTCGGCGTTTCGGCCGCGCCCCGGTCTCATCGTCGAGATCGCGAGCGGAACGACCCATATCGAGGCCCAGGCCTTCCCCTCAAAGACGGCCGGATTCCTCCGACTTTCCATGGACGAGGCTCGGGCGGCAGCGTTCGTGACCAAGACAGGCCAGCCGGTCGTCATCCTCCGAAAGGGTGGCGCGGACATCCTGGCATCCGGCAAGGTCTTCATCGTCGGCGGCGGCGTCGCTACGGAGAGGCTTGGCATCGAGAGCGCCCTCCCCGCGGCTCGCACGGCCCTTCCCTCCCTGACGAAGGCCTTGGTGAGTTTTGAGCTTGCCCGCTCGGGCTGTCTCCGGCTTGCGGCGGATCAAGCCGCGCCGGCCGAAACCGAAGCCGAAGCCGCGCCGGCCGACGCAGAAATCGCGGACGAATGGCTCTTCGCCCATGAGCGATGGGAAGTCCTGCGCCGTCAGGTCGAAGAGGCGGCCGCCGAACCGGGGGGCTGCCCCGTTGCCGTACTGGCCGGTCGCCTCAGGCTGCCGGCCGGCGCCGACAAGGCCCTCATCCTGCGCCTGGAGGATGAAAAACGAATAGTTGTTACTAATGGACGGATACTGCCCGCGGGAGCTTCGACCGCCGCGGATGCCACGCTTCTTCCGAAGAACCTGGCACTCCTCGCCGAAAGCCTCGAGCGCTCGGGAGCCTCGGGCCTCGATGTCGCGCTCGATCAGCGACCGGGTCTCAAGAAGGACCTGGCCCTCCTCTGCCGCGCCGGCCGCGCCGCCAGCCTCGATGGCCGGCTCTTTCTTTCGACGGCGGCCTATGCCGGATTCGTCAAAGCCATCCTGCGCGACCGGAACATCGATTCGCCCTTATCCCTGGGCGAAGCCAAGACGGCGACGGGACTTTCGAGGAAATGGATAATTCCCCTGCTCAACCGAATGGAGGACGAGGGCTATCTGCGCCGCCGGGGCGAAGAGCGCATCGTGCTCAGAGAAGGGCCACATTAGCGTGCCGCGCCGGCGCCCCGCCTGCGCCTCGCCGTTCCGGCACCCCGCCATTCCGGCAGCACAAAGCCGGCCGGGCCAGGAGCCTTCGGGGCGATCATTCGGTCCCGAAGCGGAAGACCGTGGTCGAGGCGTAGGTCATCCCGGGCCGCAGCGTGACCGGGGGGAATTCGGGACGGTTGGGCGAATCGGGGAAGTGCTGGGTTTCGAGGCAGAACCCCGTTCGTCGCGTGTATGACTTGCCGCCCTTCCCCATGATGGGCTTCGGATCGCCGGACTTCGGAAGGAAGTTGCCCGTATAGAACTGGACCCCCGGCTCGGTCGTCCAGACTTCGAGAACCCGACCGCCGGCTGGCGACACGATTCTCGCCGCCCGGCGGAGAGTGCCGTCCGCGCCGGTAAGTACCCAATTATGATCATATCCTCCGGCCCGAAGGAGCTGCTCGTCCTTCGCGTCGATCCGCTCGCCAATCGGACGGGGTCGGCCGAAATCGAAGGGGCCGCCCGAGACGGTCCGCAGTTCACCCGTCGGGATCAAGGTTTCGTCGACGGGCGTGTACCGATCGGCGTCTATGAGGGCGATGTGGCCCAGGATGTCCCCGCTCCCCTCTCCCTCAAGGTTGAAATAACTATGATTGGTCAGGTTGATGGGGGTCGGCCGGTCGGCGACGGCCCGATAGTCGATGACGAGGGAATTGTCGGCCGCGAGGGAATAGACGACGGTCACGTCGAGATTGCCCGGGTAGCCTTCCTCCCCGTCGGCGCTGAGATGGCGCAACCGGAGCGAGGGGATTCCTGCGCCGCTTTCCTCGGCCTCCCAAAGCACCCTGTCGAAGCCGCGAAGGCCCCCATGGAGTGAATTGGGTCCATCGTTTTTCGCGAGGGAATAGGTCTTTCCGTCCAGCGTGAATGAGGCCTTGGCGATTCGGTTGCCGACGCGGCCGACCACGGCTCCGAAATAGGGCGAGGGAACCTGCGCGATGTAATCGGCCAGCTTGTCGAAGCCCAACACCACGTCGGCGAAGCGGCCCCTTCGATCGGGAGCCGTAAGCCGCACGATGGTAGCCCCGTAGTCGCTGATTTCCACTTCCATGCCGGCCGCGTTGACGAGGGTAAAGAGATGGACCTCGCGTCCATCGGCCATCCTGCCCCAATTTTCCATGCCCGACTCCTTCGATTCCCCTGCTCGCGGCCGTATCGGCTCCCATTTCGCGGAGCTATGTAACGGATTTTGCCAGATATGGCCCGTCCTTTCAATCGACAGCTGGGCTTTTCTGGGCCGCGCCCCAAGAATACCTAAGGAATATAGTTGACTTATCAACCATAATGCCGTACTTTCTGCCGCATGATCGATGAGGCAGCCTCGCGACCGAGCCCGGAAGGACGGCACTTCGGCCGTTATGTCTCCCGGATCTATTGGCGCTCCCAGGCATGGCTGTCGCGCGAAATGCGGGCCTTCGGCCTCAGCGCGCGTGGCTATCCAGTCCTTCTTTCCCTCTGCCATCGCGATGGCAGAACCCAGGAGGAACTTGCCGCCAA
>JAJXVS010000242.1 GCA_021782015.1 bacterium | reverse complement strand
GGCGAATGGTCGGCGCCCCGGCCTGCCGACACGACCGACACGGCCTGGAGCGACTTTTCGTCTTTCGCGAAGGCGTGGGTGAGCTGCTCGGCGAGGAGGTGGGTGTCGTACTCGAGCCCGGCGGCCGGGGCCTCGTAGACGCGAAGGACGCCCTCGTTGCCATCGATGAACACAATTGTCTCTTTATCGGACTTGCCCTGCACCTCCAGGGCGTCGAAGCCGGAAAACTTGAGGTAGGGTCCGAAGTAGCCGCCGACGTTCGAATCGATGGGAATGCCTGTCATCGGCGAGAGGGAGCAGACGAGGCTCTTTCCCGAACCGGGGTAATTGGTATTGCCGCAGACCGGGCCCATGGCGATGACGATCTCGTTCTCGGGCGAATCCCATTTCGTCGTGGGCTTCGTCGCGTCCCACAGAAGCTTGAGGCCGAAGCCCTTGCCGCCCGTGAAGCGCTTCTTCATGTCTTCGCTCACCGTCTTTTCGGTGAACTTGCCCGAGCCCACGTCGACGTGGAGGCTGCGCATGCTGTAGCCCCGTACCACAGGGCGCGGTTCGTATTTCTGCTCCGTCCGGAGCTTGAAGTCCTTGATATTGAGGTTCATGACGTCATCCCTTCATCGGCGTCGAGCCGACCCTTGTCACGTCCGCCTGACCGGAGGCCCCGTGCTTCACGGCCTCTTCCACCGCCTTGTAGAACAGCGACTTCTCGCTGTCCGGTTTTTCCTTGATCGAAAGGGCGTCTTTCGGGCAGCTCGGCACGCAGGAGCCGCAGGCGATGCACTTGAAAGGATTCTTGTCGCCGGGGAAGAATCGCATCGCCTCGATGGGACAGACGGCGACGCAGGCGAGGCAGCCCACGCAGAGCGATTTGTTGAGGACGACGATGCCCGTCGGTCCGACGATGAGGGCCTTGGTCGGGCATTCCTGTACGCATTTGCGGCATTCCTGGTCGCAGGCGACGAGGTGGAACTTGTTGCCTCCCAAGCCTTCGACGCGAATGCAGGATTTGGCGGGATCGTCGACCTTGAAGTATTTTTGTGAACAGGTGGCTGTACAGTTCATGCAGCCGACGCATTTTGAATCGTCGGTCGCCAGGTATTTGATCACGAGGACGCCTCCTTCTAGCGGGGAAGCAAGTATACGTGCTAATCCAATTTCGAGCAATAAATAAAGAATTGCGGAATGACCGGGGGGGTGCGTCGCCGACCTGGCTCATGCAATCGGCGGGTCCTTGCTTCGCCGGCACCGTGCTTCGCCCGCGCCTCACTCGCCCGCACCATGCTTGCTCGCCGGGCCCCGTCGGGACTAGCCTTGGGAGGAATATGAAGCTAACCGTCAACTTTACCGAGGAAAGCCACGAGGAGCCCGAACTCAGTGTCGCAGGTCTCATCGCGAAAAAGCGTTGGACCTTCCCCCTCATCATTGCGCGGGTCAACGATGTCCTCGTCGAGCGCAGGGACTACGCCTCGACTCCTCTCGTCGACGGTGACCGCGTCGAACTCTATCACCTCGTGAGCGGAGGCTGAATTTTCCGCTTGACCCTGACGCGACGTCAGGCTGTAGCCTTTTCCCGGAGGGGGAAATGAAGGAAGGCTACAGCATCGGCGAACTGGCCCGCGTCGCGGGGGTGAGCGTCCGGACGCTCCATCACTACGACGGCATCGGCCTTCTCGCACCGGGCTCGCGCAATGCCTCCGGCTACCGGGTCTACGGCGAGGCGGAGCTCCTCAGGCTTCAGCAGATCCTTTTGTACCGGGAACTCGAGGTCCCGCTCGAGAGGATTGGCGCGATTCTCGACGCGCCGGGCCATGACCTCAGGGCGGCCCTGCTTTCGCATCGCCGCGCGATCGAGGAAAAACGGCGCCGTCTGGGCCTCCTTCTTTCCACCATCGACAGGACTGTCGCCCGACTGGGCGGAAAGGAGCGGATCATGACCGATGAGGAATTATATGAGGGATTCGACAAGGAGGAGGGGGCGAGGCTAGGGGCGGAGACCAAGGAGCGCTGGGGCGAAACCGAAGCCTATGCCCAAAGCCGGGAGCGCCTCGCCAAAATGAGCAAGGGGAAATGGGCGGAGGTCAGGCGAGAGGGTGAGGCTGTCGACGCGGCCTGCGCCGCCGCTCTCGCCTCGGGAAGCCTTCCCGATTCGCCCGCAGCGATGCGCTTGATGGCGAGGAAGGTCGCTCACCTTCGCAATTTCTACGAGCCTGTGCCCGAACTTTTCCGGGGCCTCGGCGAGATGTATGTTTCCGACCCCAGGTTCAAGGCAAACTACGAAAGGCTGGCTTCCGGTCTTGCCGAATGGATGCGCGCGGCGATGGCCGCATTTGCCGATCGCGGCCTGCGCGAGGGGTCCGAAGGGGTTGGCGTGTAATTTTCAGGCGCGGCCCGCGAGAAAACCCCGCGGCGCCGCGCTTCTCGTCTCGCCAAAAATTGAATTCCGCCGTAGAATCAATCCATGCTCACCGATCTCGTGACATCCAACCTTTCCGAAATGTCCAAGGCCCTCGCGAAGACCCGCGATCCCGAACTCGTCGAGGACTTTCTTCGGAGTCTCCTCACTTCATCGGAGGTGGACGAAATTTCCAAGCGCTGGGCTCTGGTCAAGGACCTCGCCCGGGGCACGCCCCAGCGTGTGATCGCGGCCAATCTCGGGCTTTCGCTCTGCAAGATCACCCGCGGATCGCGCGAGCTTCAGCGGGAGAACTCGCCGTTCAGGCGCCTCTTGGTGACAGCCGGCTATGACGTTCCCGAGCGCATCGTCATGAAGCGCGGGCCGCGGGCGAAGGCGGCAGCCTGCGACGACTAGGATCGTCGAGACGACTGAAGCCATGGCGCCAGCCGAGGCCGCCGCGCCGGCAGATGGCGACGGCGAGTGGCCGACCACAGCTGAGGGCGAATGGCCGGCCACGGTCGAAGTGGAGTGGCCTCCCACGGCCGAGGGCGAGCGGGGGCCTATTCCGCCAGGACCTTGGCGCTGATGAGGACGATGTCCTCGGCGGGGACATCCGAATGAGGAGTCCTGCGCGTCGTGCGGACCTTGGCCATCGCATCCACGACTTCCATGCCCTCGACGACCTTGCCGAAGACGGCGTAGCCGGCGCCCGAGGGGCCGCCCGCGTCGAGGCTCTTGTTGTCCACGAGGTTGATGAAGAACTGGCTCGTGGCGCTGTGTGGATCGTTGGTGCGCGCCATCGAGAGGCTGCCGCGAAGATTCTTGGGCCCCTTGGCCGCCTCGTTGCGGATCGGGTCGCGGGTGCGCTTCTGGTCCATGCCCGGCATCATGCCGCCGCCCTGGACGACGAAGCCCGGGATCACCCGATGGAAGATGGTGCCATCGTAGAAGCCCGACTTTACGTATTCGAGAAAGTTCTCGGTGCTGAGGGGCGCCTCGTCGGGGAAGGTCTCGATGACGAGGGCTCCCATCGAGGTTTCGAAGCGAACGCGTGATGCGGCCATGCTGTCTCCTTGTCGTTGCGGCTCGGAATTCCCGATCGGTGCCGCGGCGGGAAAAGATAGTCCGGAGGGGGGCCAAGCGACAAGCGGAGCCGCGGATGGCATTTCGATCGGCCACCTTGCGGCTGCCTTTGTCCCTCGCTATTGTCGAGCGATGGATCTTCCCCTCGTGCTCGCGCGCCGCAAAGACGGCAGCCTCGTGTATCGCATTCCGATCTGGTTCAGGATCGTGATGGCACTCATTTTCGCCGCCGTGGGCGCCGCCATTTTTGTCGGAGGAAGCGCTCCGGGAACGATCGGATGGATTGTCCTCATCGTGCTTCTTCTCGCTCTTCTCTATCGGGAAACCTGGATTTTCGACCCGGCGAAGAAAGAAATCTCCCATCGTTTCGGCCTCTGGATCCTGTCCAAGAAAGTCGTCATCGCGATGGGCGACATCAGCTGTTTCCGACTCATCCCCTGGGTTCGCGGCAGTCTTCCCGGCAGCGAGGCCGAGAAGACCGAAAATCGCCTGACACTCGAGGCGAGCCGCGGCAAGCAGATCGGCGGCGAGGATTCGGGCAAGCGCAAGGCGGCCCCCTTCCGCAAGGCCTACCTAACCCTGGCCTGCGAAACGCCGGAAAAGAGCTTTACCATCAACATGGTTCCGGCGCGCGGCGGCATGGCTCTTCGAGCCAGCGCCGACAAGATCGCGACCGCTTGCGACAAGCCCCTCGAAGAGGGTTAAGCCTCCCAGGCCTGGCCGCCGAAGCCGCGGCGGGTAGTACCAAGGCCTCCGAAGTGATGGCATCGGCGCTCCTGTCCATCCGCGCCACCTCGCCCCATTCCGCCAGGGCGGCCGTGCCCGGGCCCGCCGCGTCCGAGACCGCCGGGGCCGCCGCTAAGGGGGCCGCCGCTCCCATCGCGTCCGCCACGTCCTCCGCGCCCGGGGCCGCCACGCCCGCCACCTCCGGGTCCGCTGCGCCCCATTCCGCCCGGGCCCATCCTAAAGTCGGCATCCCCGATTTCTGCACCCTGCTTCTTTTCCCAATCGTCGATGAGGCGCTCCAAATACCCTCCGAGGGCCTCTCTTTCCTCTTCGGTCAGGACTCCAAAGAGGGATTCGGCATCCTGGGACGGGGGAGACTCTCCCGCGGCCGCCTTTCCCGTCTCGGTCAGCCGAATTTCCATGACGCGCCTATCGGCTTCCGAAGGACTGCGGGTGAGGTAACCTTGGCGCTCGAGTTTCGCGAGGAGTTCGCCGAGGGACTGGGAGCGGATGTCCAGGATGAGGGCCAGCTCCCTTTGGTCGATTTCCGGTTGAAGTTTGAGCAGGGCGAGGATGCGACCCTGGCCGCGGCGCGGGTCGCCCATTGGACCGCGTTCGCGTCGATCGCGCATGTGGCGGTAGCGAAGAAGCCATTCGAGGCGGTAGAGCTTGTCGAGGAGCTCGTTGGTAGTGTTTGTCATTCTAATTCTCCTATGGTTGATTTGAAGGTACCTTTCAAAACGAATATACAGGTACCTTCGTAAATATTCAAGCGGAAAGAGACAGAAATCGACAGGCCGCGAATTCCGCGAGTGTCGCACTTTTCGCATTTTTAGATGAACAATTATTCGTGAATCCGATTGACAAGGGCGATTCTTTAACCATATGGTTAAGAAATGGGAACCGAGACCCACGACGAAGAGGATGCCTCGCGCAGCCACGACGGGAGGGCTTCACCGATCGACGAAGGCCGTGCCTCGCGCATAAAGGCGGCGGCCAAGCAGCTCTTCATCGACAAGGGCTATGACGGCACGACGATGCAGTCCATCGCCGACGCTTCAAGGGTCAACAAGGCACTTCTCCATTATTACTTCGAAAGCAAGGACAGGCTCTTTCTCCTGATTTTCCGCGAGGAGCTGGCGGAGCTTTCGGACACGATGGCGGAGCTCTGGAAGGAAGGCGGAAGGCCCCTCACCGAGCGCTTCGAGGCCTGGATCGATACCCTTGTGGCCTTTCTGGAGCGCTCTCCGCGCCTGCCCCTCTTCATCATCGCCGAAATGGCGCGCAATCCAGAACTGATCAAGGAGCTCATCGCCGAGTTCAGTCCGCCTGAGCACATCCTGTCGCTCGCCGACGCGAAGCGCCTCGAGGGGAGGGGGCCGGGCCTGCCGGTCCTCGTCGAGCTGGTCGAGGCGATCTACTCCCTCATCCTCTTTCCCGCGGTGGCGGCGCCCATGATCAGGCACTTCCTGGGTGTCGACGAGGCCCTGGAACGCGGCTTGAGGGCGAGCCAGGCCCGGCTGGCGAAGGACTTGGTCCGGCGGAGACTGGGCGGAGACTCGACCGAAACTGGATTGAGAGAGGCGATGGAGAGAGGCGATGGTCCGAGATGAAACGGGAAACTGAGGAATTCGATCGTCCCTTCCAAAGGAGCGTATTTTGCATAGATTGATGGAAGCCGTGCTGAAGCACAGCAGGCTCGCGGTAGTTTTTTTCATAATTGTGAGCGTTTTCATGGCGATCGGCGCCCTTCGTCTCCATATCGATTATTCGACCAACTCATTCCTTCCCGAGCAGGACCCGGTCATGAAGGCGACCCGGGAG
>JAJXVS010000241.1 GCA_021782015.1 bacterium | reverse complement strand
GCACGTTCGCCGGTCGCCTCTTCATTCACCACCCTCGCCTCCGTTCCCGCCGTCGCTCCGACATCAGCCGCAAGGCCGATCGCTTCGGCGGCAGGACGGGCAGTGGGAATGGCTGTGGGAATCTCGACTTCGGTTTCCGGCCAGGATTTCGGGGCTATTTCGCGCTCGGGGGCCTTCCCACCCTTGGAAGCGGGTAGCCAGGTCGAGAGTGTCACTCCGAGCTCGGCTTTGCGGAAGGGTTTGAGGAGTATCGCGTCCATTCCGGATTCGAGGCATTTTTCCAGCTCGCCCTTGAGGGCCGAGGCGGTGACGGCGATGATGGGGCCCTTCCACCCTTTTCGCCGCAGTTCCATGGAGGCTTCGTAGCCGTCCAGGCGCGGCATGAAAATATCCATCAGGATGAGATCGTGCGGCTTGCCTTCTCTATTTCTCGCGAGGGCTTTTTCGACAGCCTCTTGCCCGTCCCGGGCCTCTTCGACACGAAGTCCGAGTTTGCCGAGGATGATGCTGAAGAGTTCGCGGTTGACTTCGTGGTCTTCAGCTATGAGGATGTCGGCGTCGAAGGTCGCATCGGTCGGAGCTTTCTGTCGCGGCAGCCCATGCGTTTGGGCGGCGCTCTCTTCGGGATCCTGCGCCCGAGTCTCGAAGGGGCTCGCGAGATCCAGCGTAATTGGTATGTCTTTTGTCGTTGGATCTTCCGCGCTTGGCGCGATGGCGTCGAGGAGGGCCTGGGGTCTGACCGGCTTGGACAGGTAGGCGGCGAACCAGCGGAGGAGTTTCATCTTGGCGTCCCGTCCCATCATGCCCGCGGGGACCATGAGGACGAGTCTGGTCGCGGGGATGGTCGGGTCGCCGTGAATTTCGCTGGCGAGTCGCCAGCCGTCCATCGCGGGCATTCCCTGGTCGACGAGGCAGACATCGAAGGCGCTCCCCGCGGCAGCACTCGCCCTGAGCATCTGGAGGGCCTCGGGCCCTGACGCGGCCCCTGTGGCATCCCAGCCCCCGCGGGTGGCAATTTTCATGGCGATAGAGCGCGCTTCTTCGTTGTCGTCGACGACGAGGAGGCGGCGCTGTTCGAGGTCGAGAAGGGGCAGGGGGGTCTCCTCGGCGAATTCCGGAATCACCTGGGGAATTTCGAACCAGAAAACCGAGCCCGAGGGAGAGCGGGGAAGGACGCCGATGCGGCCTTCCATCAGTTCGACGAGGTGGCGCGAAATCGCCAGGCCGAGTCCGGTGCCCCCCGCGCGGCGGACGGCGGACATGTCGGCCTGGTAGAAGGGCGTGAAGAGTCGCTCCCTGAGTTCCAGAGGTATGCCGATGCCCGTGTCGCGCACTTCGAAGCGAAGCCTGTGTCGACCGGCCTCGGCTCTCTTTTCGATGAAGAGGCCGACCAGGCCGGCATTGGTGAACTTGATGGCGTTCTTGAGAAGGTTGATGAGAATCTGCCGCAGTCTCGTGGCGTCGCCTCGGAGGAGGGGCGGCACGTCTTCCCCTATGTCCAGGACGAGCTCGAGGTTCTTGCGGTGCGCGTCGAGGGCGAGGAGGTCGACCGATTGGCCCGCGAGTTCGCGGAGGTCGAAGTCGGCGGCTTCTAGGCTGAGCTTGCCGGCCTCGATTTTGGAGAAATCGAGGATGTCGTTGATGAGGGCGAGGAGGACATCGGCGGAGAAGCCGATTTGCGCGGTGTAATCCGATTGCTCCCCGTCGAGCCGGGTTTCGCCCAAAAGTTCAAGTACGCCGAGAATGGTCTGGATGGGCGTCCGTATCTCGTGGCTCATGTTGGCGAGAAAGAGGCTTTTGGTCTGCGTCGCCCGCTCGGCCTCCTCCTTGGCCGCCACGAGGTTCTTTTCCTTGGCGATGCCATCGGTGATGTCCTCGAAGGCGCACAAGAGGAATCGGTTCGCGTTGGCCACCTCGGCTCCGCCCGGTTCGATGACGCTCATTTTTGCGGCAATCCAATGGCGGACGCCGACTGCGTCGCTGAAGGGTGTTTCGATGGCGATCTGTTTGCGCGCTCCCAGGAACAGCTCGGCCGCGAAGTAGTCGAGCCTGATCCCCTCGCGTGCGCGCACGAGCTCGAAGAGCGAGCCCTCGAATCGCTCCGCCTCCATGCCCGTGAGTTCGCGGAAGAATCCGGCGAAGGTGGCGTTCCACGTGGCGAGGACTCCTCGCCAGTCGAGGGCGACGAGGGGAAGAGGCGATTCCTCGAAGGCGGCGCGCCAGAACGAATCGGGAGTTGCCATCGCGCCTGCCGCTAGAAATTCGCCTTGAGGATTTCGAGGGTTTTTTTCATGATCTGGTCGGGTCTCAGCGGTTTCACGAGATAGCTTTTTACTCCAGCCTCCATGGCCTTGACCACGGCCTCGCGCTGCGTCACCGCCGAAAGAATGATGACGGGCACGTCGTTGCCGTCGCCTCGGAGCCGCCTGAGGACCTCAAAGCCGTCCATGTCGGGCATCAACAGATCGAGGAACACGAGATCCCAGTCCCTCGCCCGCGCGTTGTCGATGAACTCGCGACCGTCCGAAAAGGCGCTCACGTCGGAATCAATGGCTCCAAAGGTGGTTTTGACGAGCTCTTGAATGATGAAGTCGTCGTCCACGACGGCGATGACGAGGCCCCGCCCGGCCGTCGTCGCGCCTCGGGTGTCGGCCGGCATCGACGCCGCATTGGCCGTGTTCGGGGCGGGCTGCGAGGCTTGGTTCCTTTGCGACCCGCCCTCGGTCTGGAATCGCATTTCGATGGTTTCGGAGCCTCCAGCCTGGGCCTGGGCCGAGAGTATTCGCTCGGAGATCATCTGGGCGGCCTTCTCCTTGTCGTCGACCGAGGGATCGTAGTCGACGAGGAGGCCGTCCATGGCGTATTGGAGATTCGAGACGACTTCGATGTTGCGGAATTCCTGCCTGCCGCCGACGAACTCCCTCATGAAAGTCGAAATTGTGAGAACTTTTATGTGGCTGGCCTTCCCCTGGGCCTGGTTGATGAGGATGCGGAGCAGCTCCTCGATATTGCTGCCGTCGACAAAGGTGAGATCGATATCGCTCAGCATTACGAGGATTCGGGGATTGCGTATCTGGTAGAGTTCCGCGAGCTCGGCGATCTTGAAGCGGAGGAGGTCGATCTTCTCGCGGTTGAGTCCCTTCGCAATTTCGATGAACACTATGTTGTCGTTGACGTGGGCCTCGATGATGCAGGGCGTCTCCTCGACGCGCAGCTTTGTGCCGAGGGCCTCGTTGAGGGCTTCGAACAGGGCGTCAATCCGGAGAGGTTTCATCAGGACCTTGCGGATGCGGAAGGGCACGAATTCGAGGAGGCGATTGCGATCGATTTTCGTCGAGGTGAGCAGGACGGGGATATCGGCGGTATTGGGGTTCCGGTTCTTCTCCTCGAGAATTTCCTTGCTGCTCTTGCGCTGGAGGTCCTGGTCCATGATGAGGAGATCGGGGAGAAAGGTTCTGAGTTTGGAGAGTCCGTCGAGTCCGTTTATGGCGATTTCGACCTCGAAGTGCTCGCCGAGTCGATCCCGGATGTAGCTTCTGAAAAGCTCCGATCCGTCGATCACGAGAATCTTCTGGCGGGCCATCTCAGTTGCCGTTCCTCATCGAGAAGGGTTGGTGCGTCGACTCGACGGCATCGCGCCACAGCGAGTCCTCGGGGTCCACCTTCGAGCGGCTCTTGGTCGCGACGTCGATGGGAATGTGGACGAACTTGCCGTTGACCATGCCGACGATCATGGCGGTTTTTCCGGTCATGGCGGCGTGGACGGCGTTGCCCCCGAGACGTTCGCAATACACCGAATCGACGGGACTGGCCGGCGCCGATCGTACCATATAACTCGGATCGATGTACTTGAGGGCGATTTCGACGCCTATTTCCCGGAAACGGGCCTCGATGCGTTCCTTGAGGTAGAGGCCGATGTCGGCGTGGAGCTTGTTGCCCGAGGCGTCCATCCCTGCGTTGGCCGATGCCAGATGCTCCATGCCCGCGCCTTCGGCCACGATGATGACGGCGTGATGGCGCGCGGCGATCCGTTCCTCGAGGCGGGTCAGGAAGCCTGCCGCTCCCTCGAGATCGAAGGGCACTTCGGGAATGAGGACGAAATTGGCGGCATGGGCCGCGAGGGCCGTATGCACGGCGATGAAGCCGGAATCGCGCCCCATCAATTTCACGAGGCCGATGCCGTTCATGTAGGAATCCGCCTCGGCATGGGCGCAGCTCACCGCGTCCGCGGCGCGGGCGACAGCCGTTTCGAAACCGAAGGAGCGGTCGAGCCAGAGGAGGTCGTTGTCGATGGTCTTGGGAATACCTATGATCGATACCTTGAGGTGTCGCCGCTCGATTTCGTCGGCGATGGCGAGGGCTCCCTTTTGTGTGCCGTCCCCACCTATTGTGAAGAGCATGGTGAGGTTGAGCCTCTCGATCGCGTCGACGATTTCACCCGTGCGTTCCCCTCCGCCCCGCGAGGAGCCCAGGATGGTGCCGCCGGCCTTGTGGATTTCGTCGACAATCTCCGGTCCGAGGGGCAGCACGTCGAGATTCCAGTCGGGCAGGAAGCCTCGGTAGCCGTAGCGGATGCCGGTTATCCGGCGGACACCATAGCGGTACCAGAGACCACGGACCGTCGCCCGGATGACATCATTGAGGCCGGGACAGAGGCCGCCGCAGGTGACGATGCCGGCGTGGACGTGGCTCGGATTGAAGTAAATCATGCGGCGGGGGCCGGCCCGTTCGAATACGGGACCATCGGCCATGAGGCCATCGGCTTCGACCTCAACCTCGTGACGGACAAAATACTTATCTTCCTCGTAGTCGGCGAGGGCGTCTCCCACGGTGCGGGAAAGGGCAAGGGGGCTGGTGATTCGGGTTTCGCCGAGTGATCGCACCCGGTATTCTTTCGGGATAGCCATGTTTATCTCCTGCGATGAGTATAAAGACCGAATCATTCGAGTGCAAATGACAGGTTACTGTCCTCGTCGCTCCATGGGCTCCGGGGGCCTCAGCCCCCAGCGTCGACGGCGGCTTTGAGATCGGCGCTCAGGGTTGGATCGCCCGGCATCCTCGCGAGACCGGCGGAGGCAGCCTGGGCCGCCTCCTTGAACCGCTGGGCGTTGAACAGGCGGGCGAAGTCGTTATGGACTGAGACGACGAAATTGTGGCGGAAAGTCGTCACCGCCTGAGCGAGGCGGGCGTCGCCGCCCGTCCTCGCCAGCCCCTCCTCGGCGAGGGCGGCCGCACCAAGCCAATCGCCGGAATTGCCGATTCGATTGGCCTCGTTGCCATATAAAAAAGCGAAGAATTCCTTGGCTCGCGCCGCACTGACGTCTCCCGAGGCCCTCGATTTCGCCACGAGGTCGAGGGCCTCCGCGAAAGTCAGGCCGCCACTTTTCCCGACATGGGAGAGCTCTTCGACGAGGGAGCCGTCGGCTGCCGTGGTCGCGATCGCCGCGAGTCGCTTGTCATCTCCCCACTTGAGCCTGGCTTCGTTCGCGAGCCTGAGGGCATCGGTCCAGTCGCGGTTTCGCATCAGGGCCGCGGCCAGATTGTTGACCCGGCCCAGGACGAAATCGCGGCTCTCGGCGTCGGGCTCCATGGCGTCGTAGTTGACCGCCAGACTCAGGGCTTCCCCCCAATGCCCCGCCGATTCGAGGAGGGCGGCACGATTGGACAGTATCAACGATAATAAGCGGCGATCGTCGATTGTCTCGCGTCGGGTGTAATCACCCGGCGGAACGTAGCTGTAACCGGTCACTTTTCCGAAGGCATCGGTGAATTGGCGTTTCGTGCCCGGGTCGAAACCATAGGTTGTCGTGGTCTCGACGTCGATGGAATTGCCCCCGATGGTGACGGAGCAGAAGGCGTGATCGCTTGTCCTCACGCCGGCGCAGGGAATGCCGAGTTCACGCGCGGCGATGAGATAGACCACGGCCGATGAGACGCAGTTGAATTTTCCCTGGTTAAAGACGTCGATGAGGGTCGTGGCCGTGGCCGAGTAGTCGTGAAAGGGCCCCCTCTCGTGGAGGAGTTCGAGGAGG
>JAJXVS010000240.1 GCA_021782015.1 bacterium | reverse complement strand
TTCGGAACGCCATTCCAAGCGCGCGATCGCCGCCGATCCCCTGCCGCGAGAAACCGTCGCAAGGCTCCTCGAAGCCGCCACCCTCGCGCCGTCCTGCTTCAACAACCAGCCCTGGCGCCTCATCGCAGTCACGGGCGACAAACTCGAGGCCCTGCGCGCCAGCTTTACCGAAGGCAACAAATGGGCCACCCGAGCCCCCCTCGTCGTGGCCTTCGCCACCAAGCCCTCCCTCGATTGCCGATCCGATGCCGGTCGCGACTATGCCTTCTTCGATTTGGGCATGGCGGCCATGTCCTTCATGCTCCAGGCCAATCACGAAGGACTCATCGCCCATCCGATCGCGGGCTACGCGGCCGCCAAGGCCGCGAAGGCCATCGAGCTCGAAGCCGACCTCGTCCTCGTCACGCTGGTGGTCGTCGGCAAGAGCGGCGACGAGTCGTTCTTGGCCGAATGGCAGCTCGCCCGCGAGCATGGCGGCAGGGAGCGGAAGCCCCTCGCCGAAGTCGCCTTCGAAAATGTCTACGGACAGCCCTGGAGCTGATTCCCCCGATTTTCGCCGAGGTGACACGCCCCGAATGCCATTGCCCGGCCGGGTACGGCGACCTACACTTGTCTTTGTGACAGAGGGGCTTCGCGACCTCGCTGTGGGTCGTGCGCAACCTAGTCGGGGGTTGGGTGAGACCCCGCGGCGGGGAGCGCGGCCTTAAGGGGCCGCGAGGCTTCCAAAGGAGGTCACGTGAAAGACCTGGGCGCCATGCTGCTCGGCCGCGCAGCATTTTCCGAGCTCGCCATCGGCAACACGGCCCTCGTGCGCGCGATGATCGAGGGCGGTGCGCGAGTGGTGACCTCCTACCCCGGCTCGCCGACGCCGGAAATCGCCGAGGCGATACGGGCCATTCCCAAGGACAAAAGACCCTTCTATTTCGAATTCTCGACGAACGAAAAGGTCGCCCTCGAGGTGGCCTTCGGGGCCGCAATAAATGGACATAGTTCTGTCGTATTTTTCAAGAGCGTCGGGCTCAATGTGGCCGCCGATTCCTTCGTCCAGCTCGCGCTGATGCGAATTCTTGGCGGCATGGTCGTCGTCCTCGGCGACGATCCTGGGGCCAATTCGAGCCAGAACGAGCAGGACAACCGGCATTATGCGCGCATGGCTGCCATACCTGTCCTCGAGCCGGCCACCGCGCAGGAATCCTACGCGATGATGCTCGAGGCCATCGCGATGGCGCGGCGGACCATGAGCGTCGTCATTCTCCGCATGACGACCCATGTCTGCCACGCCAAGGAACTCCTCCACTTCAGCGCCTGGAATGATCCTCCCCTCGACCGCGCCCCACGCTTCGATCCCGATGCCGCGAACTACATACCCCTGGCCGCCTCCGTGGCCCCGCTCAAGCGCGAGGCCCTGGCCCGCCTCGAAAGGACCCGCCTCGAATTCGAGCGCAGTCCTTTCAATCGCGTCCTTTCCTCGAGTTCGAGACGCGGCATCATCGTGGCGGGCACGGCCCGGCTGTCGCTCGCCGATTGCCTTGAAGGCGTGTGCGGGAGGCCGACGGTCCTCGAACTCGGCACGGTCTTCCCCCTGCCTCGCGGCCTTGTGCGCGACTTCCTCGCCGCCCACGAGGAGGTGAAGATCCTCGAGGAACTCGATCCTGTCCTCGAACTCGACATCAAGGCCCTCGCCTACGACGCGGGGCTTAAGACCAGGATCATCGGCAAGGTCGATCCCGAGGAGCTGATCGGCGAGTACCTGCCCGAAAAGGTCCGCTCGATTCTCGAGGCGACCTGGCCGGGGCTGCTGGGCACGACGAAGGCGTCCACGGTCGCCGCACCTGCCGCTATCGCAAGGCCTGCAACACTTGCCGCGGTCTCCGCACCTGCCATCCTCTCCGCGGCCGCCCTTACCGCGCTGCCCGCCAGGCCGCCCCAGCTCTGCCCCGGCTGCGGCCACCGCTCGGCCTTCCATGCGATCAAGAAGGCCCTCGCCGGCGACGACATCACCGTGGCCGACATCGGCTGCCACACCCTCGGCTACCTCGAACCCTACCGAATGGGCCGCGTCCTTTTGTCGATGGGACATTCGACCTCGACGGCCTCGGGCTTGTCCATCTTCAACGAGTCGCGGAAGGTCCTCTGCTTCATCGGCGACTCGACCTTCTTCCACGCGGGCATGCCGGGAATCGTCAATGCTGTGTATAATTCGCATAACGTGACCCTCGTCGTCATGGAGAACGGCACCACTGCCATGACGGGCCACCAGGACCATCCGGGGGCGGGCAGGAACTTCAACGGCGAATCGCCGAAGATTCCTGTCCGGCAGGCCCTCGAGGGACTGGGGGTGACGAACATCCGCGAGGTCGACGCCTACAGGCAGTCGGAACTCGAGTCCCTCGTGCGCGCTGCCGTCGCCGAGAGCGGTTTCAAGGTCGTCATCGCGCGCCACCCCTGCATGCTCAAGCTCACGCGCGAGGCGCGACGAAAACCGGGCTGGACGGCCCGCCGGGTGACCATCGACCAGGAGAGCTGCTCCCTCGCCAGGCTCTGCGTCGCCGATTTCGGCTGCCCGAGTTTCCAGCGCTGCGGCGACGGCCGCATAGAAGTGCACAAGGATCTGTGCATCGGCGACGGTTCCTGCAAGCAGGTCTGCCCCTCGACGGCCATCGTCGACGACAAGGGAGGCGAGTGAAATGGGAAGCCCCTTCAACATCTACATGACGGGCGTCGGCGGCCAGGGCATCGGCCTCCTCGCCGAACTTCTCGCGCGGGCGGCGGCCCAGGCCGGCCTGCCGACCAAGGGCTGCGACACCCACGGACTTGCCCAGCGCGGGGGCATCGTATCCAGCCACCTCAGACTGGGAAGCGGCGCCCACTCGCCCCTCGTCGAGGCTGGAAGGGCCGACCTCGTCGTCGCCCTCGAGCGCTGCGAGGCCCTGCGAGCGCTCAGGACCATGCTCGCGCCCGCTGGCCTCCTCCTCTGGTACGACGCCTCCTGGCAGCCCCTCGATGTCCGCCTGGGGAGGGCGAGGGCCGTCGAGACGGAAGATGTCTTTGCCGAGGCGGCAGCCCGCGGTGTGACGGCGAGAAGAGTCTTCCGCGAGGATCTCGACGATCCCCGCCGGCAGAACATGGCTCTCGTCGCCGACATCGCGGGGGCCGGCCTCATCCCCGGCATCGGGCTCGAACACTATCGGGCAGCCTTGGCCGACCTCCTCGACGGAAGCGCCCTCGCGAAGAACCTGGCGGTGCTGGAGGGTGCCAACCCGTAAATCGGTCTGTCGCGACAAACTTGGGGCGGCGCTTCCTTAGCCGACCTTGGCGCGGCCTGACCGACTCACGGCATACTCTGGTGCCTTCTTCCATTCTTGCCTCCGCGCTTCACTTCGTACATGAGGGTGTCGGCCGCGTCGAGGGCGGCGCGAAGGGTCTCGGGCGGCTCAACCCAGGTGATGGCCCCTACGCTGAAGGTGACGGGATGGCCTCTCTTGGACTCGGCGGCCTCCACCGACGCGAAGATGCGGGCGAGAACCTCCTCGGAACCCGTGAAGTCCAAATCCGCAAGGGCGATGACGAACTCGTCGCCGCCGAGACGTGCGATGATGTCGTCGGGCCTTATGTTCGGCAGCACGGAATCGGCCACCGTCTTGAGGACATCGTCCCCGACCGCGTGGCCGAGCTTGTCGTTCACCGACTTGAAGGAATCGATGTCGAAGAAGGCGAGGGTGAGGGGGCTGTCGCCGCGGCGCGAGCGCATGATCGCGGTCCGGTAGTATTCCTCGAAAAAGCGCCAATTGGCGGCTTTGGTCAGGGGATCGCGGAGCGAAAGGCTCGAAAGCTCGACGAGGGCCCCCCTGAGCCATTCGCTCAACACGGCGAAGCTGAGGTAATAGGCCGCCCTCATGGCCGCGCTCCAGACGAGATAGAAGGGCGTCGAAAAATCGAAGCTGTCCAGGATCTGGACGTAGACCCAGGTCGCCGCGCAGACGAGGGCCACGGAGAGGGCGCCGCGGAGCCTGAAGGCGAGCGAGCCGAGAATAATCGGAATCAGGTAGAAATAGGAGACGGCGAGAAGGGGACCGGTAATGTGATCGAGCAGGGCGATGCCGAAGGTCAGGAGGGCTATCAAAATAGTAAGTACTATTTTGTTGGCACGCCCGATCCATAGTACTGTCGTCGCGATTCTCTCATACCCCATCGGACTGGCCTCCGGACCCTTTATTTCTCACTAAAGTTGATCATTTTGCACCATTCTGGTCAAGATAATTCAATTTCGCGCACCTTGGGTGGCCACAAGGGCTCGAACACTGCGGCTGTCCGGACCTTCGCGCCTCTTGACCTTCGCGAGGCAAGTCGGTTAATTGATCGTTGTTATTGTAACCATGATTCCGATGACCGACCAAACGGTGGTCGCACAAGATGGAGGAAACAAATGAGACGAAGTCCGGTTACGGCATTCATCGCGATTTGCGGCTTTTTGGCGATCGCGCTCCCGATCGGCGCCCAGAGCGACGGGTCGGGCCAGAAGGTCACCCTGACCGTCTTCGGGGCGGGCACTCTGGCGGCGCCCTTCAAGCGCATCGCCCAGGATTTCATGCGACTGCACCCCAACGTGACGATCCAGTCGCAATTCGGCGGCAGCGTCAAAATGGTCAAGCAGGTGACGGAGCTCGGCGAAGTCGCGGACGTGGTCGCGGTCGCCGATTATCGAGTGATCCCGAAATTCATGTTCGGCGCCGACGGAAAGCGATCCTATGCCGATTGGTACGTCGGTTTCGTCACCAACGCCATAACCTTCGTCTATACCCCGAAGAGCAAGTTCGCGTCGGAAATCGACAATAAGAATTGGTATCAAATATTGTCCAGGAAGGGCGTCGAGATCGGGAGGTCCAATCCTGACACCGACCCCTCCGGCTACCAGACGGTGCAGATGCTCAATCTCGCCTCCTCGTTTTACGGCAAGCCGTCGCTGGGCGACGAAATTCTCGCCAACGCTCCGCGCACCAACATGCGCGATACGGAAACGGAACTCGTCGCGGCCCTGGAGTCCGGGCAGATCGACTATCTGGCGATCTACCTTTCCGACGCCCGCCAGCATCATTTCAAGTACATCGATCTGCCCCCGGAGATCAATCTGAGCGACGCCAAGTTTGCGGCTTCCTACGCCAAAGCCTCCGTGAAAACCGCCAACGGGAACGTCTCGGGAGTCCCCGTCGTCTATGCGATCACCGTTCCAACCAATTCAGAACATCCTGACTGGGCCTCCCGCTTCGTCGCCTTCGTCCTCGGCGAGACGGGCGTGAAAACCATGTCCGAAAGCGGCTTCGGAACCCTATCCCCGGCCCTCGGCGTGCGAACCGACAAGATGCCCGCCTACATCGAGCCCCTGGTCAGCCCCTGGCCAGCGCAGTAGGGTGAGAAGGCGGGAGGCGCAGTAGCGTGAGACGGCGCGAGGCGCAGGGAAGCGGCGCCCTGGGCTTCGTTTTCGCCGCGGCGGGGGGGCTCCTCCTCGCCTTCATCCTGGTGCCCCTCCTCAGGATGTACGCGACCCACGACATGGCCGGGCTTCTCCGCGCGGCGAGAGAGCCCGACGTCCTGCCCGCCATCGCGCTGAGCCTCAAGGCCGCCTTCATCACGGCGGCCCTCGCGGGAATTTTCGGCGTGCCTCTGGCCTACACGCTGGCGAGGAGCTCCTTCCCCGGAAAGGGCCTCGTCGAGGCGCTCGTCGATCTCCCCCTCGCGATTCCGCACACCGTCGTGGGTATCGCACTCCTCTTCGTTTTCGGCAGGAGCGGCATCATCGGCGAACCTGTCGAGCGGCTGACGGGGCTCAAATTCTGGGGTACCCTCGGCGGAATCGTCATATCTATGTTGTTCGTGAGCCTTCCGCACATGGTCAATTCGGCGCGTATCGGCTTCGAGGCGGTCGATCCCCGCCTGGAGAAGGTCGCCCGGACCCTGGGGCATGGCCCCTGGTCGGTCTTCGGCAAGATCACCCTCCCCCTCGCCCGCCACGGCATACTGACCGGCCTGATGCTCACCTACGCG
>JAJXVS010000239.1 GCA_021782015.1 bacterium | reverse complement strand
GCGTCGAGCTTCGTGAAATCACAAAAACCTTCGGATCGCTTCGTGCCAACGACGCGATTTCCCTCGATGTCCAATCGGGTAGTGTGCAGGGCCTTCTCGGGGAGAATGGAGCGGGCAAGAGCACCTTGATGAAAATCCTTTCGGGTTTCATTTCCCACGATTCGGGCGAGATTCTCCTGGATGGCCGGGCGATCGGCATCGAATCGCCGGCCGACGCCATTCGCCAGGGCATCGGCATGCTCCACCAGGACCCCCTGGATTTTCCGCCTTTCAGGCTACTGGAGAACTTCATGCTGGGGGCCTCCCGGGCGGGCGGTGGCGGGGCGGCCGGCGGAGGCGGAGCTGCTGGCTCGGCTGGCGGCGGGGCGGCCGCCGGCGGGGGAGCTTCGGGCGGAAAATCCCGTCGCAGCAAGCGCCAGGCCCGCAAGGACTTTGTGGACCTCTGCGAACGTTTTAGCTTCGATCTCGATCCCGATGCCTGGGTGGATTCGCTGACGGTGGGCGAGAGGCAGCAGCTGGAGATTTTGCGCCTCCTCTGGCTGGGTGCGAAGATTCTCATTCTCGACGAACCGACGACGGGCATCAGTCTTCCGCAAAAGGAAAAGCTCTTCGCAACGTTGAAAAAGCTCGCGGCCGAGGGCATGACGATTCTGTTCGTGACGCACAAGCTCGAGGACGCCGAGTTCCTCTGCGATCGTGTCGCTGTATTGCGGATGGGCAAGCTGGTGGGAGGGGCAGCCAAGCCCTTTTCCGCCAAGGATCTGGTCGCCCTGATGTTCGGCAAGGAGCTGCCGCGGGCCGAAAGGCGCCACGCAAAGCCGGGGCGGAGCGTGCTCTCGGTGAAGGGCGCCGCGATCGAGGGGCCTAGGCTCAGCATGGCGGGCCTCGACCTCGAGGTGCGGGCCGGGGAGATCATCGGCCTGGCCGGCATGGAGGGATCGGGGCAGAGTCTCTTCCTCGGCGCCTGTGGCGGTCTTGTGCAGCCCGTGGCCGGCTCCTTCTGCCTCGACACGAGCGGGGGCGCGCATGGACGCGCGCCCAAGGGGAGCTCCGGTCGCGAAGGCGACCGGAACGTCAAGGATGACGAGGGACGCGCGCCCAAGGGGAGCTCCGGTCGCGAAGGCGACCGGAACGTCAGGGATGACGAAGATATGACGGGCCGGACTCACCACGAGTTCCGCAAGGCGGGCGTGGCATGGCTACCCGCCGCCAGGCTCGAACAGGGCCTCGTGCCGGGCCTGAGCCTCACCGAGCATTTTATCCTTTCCGAGGGCAAGGCCGGCCTCGGGGCCGGAGGGAGTCCCTTCATCGATCGCAAGAAGGCGCGCGAATTGGCCGAGTCCCGCATCGCGGCCTACCATATTAAAGGAAGTCCGGAAAGCTACGTCGAGTCGCTTTCCGGCGGCAACCAGCAGCGGGCCCTCCTCGCCCTGATGCGAGAGCCTCTTTCGCTCATTCTCGTCGAGCATCCGACCCGGGGCCTCGACATCGAATCGACGGCCTACATCTGGGGCAAGCTCCGCGACCGCTGCGCCCAGGGCACTTCGATCATTTTCATCTCCTCCGATCTCGACGAGATTCTCGAGTACTCCGATCGGGTCCTCGTGTTCTACGCGGGCCGGGTCTCGCCTCCCATCGAGGCGGGGAGGTTGAGCGTCGAGAGGCTCGGAGGCCTCATCGGCGGTGCCGGCTGGGAGAGTCTGGAAGGGGAGGGCGCCCATGTCGCATGATCGACCGACCCGATCCGGCGCGGGCCGCTTATCGCGATCCGGCGCGGGCCGCCTGTCAAGGTTCGCCTTCGACGCCGGCGGCATCGTCCTCGCCTTCGTCCTCACGACCCTCGTTCTCGTCGCGGCGAAGGCGCCGCCCCTCCAGGCCTTCTACAACATCGTCCTCGGCGCCGCGGGCAACTGGGATGTGGCGGCCAATGTCATCGTGTCCTGGGTGCCCCTCGTCCTCGCGACCTCGGGCCTCCTCATCACCTTCACGGTGGGTCTCTGGAACATCGGCATCGAGGGACAGATCATTCTGGGCGGCGTCTTTTCCACCTGGGCCCTGCGGAGCTTCGAACACTCGAGCCTTGATCCGGCGCTGATCCTCTCGATCGCCGTCGTCGCGGGCATGGCGGGAGGGGCCCTCTGGGCGATGCTGGCCGGAGCCCTCAAGACCTTCGGCGGGGTCAACGAAATTTTCGGCGGCCTCGGCCTGAACTTCGTCGCGACCGCAATCAATCTCTGGCTCATCTTCGGTCCCTGGAAGCGGCCCGGCGTCGCCTCGATGTCGGGAACCCTCCCCTTCGATCCGAAGCTCTGGCTGCCGACGCTGACGCCGGAATCGCGGCTCGCCCCGGCCTCGGTGGTCATCGCGATCGTCGCAATTGTGGCCGTATTCGCCCTCGTGCAGGGCACCTACTTCGGGCTCAGGCTCAAGGCCGTCGGCCGGAATCCCAAGGCGGCCTACGTCCTCGGCGTGAAGACCTGGCAGCACATGATGGCGGCCTTCGCCCTCTGCGGCCTCTTCGCAGGCCTCGCCGGCTCGATGCAGGTTCTCGCCGTCTACCACCGCCTCATCCCCTCGATCTCCTCGGGCTACGGGTACCTCGGCCTGATGGTGGCGATGCTCGTGAATTATTCGGTGCCCCTGGCCGCCCCCGTGGCCCTCTTCTTCGCCGCCCTCAACGTCGGCTCGATCCAGCTCCCCATCGTGCTCAGACTCGATTCATCCCTGGCGGGCGTCCTCCAGGGCAGCCTCGTCCTCCTCGTCCTCCTCGCAAAGGGAGCGAAGGAGCGCTTGCTCGGGAAGGCGGCAAAATGACCAACGAATCCATCATCCTCGCGGGCCTGGCCGGAGTTCTCTTTTCGGCCGCGCCCATCGTCTTCGCCGTCATCGGCGAGACCATCTCCGAGCGGGCCGGCGTCATCAACCTCTCGATGAACGGCACCATCCTCCTGTCGGCCATGGGAGGCTTCGCAGTCTCGCTCGGGACCGGCTCCCTCATGCTCGGCTTCGTGGCGGGGGCGGCCATCGGCGCCCTCGTGGCCCTCGTCGTGGCCTTCGCGTCGATCACCCTCAAGCAATCGCAGGTGGCCGTCGGCTTCGTGTTGACCCTCCTCTGCCGCGACCTCTCCTACTTCCTCGGCAACCCGATCATGGGCGCCACCGGTCCGCGACTGCCCCAATTGGTCGTACCGGGCCTCGCCCAGGTCCCGATCCTCGGACCCCTCTTCTTCCAACAGGACATCATGACCTACCTCTCCTTCGCGATCGTCATACTTGCGTGGATCTTCATATTCAAGACGAACGCGGGGCTCGAGCTCCGGGGCATCGGCGAGAAGCCGGCCGCCTCCTATGTCCGCGGCTCCAAGGTCGAAGGACTGCGCTATCTCTACGTGGCGGTTGGCGGGGCCCTCGCCGGAATTGCCGGCCCAATGTACTCCCTGTCGGTGAAGGCGGGCTGGAAGGGCACGATCTCGGGCCTCGACGGCATCGGCTGGATAGCCCTCGCCATCACCATCTTCGGCGGCTGGAACCCCATCCGCGCTGCCCTGGGCGCCTGGCTCTTCGCCTTCCTCCAATGGCTCGGCCTCGTCCTCCAGCCCAGCCTTCCCGGCATTCCCTCGCAGGTCCTCCAGGTGGCGCCCTTTCCGCTGATGATCCTCACCCTTCTCCTCGTCAATGTGGGCAATGCCGAATGGGTCGAGCGAAGCCTCGCGCGGCTGCCCGAAAAGGCGCGAAAGCGCGCCGCGAAACTCCTGCGCTCGATGCGGGCCACCCCGCCGGCCGCGCTGGGAACGCCCTTCGAAAAGGATTGAGGAGTTCCTCGAAGCTTGTTGGTGGGGCCGGATCTTGCGCCCTTCCCGGCGGCCTTGGGGCCGCCGGCCGAATTGGGGCTGCCGCGCCGGTTTGGGGACGGCTGGGCAGACTTAGGGGAAACTTCCGCTTGCCCCGACCGCATTTTGAAATATACTGCTGCGATCCCGTCCTCATTCTCGCGGAGCGGAAACTGGTTTGGATGCAGAGGGCGCGGAAGGATCGGCACAAGGGGGATGGAATGCGATTTCGACTGGTTGCGGCTTCGGTGATAGGCCTTGCGATGCTGGCTGGGTGCGCGGGGGCCGGGAACGCGAACACGATCAAGGTCGGATGGCTCGGCGCCCTCACCGGGGATAGCGCCTCCTGGGGCCAATCCGAACTGAATACGCTCAAAATGCTTTTCGACGAGCAGAATGCCGGAGGCGGCATGACCGTCGGCGGCAAGATCTATCGCTTCGCCCTGTTCCCCTATGACGATCGCGGAATTCCCGAAGAGTCCGATGCCGACGCGAAAAAACTCGCGAGCAAGGACAAGGTCAACGTCATCATCGGTCCGGCCTTTTCCCGCGAGGCCATCCCGGTGGCCAAAGTGGCCGCGTGGACCAAGATCCCCTGCATCGCCACCACGGCGACGAATCCCAAGGTCACCCAAGGAATTGTCGGTCCCACTGGCGCTACAAGCGTCAATCCCTACGTGTTCCGCGCCTGCTTCATCGATTCCTACCAGGGTGATGTGGCTGCGAACTATGCCTACAAGCGCCTGGGCATGCGCAAGGCCGCCATCTTCGTCAAGTCCGACGACGAATACTCGGTGGGACTCGGCGAGTACTTCAATCAGAATTTCCGCTGGCTCGGCGGGCAGGTGATAGCCTCGGTGAGCTACACCGGCGACGAAAAGGATTTCTCCAAGCCCCTGGCCGGCATTCTCGCCGCCAAGCCCGATATCGTCTTCGCCCCCGTTTTCGACACCGATGCCGCCCTTATGGCCAGGCAGGCGAGGAGCATGGGCATCACGGCCCTCCTCATGGGGGGCGACGGCTGGTCCTCGTCCAATCTCATACCGATGGGAGGCAGCTCCCTCGAAGGTGCCTATTTCATCAACCACCTCGACGTCAACGATCCGGCGGTGCAGGACTATCGGGTGGCTTATGTGAAGGCCTATGGCAAGGAGCCGGAACTGCCGGGCTACCTGGCCAACGACGCGGTGCTCATGTTCCTCGACGCCCTCAAGCGTGCCCAGTCCCTCGACGGGCTGGCGATCGCCCAGGCCCTCGAGACCTGCGACATTCAGGGAATCACGGGGCACATCAAGATCGGCAAGAATACGCACAATCCCGAGGGCAAGGACGCCGCCATCATCAAGATTCAGGGCGGCAAGATGGTCTTCCAGGAGCGCTTCGCCGCCGTCACGAACTGAAGGGGCCGCCGCCACCAATCAAGGTGGCCGCCGCCAACAGACTTCGGGGAAGGTGGTGGCCGTCGCCAATAAGCTTCGGGGAAGTCTACCCGGCCACGAGCTCCAGGCTGGCCTCGACGGCCGCCTGCAGAGATGCCTCCCTTTCCGCGAGGCTTCTCTCGCGGAGCCTGTCGATGAGGAGGCAGCGCGCCTCCATTCCGCAGGGTCCGAGGGTCGCGTCCACCCAGATCGCGCGAAGGAGCTCGGCCCTCGCCGGGTCGGTCGAGTCAGAGGTGACGATGACCAGGGCTTTTTTGCCGCCCAAGAGCGGCGTCCACTTTTTTTCGTAGCCATCCTCCCCTCGCAGCTCATAGGCGAGGCCTTCGCGGAAGACGCGGTCGATCCAGCCTTTGAGGATCGCTGGTGGCTGTCCCCACCAGTCGGGGTGGACAATGAGGAGTCGATCGGCCTCGGCGAGGGATTGGGCGTGGGCCATGACGAGACTGTCGAAGCTGAACCCGCGAAGGAGCTCCGAGGGCTCGAGGCGGGGGTCGAAGCCTTCTTCGAACAATTCATGCCACTCGAGCCGGTGTCCCGCCGAGGCGATCGCGTCGCGAAGTCGGTAGGCGAGGGTCTCGCCGAAGCCGGGGCGCTTGGGCAGGCAGGCGATAAGCAGAACTTTCATACGGCCTCCTTGGGCGTGGTTCAGCCGGTCATGCGGGGGTATCCGGCCCCCTTCCCCCGTTTTCGACCGCGATATTTCGTTTCATAGGTTACAGCCTTCCTCGATTTTCCTTGACTGTCCCCATCCAATATGGGAATTTCTCAGTAGGGAGGAACGTAACTTTGGTTACAAGCGAAGCCATCCTTGAGGCTCTCAAGCCTGTCGAGGA
>JAJXVS010000238.1 GCA_021782015.1 bacterium | reverse complement strand
ATCCACCAGGCGAATCCTTCCCTCACGTGTTCGTCCCAATTATACAGGGGATTTCCCCAGAGCTGGCCGTCAGCGGAAAAATAATCCGGAGGAACGCCGGCGACGAAGGTGGGGCGGCCCTTTCCGTCGAGGAGGAAGAGGTCGCGCCTCGTCCAGACGTCGGCCGAGTCGAGGGCCACGAAGATGGGGATGTCGCCGATGACGAGGATGCCCGCATCGTTGGCTGCCTTCTTCACCCGGGTCCATTGCTCGAAGAAGAAAAACTGAATGACCTCTATCAGCCCTATCTCCGCATGCCGACGATCGCGCTCCCGTCCTATCGCCTCCTGTTCCCGCAAGGCGAGAGCCTCGGGCCAATAATTGTTCCAGAGGTCGCCGAAGCGGCCCGCGGCCCGCGACCTGGCATCATAGTCGTTCTTGATCGCCATGAAGAGGGCGTAGTCGGGGAGCCACTCCGCGTTGGCCGCCTCGAAGGCGCGGAACTCGGCCAGGCGCGCCCTCCCGGCCCCCGACAGAAAGCGCCCGGCTGCCCTGCCCAAGAGGGGCTTTTTCCAGTCGACCAGGGGGCCGAAATCCACGCGCCCGGGATCGAGGCCGTAGGGCGGGATGATTTCCTTTTTGTCGAGGAGGCCTTCCTTCTCGAGGAGCTCCAGAGAAATGAGAAGGTCGTTGCCTGCGAAGGTCGAAAAGGGAGCATAGGGTGAATCGCCGTAGCCCGTCGGACCGAGGGGGAGGGTCTGCCACAGGCCCTGACCGGCCTCGGCCAGGCGACCGACGAAATCGAGGGCCGCCGGTCCTAGGGTGCCGATGCCTTCGGGGCCCGGCAGAGAACTCGGATGCATGAGAATACCCGAGGCTCGCTTCATCTCCATGACTTCCTCCGCTGTCCAATCTTCATCACCTGGGGAGTATAGCAAAGTAAACCGGTTTATGCACGAGCCCTGATCAGGCAGCAGGGGCATTTCGAAGCGCTGGGGCATCTTCGAGGGAGTTCCGCCTCCGGTGCCGAGCATGGACGTCACAAGTACTATCATTTACAGTACTGAGGTCTCCGCAGGAGGTTTTTCGATGCGCAAGGTTCCGGGAATGGTCGCGATCCTGGTTCTCGGCCTGGCATTGGCCGGCTGCTCGACATTTTCCTTCTTCGGCCGACCTCCCCTCGGCCGGGATGTTTCCATTACCATCCTGCACACCAATGACATGCACGCCTTCGGCCTCGAGTCGAAGTCCGTCATCGGGTATTCGAGGATTGCCGGCTATGCCTCGGCCCTCAAGTCCGAAGGGCGAAACGTGCTCCTCCTCGACGCCGGGGATACCTTTCATGGCCAGGCCTGGGCCAACATCGAAGGGGGGGCCCCCGTCGCCCGGCTCATGAGTGCGGCCGGCTATGATGCCATGACGACGGGCAACCATGATTATGACTACGGCGTGGATCGCCTCATCGAGCTTGCGAAGATGGTGGATTTTCCCGTCCTCGCGGCCAATGTGAAGATGAACGGCGCCCCAATCTTCACGCCCTTTGTCATCAAGGAGGTCGCAGGCCTCCGCGTTGCCATCTTCGGCCTCGCGACGCCGGAAACCCTCTCCGAATCCGATCCTGCCGGCCTCGCCGGCCTGAGCTTCGATGATCCCGTCTCGACGGCGCGGAGGCTCATCGACAAGGACCTCAAGGGCCGGTACGACCTCCTCATCTGCCTGGCCCACCTCGGCATCGACGGGTCCTCGGCCGCGACGAGCATCTCTGTGGCCAAGGCCTGCCCGGAGATCAATCTCATCGTCGACGGCCACAGCCACTCGAGCCTTCAGGAGGAGGTCGGCGCCAACCCGACCAAGGTTCTCATCGTCCAGGCCGATGCCCTGGGCCAGAGCCTCGGTCGAGTCGATATTCTCGTGTCGAAGGACCGCAAGATTCTTTCGGAGCTTCCACGCAGCCTCACCCTCGCTACCACGCCCGACATGCCCTCCGACCCGAAGGTGAAGGCGATGGCCGATGCCATCGCCGCGGCCGAGGAGCCACTTTTCAACGCGGTGGTCGGCCAGGCCGCGATGGATCTCGTCGGCGTGCGCGAGATGGTCCGCGGCCGGGAAACCAACCTCGGCCGCCTCATCGCCAACGCCATGTTGATGAGCACCGGCGCCGATGTCGCCCTGATGGACGGCGGCGGCATCCGCGATGGCATTCCGGCCGGCCCGATCACGAAACGACAGGTCTACACGGTCCTTCCCTTCGGCCACTATCTTTGGACGACGGCGCTCAAGGGAGGCGACCTCAAGGCGGTTCTCGAAAACGGCGTCTCGAGGCTGCCAGCCCAGGACGGCCGCTATCCCCAGCTCGCCGGAGCGATCTTCACCTTCGACCCCGCGCGGCCCGTCGGCGACCGCGTCACCTCGATCACCGTAGGCGGCAAAGCCTTCGACCCGGCCGCCTCCTATACCTTCTGCACCCTGGACGTCGAGATGAAGGGCGGCGATGGATACACAATGCTTATGAATCGAGCGCATAGGGAATACGGTCTCGACGCCGATTCCTTCATGGCCTACCTCCTCAGGCTCGGCACCGTGACCGAGGACAATATCATATATAGAAGGTGAGGCGAAATAACCAATTACTACTGTCTGGGCCCTGCTTCCGGGGCGTGATGGGCCTCGCGTCCGGACGGGGCAGTCTTTTGCGCGGGGGCCGCCTCTATGCCAAAATTACCTCGATACCTCGGCATTGAGGCCTAAACCAATATCGCCTCGATACCTCGGCATTGAGGCTTAGACCAATATTGCCTCAATGCCGTAGACGTCCTCGAACATGTCGCCTTTTTCGGCGAGCGAGAGTCGCTCGAGCGAGAGTTCGGTCTCGGGGAGGCCCGACGCGTCGAGCACCTTGAGGAGGAGGCGGTCTTCCCGTCGCTCGACCTCCAGCCTGCCGACGCGGCGATCGTGGCCGCGGTCGAGGGCGTCTGCGATGCGGAGGAGGGAGCCGAGTTTGAGCACGAGAATCCGGTCCTCGCGAGGCAGGGCGATGTAGTTGATGTGGGTGCTTGCCGGCTGCCCCTTCCGGTGGTAGCGGGCGAGGTTGGCGACGACGACCTGGTCGCTTCGCGAAAGGCCGAAGATCTCCGAGTTCTCGATGATGTATTCTGAATGCTTATGATGTCCGGAGGGCCGGATGTAGCTGCCGATGTCGTGGAGGAGGGCCCCAACCTCAAGGAGGAGTCGCTCGCGCGATCCGAGGCGGTGGTCCTTGGCCAGGGCGTCGAAAAGGACGAGGGAGAGGCGGGCGACCTGCTCGGCGTGTTCCTCGTCGAAGCGGAATTTCCGGCCGAGCGACATGGCGCTTGCGACGATCTGGCGGTGCATGTCCTCCGCGTGTTCCGGATCGGGGCCGCTCGCGAGGGTGTGAAGGACCCCTTCGCGGATCGACACCGTGGGAACCACCACCTGCTCGGCGCCCGTGCGCTCGAGGAAGAGGCTTTGGATCATCAGGCCCGGCCCCAGGCCGTCGGCCTCGGCCCAGGGGATGCGAAGCTTGGCGACGGTCTCGTCGGGCGTGAGGCCTCCGTATTCCTCGGCGAAACCGACAAAGGCCTCGCGCGATACGATCGAATATTGCTCGTAGCGCTCGTTCGCCTTGCGCGCGGCGACGATGCGCGAATCGGAACCAATTACGATAAATGTCTTGATGCCCTCCAGCGGCAGCTCGCCGTCGAGGAGGTCGCAGGCGGTGCGGACGTTGTCCTCGACGAACTGCCTGAGGGAGGTGGTGACCTGCCCGGAATTCCTCACCATCTCGTCGACGCGGACGGTGCCGAGCCTGAGCGAGTGGGAGGCGGCCATTTTGCCGCGCCGGAGGAGCATGATTTCCGTGGAGCCGCCGCCCACTTCGAGGATCATCGCGTTCGATCGCGTCAGGATGCGGCGCTCGTCGGCCAGTGCGTGCTCCACGGCCAGCCAGGTGAGGTGGTTTCCCTCGAGGTCTTCGATGACATGGACTCGGAAGCCGGTCTGCATCGCGACCCGGTCTACGAAGGTGTCGCGGTTCGCCGCCTCGCGGAGGGCGCTGGTGGCGATCACGTGGGCCTCGCGGGCCTCGATCCCGTAGCCGCGAATGAGCTCCTTGAATCCCGCCAGGATGGCGATGCTTTCGCGGCTGGTCTCGCGGCTCACCGAGCCGCCGGTGAAGACGTCGCGGCCGAGGCGGCTGGGCTTTCCTGCGCGGTCGAGGATCTCGTAGCCGCCGTCTGCCTCCAGGGAGGCGACGAGGAGTCGGATTCCCGTCGAGCCGAGTTCGATGACGGCGACGATTTTCGGTTTTTCAGCGGCTGCGTTCATGCCCGCTCTCCGTCCTCCGCTCCATCTCCCTCGTGGCCGCCTTTCAGGGCCGATTCGGCGCCGCTTTCCATGCCGCTTTCGACGCCGGCTGCTGCTTCGAGGGCCATGAGGGCGGCTCCGGCCGGCACGGCGAGATCTCCGAGTTCCGAAAGGAGGACCTGGACCGAGTCGGCCAGTCCTGGCATGAGGCGGTCGCGCATGGCCGTGCTGGCGCCGTCGAGGTAGCGCTTGCCGAAGCGGGCGACGACGCCTCCCCCCAGGACTATGGCCTCGGGATTGAGGATGTTGACGAGGTTGGCCATGCCGACGCCGAGCCAAAAGGCGGCGCGGTCGACCGCCTTCGCGATGGCGGCGTCCTTGGACGAAAGGGCTTCGGCGAAGGCCGAGCTCCGGTATTTGCGGAAGTTGACGCCGGCGGCCTTCATCATGCCGGGGGCCTTGCCCGCCTGCGCGAGGGCCACGGCGTCCTTGGCGAGGGCTGTGCGCGAGGCGTGGGCTTCGAGGCATCCGTAATTGCCGCAACCGCAGAGGGCGCCGCCTTCATGCACGATCATGTGGCCGATCTCGCCGGCCGAACCCGTCGAGCCCCGAAAAAGCTTCCCGTCGATGACGATGCCGCCGCCGATTCCCGTGCCGACGAAGATGCCCACCGCCTGCTTCTTGCCGCGGAGGGCTCCGGCCTTGAGTTCCCCGTAGACTCCCGATTGCACGTCGTTTTCGAGACGGACCGGCAATTTGAGTCTGCGGCCCAGTTCGTCCGCGAGGGGATAATTCTCGAGGCCCAGGTTGGGCGTGTAGCGCACGATGCCCTTGGCCCGGTCGAGGGGGCCGGGAACCGCCACGCCAAGAGCTCGGCAGACTCCCGCGCCCGGCTCGGAAGCCACCGAGGCGGCGACCGATTCCACGGCCTCGGCGATGGCCTCGACCAGGCGGGCCGGCCCCTCGCCCGAGGGGGTCTTTCGCTTGATCTGGCCGGAGGCGCGCTTGATGGCGCCCTTTTTCCCGATCTCGAAAGCGGCGGCGAGGATCTTCGTCCCCCCGAGATCGACACCTATCACAAAATCGCCGGACTGGAACATCGTGCCTCCTCTGGCCCTCATCGGAAAGGAGTATAGCCTGTCCCTTCCCGCGAGAAAATCGGGCTGAGCTCCCTGCCCGTGGATTCCATCCCGGTCCGGGTCAGAGAGGGCCCGACCCGCGAGGCGCCGGGATTGCCATCCTTGTCGAAGACTTCGCCTCCAGCTAGACTCCACTCGATGCGAAACTTCACGTGGCGCGGTCTCGCGATCGCGATTTCCTTTCTCGTTCTTGTCCTCGCCTCCTCCTGCGCGCCGCGGATCGGCTGGGGCCTCCTCCTTTGGACCGACCAGGAGGCCGGGCTTCACGCCGGCGCCATCGTGCCCGTCTATGTCCGCTCGAACATCGAAAAGAAATACATCTTCGGTATTCCGGAATCGAAGCGGAAGGATGAGGTGCCCATTTGGCAGATCGAGCTCTTCCGCTCGAAGCGGGCGGCCGAAAAGGCGAGGGCTTCCTTCGGGAGCTATCTCACGAGCTACCTGTTCGCCAACCGCGATGGCCTTCCGGTTCGCGATGCGCCCACGAATGTCGGGCGACGCGTCTATCGGCTCAGGCAGGGCCAATCGGTGAAGATCCTCGCCGCGGTTCAGGGCGATGTAGTCACGACGGGCACCGAGACCCTCCAGGGCACCTGGTTCAAGGTCCTCGCCGAGGATGGAACCCAGGGCTATGTCTTTTCCAATACGATGCGCCTGTACG
>JAJXVS010000237.1 GCA_021782015.1 bacterium | reverse complement strand
GCGGCCGCCTCGCCCGCGGGTTCCTCGACGAAACTGAAGGTGCCCCGTCCGTGTTTGGCCCGCGCCAGCATTTCCTCGAGCATGCCCACGAGCGTTTTCTGGCGAAGTCTGCCGCTCTTCCACTCGATGCCGCCAAATCCGACTAATTGCGACCTTTTTCTCGGCCGGGGGGCCTCGATGACGATCCCCTCGGCATCCATCGGCTCGACATCGATGGGGATTTCGGCCTCGCCCGCAAGAGAAGGAGAAGGCTCCTCGGCGCCCGCCGCCGCCGCCAGACTATCTGCCGCCGGGCTCGCGGCCGAGTCGCTTCCCGCGGCTTCATCGGCTGTCGGCAAATCCTCTTTCACCGCCCAGGGCTCCTGTCCAACGGCCCTGCGGGCCTCCGTGAGGTAGGAATCCTCAGCCTTGTCCCCCGGATCCTGCGCTCCGGCCTCGGCATTCTCGAGGTTTCGGACGGCATCGGGGTCCGAGAATTGCGAAAAGGGAAAGGAGCGCGTCGCCTTGGGAGCCGCCACTTCGACAGGCGCCTCGGAAATCTGTCGAAAGTAGTCGGCAGTATCAAGGCTGCGCACAATCTGGCTCGCGCCGATCCGGCCGCCGGCCCTGTTGAGCGTTTCTATGTTGGCGAGGGGGTCGATGCCGCTCTTCCTGACCCAGAGGGCGCGTCGCTCGTCGGTAAAGGCGCGAAGCTCGGCGATGAAATGAACGCAATCGACATAGCGCTGGGCCGGATCGGGGCGCAGGGCCCTGATGGCGATTCGAATGAGGGCCTCGGGCACGCCTCGCCGCAGCAAGGCTTTGGCCACATGAACGAGGGAGGCCGCCTCAGTGTGGACAAAGGCAAGATCCCCGGTAAAGGGGAGCTTGCCCGTCAGAAAGCGAAAGAGATGAATTCCCAAAGAATAGACATCGGCGCGCTGGTCGGGGGTTTTGCCCTTTTTTATCTCGGGCGCGACATAGGCCCAGGATTCGACCCAATCTTCCCTGTCCGATTCGCGCAGCAAGCCCAGGAGGGGGAAATAGCCGGGTTTTTGAACCTGAACCGCTTCCACCCTCCCCTGGCTGATCAGAAAGAGCGCATTTTCCGAATTGAAGCACGCATAGACGATACCGAGACTGTGAAATACGTCGATGCCTTGAGCCAGTTCCAAGAGGTAGCGACAGACCTGTTCGAGGCCGAAATTGAGTTCCGTTCCAAGGAGTGCTCGCAGGGGTTTCTGCCCGGCATAGGGCGAAGCTATGAAAAACCGCCCCTCGAATTGCTCGAAATCGACGATGTCGGTGACGGCCTGATGCGAAACCGCGTAACTCGCCATGATGGCTTCCCGCACCTTCGGCGCCAATTCGACCAAGCCGGGAAGAGGCTTGAAAAAACGAAGGAGGAATTCAGTCGCGTTGAATACGGAGGTTGCGCGCCAGAGTTCGCAAAAGCCGTCCTCGCCGAGGCGTTCGCGGACAATATAGCATTCGTTAATGACTGTTCGCGACTGCATGCCGCACCTCGGTGCATCGGGCGAGGCCGGTCCCCGCTCAGTGCGGGGACCGCTTCCGGAGGGGAGCGCCCGATCTACCTACACTTCGACCTTTACGACGTTCGGCTTGATCTCGCCTTGGGTAAAGTCCCCACGTTCGAGCAAGATGTCCGGTATCGCCTCGTTGAGGCGCTTGGTCATGTCGAGGAACTTGCCGCGGATGTTGTTGGCCTGAAGGGCGACATCCCGGACCTCGGCGCTCGGAATCGGCCGCTGAGGTTCGATCAGGCTCGCCAACTCGTCCAGGACATTCAGCACCGTCCTGTTGAGGGGGTCCATCTGATCCTTGGACTTGTCGAGGTGCTTGCCGAGGTTGTTCACATCCGACACCGAGAGAGGGTACATGCGGTAGCCTTCTTCCGGGTCGTGGTAGCAGCGTGAAAGGAGGCCATAGATGATGACGAGGCCCTTCGGATAGATGCCGCCGGCCTTCCATTGCGTCAGCATGGAGAAGCACTCGCGCAGCATGTAGGTATTCGGTTGGATATTCCCGAAGAACTTGGCGGGATCACGGTCGCCGACGAGGGCGTCGACGATGAAGCGATTGCCCGATTCGATCAGGCGGAAATAGATCGGATAATTGTCGGAGAGGATGCCGACCTTGTTGATGAGGTAGTGGGAAAAGGCGATACCCGCGAAGACGCTGTATTCATCGCCCGCCGAAATGATGTCGCTGATGTAGTTAAGAGCAAGGGCGTCGATCTCGGCGCCGGACCACTGTGGCCAAGGTTGACCGGGCATAGGGGACTCCTCTAGGTAAAACGCGAGCCCGCCCCGAAGGACGGGCTCGAAGGCTTATGCTTTGGGGCCTTCCGCTTCGGCGAGCGGCAGGCGATTGCGAGGCTGGACATCCTTGTCCAAGTTGGGCTCCGGCCTGAGGAGGACCTCGGGAATGACATCGACCAGGCGTTTCGTTGTGTCGAAGAAATTGTTGCGGATGTTGTGCGCATGCACGGCGAGATCTTCCATGTCCTCATCCACGTTCTGCCCCTCGAGCGACGACAGCTTGTCGAGGATATCGAGGATGGAGCGGTTCAGAAGGTCGTCCTGTCCCTTTTCCTCGTTGAGGTGCTTGCCGAGGGCGTTAACGTCGGCGACCGAAGGCGGATAGATGCGGTAGCCATCGAGGGGCGAGTTGTAGGTCGCCTGATAGACACCGAGGATGATGCCGAGGGTCTTCGGGTAGATTTCCCCCTTGCGATACTTCGTGAGGATCGAGAAGCAGGTCGCTACGATGAAGTAGTTCGGCTGAATCGAACTCATGAAGAGGAAGGGATCGCGCGTCCCGAGAAGGGCATCGATGACGTGGTGGTTGCGAACCGTCAGGATGTTGAGGAAGACGGGGTAGTTGCCGTTCGTGATGCCCGTGAAATTGAGGTAGCTCGCGTAGGTGATCGCGGCCTCGACGGCTTCCGAACTGCGGGTACCGAGAATACCCTTGAGGAGATTGTATTCGATGCGCTGAACCTCATCGTCGGTCCAGTCCTGTTTCTTTTCGAAAAGCTCTTCCATTGCTGGCTCCTTTCCTCGACCTTAGTCCACGTACAGCATGCGCGGAGCCGTCTCTTTGGCGACGTAATCCGACTTGACGAGAAGGACCTGCGGGATGATGTCTTCCATCTTTTTCCGTTTGTCGAAGTAGAAGGTCCTGATGTTGTTCGCCTGGCGCGCCATTTGCTCCTTGTCCGGATCCTGGGAGGTGCCGGCGAGAGAACCAAGGCGGTCGAGGATGTCCAGGATGGTCCTGTTGTTCGGATCGTCCTGACCGGTTTCCTTGTTGAGGTGCTTGCCGAGGTTGTTGACGTCGTTGATGGAGACGGCGTAGATCTTGAAGCCGTCCTTCGCCGAGGCGTAGCAGCCTTGGAGCATACCGAGCACGACCGAGAGGGTTACCGGGTAAATGCCGCCCGGATGCCAGTTCGTGAGGAGCTTATAAGCAGTGAAGGAGAGGTAGGAGTTGGGCTGGATCGCGGAAAGGAGGAGGAAGGGATCCTTCTTGCCGACCATGGTGTCGATCACCCAGTGGTTCTCGACCTCGAGAAGCTTGAGGAACAACGGGTAGTTGTCGTTGTTCAATCCAGAAAGGCTGAGAAAACGGGCAAAGCTGATCGAACCTTCGACAGCCTCTTCCGTCCGGGATCCGAGCATATTCTGCACGATTCCGAGTTCCACCTGCATGATCGTTTCTTTCGACCAGGTCCTCTCGATGACCCGTTCGGACTGTTTATCCATCGTGACCTCCGATGTCTCTTATCATAGAAATCAAGTCATTGGCAAGAAAAGTGTAGATTGACCGCAACAAGCCGTCAAGGGCGCAAGCGCCGCCCCCCTCACTTTTTACCCTGATGCATGGCCACAAAACTGGCTCCGAACATCGAATAGTCGGAATCATTGCCGATATTGGCGGTCTCCGAGGCCGGCTTGAACATCTTGCGGAAGTAGTCGTTCACGTAGGCGCGGCGAGCCAGGAGGTTGGAGACGAGGGTCGTCGACAGGGCTGCGGAATCCTCGCTCCATCCTTCCACGAGGCGGCGGGCGATCCGCGCGAGAGCGTCCTCGGGAATGGCCATCAGGGCCGAAAGCCGCGCATCGAAGGTTTCGATGGGAATGCCATCGAAATTTTCGGGCCGAAGGAGGGTGAGGAAGCGGGTCTTTTCGGCCCGGTGCCAGCCGAACTTGTCCGGATTGCCGGTTATCTTCATGTGGGTGGCCGTGAAGTCGGCCTTGTCGAAGTCGATGGCGACAAGAAAGGGCTTCGTCGACTTGTTGTGAATGACCAGATAATTGTTGGGATTGCGGTCCTCGTCGAAGGAAACCCAGCGATTGACGAGGTCTGCGCGCAGCCAGTTGATGAAAGGCTGATCGAGGTAGTCGTAGGAAGAGATCTGCATCGCGTGGCGGACCACCTTGGTCGCCCGCCAATATTTGCCGTCGATCTTGAATACGGTCGTCGGGGCGGATAGGCAACCCATGAAATGGTCGAGAAGGTAGGAGAGTGTACAGATGCGATGGTAGAGGATTTCCTTGGGATCGACGGCAGGCTTGAGTATCCAGGGGTGGCCGGCAGCGTCCACCGCTCCGAAATAGCCCTTGACCTGAGCGTTGAAAGGTACTTCATCCTGGGAAGTGGAGAGCTTCACGTCGAGATTTTCGAGAAGATCGAGCACCTCTTCCGCGCCGCGACGCAAATAAAAATAATCGATAATGTCCTCGTCGCCAATCTCCGCGGCAAGACGCTCACGCTCATCCATAGTTATAAACCTCCGGCTTCTCGTTTACGGCCATCCGGACCACGAGTTCCCCCTCTTCGATCGTAAAAAAGGGAGCGCGGCTACCCGAACCCGAATAGATGATGTGATGATTCTTCATGCCGATGACATTGAGCCAGACGCCCGTGCGGTTCCCGTCCGACCATAGGGGATTGTGTCCCACGATGAAGGTGGTGTCCTCCGCCAGGCCGAGTTGAAAAAGAACGAGTCGCAGGTCCTTTTCACCGTACTCCTTCGGGCTGGGTGTGCCATGGAATTCATTGACCCTGTTCCACATCAATTGGTGGTACTTTTCAGGATAGCGCTTGATGTCGATGAGCTCCTCCCTGACGAGACCGCCCCGTGGCGGGCCGGCATGCGTTATCACGAAACCCGGACCGATGATGAACATGGGCAGGGCGTCGAAGAAGCGCTGGACCGCGGCGACGTAGTCAGCGCCCTCACGCGCCAGCAAGGCGTTCTTGAACTCCAGCCCCTGGGCGATCCCGCTCTTTCGCAGCCGTTCGTCGAAGGTATCGTGGTTGCCTCGCACATAATAGACCGTTTTCGGGTGTTCGACGATCAGTCTGAGGATGTAATCGAGAATTTCGATGGAATTGTCCATTTCCTTCATGTGGCCAGTCCGGTCGTCATGCACCGAATCGCCAACGAAGACGAGGGCGGCCCGTTCTTCGTCGAAGTCTTCCCGATTTTTGCCATGATCGATTATGGCGATGAGATTATCGAGATTGGCATGGAGGTCGCCAATGATGATTGGCCGCAATCCGGGGGGAAATTCGATCAGGCCGCCCGGCCCGCCCTGGGTATCGAGGAGACGTCCGGGCCATGCGCCGCAAATCTCGCTGGCCTTGTCGACAAGGGCGACACCCATGGGGGCGGGTTCACGCGCCGATGGAACGACGGCTACGGCGCCCTCGGATGCTGTTACGGCTTCAATTATTTTGCCGAAGGGCCCCTTTCGGGCCATGATCGCCTCCTCGTGGGCCCCCCCCCCATTGGAGGCCGGAACCCTATCGCTTTTTTGCCTGGCCCGCCCGCGGCTGGGCCTTGTTCGTCTTTGAAGGTCCCTTTGTCGCCTTTCCAGTCGACTTCGTGCCCCCACCACTGCCGGTGCCGGTTTTGGCCGCGCCAGGTTTAGCTACGCCGGGTTTGGCCGCGCCGGCTTGAGCTGTGCCAGCTTTGGCCACATTAGGTTTGCCCACATTAGGTTTGGCGACGTCCTGTTTAACTGCTTCGCTCGCCGCCCCTCGGACGGTTGTCGATTGTACCATGGCTTCAGGCTGAACGCCTTGCCCCGT
>JAJXVS010000236.1 GCA_021782015.1 bacterium | reverse complement strand
CGGCAAGGTGGAGATTGTCGCAGGCAGCGCGGAAATCCTCGCTCGAGGCAAGGTCCGCATCGCCCCCGCGGGCGGCGAGGCGAAGGTCGAGGAATGCAAGGCCATCCTCGTCGCGACCGGCTCCACGCCGGTAATTCCCCCCATCCCCGGGGTCAGGGGCAATCCCCTCGTGATCGACTCCACCGGGGCCCTCCAGGTGTCAGCCGTGCCGAAGCGCTTCTGCGTCATCGGGGGGGGCGTCATCGGCGTCGAGTTCGCGAGTCTCTATTCGAGCCTCGGCGCGGAAGTGACCGTGGTGGAGATGATGGACGAGATCGTGCCCTTCATGGACGCCGATCTGGCCCCCGTGCTCCGCCGCGCGATGAAGGACGTGAAATGGAAGCTCGGCTGCAAGGTCGAGGCAATTGATACCAATGCGCCGGGCGAAGGCGCGACGGTGCGCTACGCGACGAAGGATGGAACGAAGGAAGCCGTTGCGGCCGACCTCGTCCTCATGGCCATAGGCCGCAAGCCAGTGCTCCAGGGATGGGGCGCCGAGGCCGCCGGTGTCGATCTCGGGCCGCGGGGGGTGGTCACCGACGAGCGAATGCGCACGAGCGTGCCGGGTATCTGGGCGGCCGGAGACCTCACGGGAAGAAGCCAACTCGCCCATTCGGCCTATCGCATGGCGGAGATCGCGGCCCTCGACATCGATGCGAGCCTCTCGGGCGGGGCCGCTGGCCCGATGCGCTGGAGGGGAGATGCGGTGCCCTGGGCCGTCTACTCGCTGCCGGAGGCCGCGGGCGTCGGCATGACCGAGCAGGAAGCCAAGGCCAGGGGCCTCGAGGTCAAGAGCCTGCGCATTCCCCTGCGAGCCTCCGGACGATTCGCGGCAGAGAACGGCTTTCAAGCCCACGGGGCGGTGAAACTCGTCGCGGAGGCCGGCACGGGGAGGATCCTCGGCATCCACGGCGTCGGCACCTATGCCTCGGAAACAATCTGGGGCGGAGCGGCCCTCATTGAACAAGAAACGAGGGTAGCGGAATTGCGGGAAATCATCATGCCCCACCCGACCGTATGGGAGCTCCTCCGCGACGCCGCCTGGCAGATGGATATCTAACAGCTATTAAATAAGGCGGGGACAGGATGTCCCCGTGCAGCAACGGACGAAGGCTTGGCCTTCGTCAATGCCGCGAGCAAGCGCATGGATGCGCGAGCCGCGGCTGAGGCGAGGACAGGATGTCCCCGTGCAGCGATGGACGAAGGCCTGGCCTTCGTCATTGCCGCGAGCAAGCGCATGGATGCGTGAGCCGCGGATAAGGAGATAGTTATGCCCAAATCGATACTTGTCGATCCCAAATCCGTGCGGGAGTCCCAAACCCTCAAGATCAAGGACATCCCGGTCAACGCCTACAAGGCCGATTTCGCCCGGGAAAAAGCGCGTTGGGGGCAGGATCGCCTCCTCCGGGCCTGGTACGACATGGCCACCATCCGCGAATTCGAGACAATGCTGAATAGTTTCAAGACCCAGGGTTCGTGGAACGGGATCGAGTACAACCACAAGGGACCTGCCCATCTCTCCATCGGGCAGGAGTCCTCGGCCGTGGGCCAGTCGATGGCCCTCGAGGTCGACGATCACATCTTCGGTTCGCATCGCAGCCATGGCGAGATCCTCGCAAAGTGCTATGCCGCCGTAGCCCGCCTCGACGAAAAGCGCCTCGAGGAAATTATGAAGGCTTTTCTCGGAGGCGAGACCCTCGCCCTCGCGGAGAAGGTTCCCTACAAGGGCATCCGCGACCTCGGCGAGAATTTCGTACTCTACGGGACCCTGGCGGAAATTTTCGCGCGGAAGGCCGGCATCAACCGCGGACTCGGCGGTTCCATGCACGCCTTCTTCACTCCCTTTGGCTCGATGCCGAACAACGCGATCGTCGGCGGTTCCGCCGACATAGCCGTCGGCGCGGCCCTCTTCAAGCGCATCAACCGGAAGCAGGGCATCGTCATCGCCAACATCGGCGATGCGTCGATGGGCTGCGGCCCCGTCTGGGAGGCGATGAGCCTGGCCTCGATGGACCAGTATCGCGAGCTCTGGGCCAAGGAGATAGGCGGGGCTCCGCCTGTACTCTTCAATTTCTTTAACAATTTCTACGGCATGGGCGGGCAGACGAGCGGAGAGACCATGGGCTACAAGGTTCTCGCCCGCGTCGGCGCCGGCGTCAATCCCGACAACATGCATGCCGAACGCGTCGATGGCTACAATCCCCTGGCCGTGGCGGACGCAACCGCGCGCAAAAAGGAAATTCTCGTCGCCGGCAAGGGGCCCGTCCTCCTCGATGTGATCACCTATCGAGTTTCGGGCCATTCGCCCTCGGACGCTTCGAGCTACCGCACGCCGGAGGAGATCAAACTCTGGCAGGAGGCCGACGCGATCGAGAGCTACGCCGACTACCTCGTCAAGAACGGCATCGCGAGCAAGGAGTCCCTCTCCGCGACGCGGGCCGGCATCGTCGAGAAGCTCGCAGCCGTCGTGCGCCTCGCGACGAGCGACGCCGAAAGCCCGCGGGTGGGCGGCCCCTTCATCGAGTCGGTGATGTTCTCGAACGGCAAGGTCGAGCGCTTCGATACCGAGACCGCCGCCGGCGTTGCCAGGCAACCCGAGCTCTCGCAGCCCCTTGCCGAGAACGCCCACGTGAAGGCCCTGGCCGGCAAGGCGCGCTACGCCTTCGACGCCGAGGGGAAGGCCGTCTCCAAGAACAAGCTGTACCAATACAGAGATGCTCTCTTCGAAGCCATGGCGCACCGTTTCGCCATCGATCCGACGATGGCGGCCTGGGGCGAGGAAAACCGCGACTGGGGCGGGGCCTTCGCCGTCTACCGCGGGCTAACGGAACTCCTCCCCTACCACCGATTGTTCAATTCCTCGATTTCCGAGGGGGCCATTGTCGGCTCCGGCGTCGGTTACGCGCTTTCGGGCGGCCGCGCGGTGGTCGAACTTATGTATTGCGACTTCATGGGCAGGGCGGGCGACGAGATCTTCAACCAGATGTCGAAGTGGCAATCGATGTCCGCGGGCCTCCTCAAGATGCCCCTCGTCCTCCGCGTCTCGGTAGGCAACAAATACGGGGCCCAGCATTCTCAGGACTGGGCGGCCCTCGTGGCCCACATCCCCGGGCTCAAGGCCTATTTCCCCGCAACTCCCTACGACGCCAAGGGCATGCTCAATCTCGCGCTGCGCGGCACCGACCCCGTGGTTTTCTTCGAGAGTCAGCTCCTCTACGACGTGGGCGAGCAGTTCGAGAAGGGCGGGGTGCCCGAGGGGTACTACGAAGTTCCCGAGGGGAAGCCGGCCGTCAGGCGGGCTGGCAAGGACCTCACAATTGCTACTTTGGGCGCCACACTCTATCGAGCCCTCGAAGCGGCCAAGATTCTTGAAAACGACTACGGGGTCTCGACCGAGGTAATCGACCTTCGCTTCATCGCCCCCCTTGATTATTCAGTGTTGGTTGAATCAGTCTCAAAGACCGGGCGCCTCCTCCTGGCGAGCGACGCGGCGGAGCGCGGCTCCTTCCTCCATACTGTGGCCTCCAACGTGCAGACCCTGGCCTTCGATAGCCTCGATGCGCCGGTCGCGGTGGTCGGCAGCCGGAACTGGATCACGCCGGCGGCGGAGATGGAGGAACTCTACTTCCCGCAGAAGGATTGGATCGTCGACGCCGTGCACGAGCGGATTCTTCCCCTCAAGGGCAGGACGCCGCCCTCCAACCAGTCGACCCTCGAGCTCGCTAGGCGCGCTCGTTTGGGAGTCTAGGCCGGATGGCCAGCGAAAGGTTGCCGGCCCTCCTCGGCCTCCCAGAAAAGGACGCCTTCGCGCACGACTGCCTGGAGAGGGCCGCCTCGGCCTCCCTCTCCGGACAGGAGCGCCTGGAGGCTCTGGGGGCCCTCCTTCGGGAGCGCCGGGCCGAAAGGGCCGGCGGCACCGCCGTTCCTCCCGCGAGCCGGGAGGTGAACAATCACGTTCATACTATTTATTCATTCAGTCCGTACACGCCCTCGATGGCGGCCTATAGGGCCAGGGCCGCGGGCCTGGCCGCCGCCGGCTCGGTGGACCACGACTCCATCGCTGCTGCCGAGGAAATGCTTGGGGCCTCTGCCCTCCTCGGCATAGGGGCCACCGTGGGTTTCGAGATTCGCGTCTCCTTTCGCGACTCGCCCTTCGCAGATCGCAAGATCAACAACCCCGACTCGACCGGCATCGTTTACATGACGGTGCAGGGATTGCCGCGGGCCGCCTTTGGCGCCGCTCGAGATTTTCTCAAACCGATAGCCAGGGCCAGGGGCGAGCGAAATCGCAGGATGACGAAGGCCATCGCCGCCCGCCTGGAAGAGGCGGGCTATCGGAGCATCGACTACGATCGCGACGTCCTGCCCTTGTCGAAGGCGACCGAGGGCGGAAGCGTCACCGAGCGACATATCCTGGCGGCGGCCGCGACCTCTATGATCGAGCGCCACGGCAAGGGTTCCGCCCTCGTGGAAGGCATCGGCCGCTGCCTGGGGCTTGTCTGTCCGCCCCGCGTCGCTGCCTGGCTTTCCGATAGTGACAATGCCCATTATCTTTTCGATCTCCTGGGCCTCCTCAAGACTGGCTTTTTGGAGAGCGTCTTCGAACAACCCGGCGCGGCCGAATGCGTTCCGGCCTCGGAGGCCGTTGCCTTCGCCCTTCGGGCCGGGGCGATTCCCGCCTACGCATACCTCGGCGATATTGCCGATTCCCCCACGGGAGACAAAAAGGCCGAAAAATTCGAGGATGAATTCCTGGACGAATTGATTCCTTATCTAGCCGACCTGGGCTATCGGGCCATCGCCTACATGCCTCCGCGCAACAGCGCGGCCCAGCTCGCGAGGCTTCGTGGTCTTTGTTCGCGCGCCGGGTTGATGGAGATCTCGGGGGTCGACATCAACTCCTCGCGACAATCTTTCAATTGCGCCGAAGTCCTCGATCCCGCCATGACTCACCTGGTCGACGCGACCTGGGCCCTGATCGCCCACGAAAGACTCTCGGGCATCGATCCGCGCTTTGGCCTTTTCGCAGCCGACAATCCTTTGGCATCTATGCCGATCGCCGGGCGCATAGAGTCCTACGGCACATTCGGCCGATCTTTGAAGTCGACAGACCCGGACGATCGGGCGACGCTCTCCCGCTTCGCGCGGGAGCTGGAGAAACACCATGGAAATGCATGAAATTGCCGCCCTCTTGCGCGGTCTCGCCCTCGAAGCAGTCGGGGAACGAAAGGGCGCTGTCGTCGCCTCCGAGGCCCTAGGGGTGGCCACTTCGGGCATGCCCGGAATCGTCGACCTTGGAGCTGACCTTGATGAAGGGGCGATACTCGCCGCCTTGCGGGCTACCATGGCGGGGGCCGGCGCCAAATTGGCCGCCGGCGAGGCCTTCGCGATCCCGGTCCGCCTCGGGGGCCGCCATTCTGACCGCCCCTCGGCTCGACTATTTTCAATTGGTACTGATGTGGATTCCGCCCGCTCCCTTCTCGGGGGCTCTACCAGTCCCAAGTCGGAGATGGGGCGATCCGGCTCGATCGCCGCGGCAAGAGGCGCCGCCCCAATCGCAGCGCCAGGTGCCGCCCCAGACGCCGTCCCTGACGCCGCCCGAATCGCCGCGCTGGGTGCTGCGCCGGGCTCAGCATCTGGCCGGGACGCTGTGGTCGCAGGCAAGGTCGCCCTCGTCACGGGCGGTGCCCAGGGCTTCGGCGAAGAGATCACGAGGGCCCTCGTCGCCTCCGGGGCCCTTGTCTGGATCGCAGACATCAACGTGGCCGGCGCCGCGCGACTGGCGGCCGAGCTCAACGGGGTCGCCGGAAGAACGGCGGCCCTTCCCCTCGGAATGGACGTCACCGACGAGGCCTCGGTGGCGAAGGGCTTCGAGGAAATCGCCTTCGGAACCGGCGCTTTGGACCTCGTCGTGAGCAACGCCGGAGTCCTCAAGGCGGCTTCCATTTTCGATCAGGACCTCGGGGTCTTCGATTTCGTAACAAAGGTCAATTATACTGGATTTTTCCTCGTCGCGAGGGCCTCGGCCAGGATGCTGCGGCTCCAACGTCTGGGCGCGCCCCTCCACGGTGCCGAT
>JAJXVS010000235.1 GCA_021782015.1 bacterium | reverse complement strand
GGATTCCGTCGAGGGCAAGCTCTTCGGCATCGGCAGCGAGGCCTTCGTCGTCGGCTCCCACGATTTCTATCTCGCCTACGCTGCGACGCGACACCTGTTCCTCACCCTCGACATGGGACATTTCCACCCGACCGAGAGTGTGGCGGACAAGATCAGTGCAATACTGCCCTTTGTGCCGGGCCTCCTCCTCCACGTGAGCCGGGGCCTGCGATGGGATTCGGACCACGTCGTCACCCTGGGCGACGAACTGGGCGAACTCGCGCGCGAGCTCGTGCGCTCGGGCAGCCTCGACAGGGTCCGCTTCGGCCTCGACTACTTCGACGCGTCGATCGATCGCATCGGCGCCTGGGCCCTCGGATTCCGCTCGGCCCGCAAGGCCCTGCTCGCCGCCTTCCTCGAACCTCGCGCCGCCCTCCTGGCCGCCGATGAGGCCGGCAACGGCTTCGCACGACTCGCCCTCCTTGAGGAGGCCAAGGCCATGCCCTGGAGCGCCGTTTGGGACGAGTGCTGTCGGCGTTCGGGCGTGCCCGAAGATCGCGCCTTCATCGGCGAGGTCGAAGCCTATGCGCGGACCATCACCTCGAAGCGGGCGGCCTCATGAGCGCCGCGGCTCCGGACAGCGGCTCCCGCGACGCGCCGGGCTCCGGCCGGGGCGCCGATGCGGGCGGCCGGGGCGCGGATACGGGCGGCCGGAGCTCTGAACGCCTGGCCGAGCTCGTCGCCCTGTCGCGTCGCTACGGCTCCGACCCGGCCTGGGTGCTCGCGGGGGGCGGCAATACTTCCTATAAAAACGAGTCGACCCTTTGGGTCAAGGCATCGGGATCGTCGCTCGGGACGATAGGGGTGGAAGGTTTCTGCGCCATCGACAGGGCGCGCCTCGACGCGATCTGGGACAGAAAATATCCTGATAATGCCGATGAACGAGAGGCTGCGGCCCTCGCCGACCTCATGGGCGCGCGCGCGCCGGGCGAGACCAAGCGTCCCTCGGTCGAGACCCTGATGCACGGCTTTTTTCCCCAGGCCTTCGTCGTCCATACCCACCCCTCCCTCGTCAACGGCCTCACCTGCGGGCGAGGCGGCGAAGAGGTCTTCGGAGAGCTCTTCGGCGACGAGGCGATCTGGGTCCCCCTGGTCGATCCGGGCTACATCCTCGCGAAGACGGTACGCCAGGCCTTCGAAGCCTTCCGTGCGCGGCAGGGGCGCTCTCCTGCCCTGATGTTCATGCAGAATCACGGCCTCCTCGTCGCGGGCGAGACTCCGGAGGAAATCGACTCGATCTCCTCCTCGGTCGTCGCAAGGCTGGCCTCCCGCGTCTCGCGGCGCCCCGATCGCCGGAGCGAGGCCGTCGACGCGGCCTCCCTGGCTGAGATGATGAGGTCGATCGCGAGCCTGGCCGGACCGGGCGCCTTCGTCGCGCATCGGGCCGACGCGGACATCCTCGCCTTCGCCCGCGACGCCGCGGGCTTCGCGCCCCTCGCCTCCGCTTTCAGTCCCGACCACATCGTCTACGCCGGCCACGAATTCGCCCTCGCCGAGGGGGCCGAAGACGTGGCCCGGGCCTGGAGCGACTATTTCGTCCGCAACGGCGGCCCCCCGCGCATCGTCCTCGCGCGCGGGCTGGGAGCCGTCTCGGTCGAGCGGACCCAGGCCGCCGCCGCGTCGGCCCTGGCCCTCTTTCTCGACGCCTGCGCCGTCGCCGTCTACGCGGAGAGCTTCGGCGGGGCCCTCCACATGCCGCCCAAAATGGTGCAATTCATACGAAATTGGGAAGTCGAACGCTACCGCGCGAAGACGAGCATCGGCTCGACGGGAGGATGAGATGCGACGAGTTGCCTTCAAGATGCAGCTGAAGCCCGGCTTCGAGGCCGAGTACCGGCGTCGTCACGACGAGATCTGGCCTGAGCTTTCCGAGAGGCTCCGCTCGGCCGGGGTTTCGGATTATTCGATCTTCCTCGACCCGGAGACGCTGACCCTCTTCGCGGTACAGAAAGTTGCCGACGCCGATGGCAGCGACGCACTTCCCCGCGATCCTGTGGTCAGGCGCTGGTGGGAATACATGAAGGACATCATGGAAACGAATCCCGACGCCTCGCCCGTCCAGAAGGATTTGCGCGAGGTGTTCCATATGGAATGAGGGAGGCGCAGAGTTGCAGCGGCGGGCAGTGGGGAGGCGAGGCCGCCGCGCGACCTTCCCCGGACGATGGATTCCCGCCGACGAAATAGCTGCTGTCTATCGCGTCCGGCGAGAAACACGGAATGTCCGCGCCGCGGAGCCCCGTAGCATGTCCGGGGTTTCCGAAAAGCAGTAATTAGGGGCTATTTTCCAAAATGCCCACCTCGAGCTCCGAAAGTTTTCCGCGAAGACTTCCGGAGCACTGCGGAACTTGCGCATTTTCTCGCTGAAGGATCTGCGACCGTCGACCCGGGTCCTCATCAGAAAGAACAAGGTGACCGCCTCCAGCAAGACGAACCACCCTCCCGAGGCGACCTCGCTCAGGTTCGAGACGAGGAAGGTCCCTTGATGGTGTAGATGCCCGGGATGCCGATGGTGAGGAACCAAACACCTATGATCGGGCCGAAGAGTCAGCCCACCCTTTCGGTGCCGCGGGACTGGACGGAACAGAGGAAGATTCGGATGAGAAGGGCGAGGCGCCGAAAACGACGCCGATCGTCGCGACCGTGAGGGCGAGTCTCTTTTCTTCCCCGTTCACGATCTTTCGCGCGATTTGTATTCCTTCATAATTGTGTTCTTCCGCCGAGTTCTATGATCTTGCTGGCCGGCAGTCTGAAAAAGTCGGTTGCGTTGAGGGCGTTCGAGAAGAGGAAGCCGAAGACCCGTTTGCGGAGCCATGACATGCCGCCCACGGCGTGGGTGAAGAAAAGGCTTTCCTTCCCGACGAAATAGGTGAGATCGGCGGCTTCGGGCGAAAACGAAGGAATGGGCAGACCGCGCAGGGCCCGTGGAAGGTCCGGCGATTCCGAAAAACCGAAGCGCAGGTTGACTTGCCAGATCTCGGCCTCGTACTCGCGCACCTCGGCGCGTTCTTCGGCCTCGACCCGCGGAATATCGAGGGTTTCGACGGAAAGGATGATGGTGCGCGAGTGGAGGACCCGGTAGTGCTTGAGGCTGTGGAGGAGGGCCTTGGGCACGCCGTCGGGGTTGGCGGTGAGGAAGACCGCCGTGCCGGCGATGCGCTGGGGAGGATTGAGGGCGATGCTCGAGGCGAAAAGTGCGGGCGAGAGATGGAATTTGCGCATCTGCTCCCCGAAGAGCCTTCGTCCGTCGATCCAGGTCTTCATAAGACCGAACATCGCCACGGCGAGGGCTACGACGATCCAGCCGCCCGAGGCCACCTTGCCCATGTTCGAAACCACGAAGACCATTTCCACGGCGAGGAGGAGTATTTCCAGCGGAAGGAGGTACCAGAGCCCCTTCTTCCATATGCGCGTCGTCACGTAGATCATCAGTGATGTGGTGATGAGCATCGTGACCGAGACGGCGATGCCGTAGGCGTTGGCCAGATTTCCCGATTTCCGGAAGCCCAGGACGAGACCGACCGTTCCGAAAAGAAGAAACCAATTGACAAGAGGCACGAAGACCTGCCCGATGGTCTCGTCGGAGGTGTGGCGCACCTGGATGCGCGGCCAGTAGCCGAGCTGGACGCTCTGGCGGGCGAGCGAGAAGGCCCCCGAGATCACCGCCTGCGAGGCTATGATGGTGGCCATGGTCGCGAGGACGACCATGGGAAGTCCCAACCAGTTGGGAACGATATTGAAGAAGAGATTGGAGGTCTCGGTGGGGTGGTCGAGGAGCCAGGCCCCCTGTCCGAGGTAGTCGAGCATGAGGGCGGGGTAGACGAGCATGAACCAGGCCCTGCGGATGGGGCTGCGCCCGAAGTGGCCCAGGTCGGCGTAGAGCACCTCGGCGCCCGTGACCGCGAGGAATATGGAACCGAGGACGCCGAAGGTCGTCGCGCGGTTCTCAAGGGCGAAGGAGATGGCGTTGCGGGGATCGAGTGCCGCGAGGATGAGAGGGTCATCGACGAGGGCTATTGCCCCGAGGATGGCGAGGGCGAAGAACCACAGGATCAATACGGGGCCGAATATCCTGCCGACCTTGGCGGTGCCGCGCGACTGGAAGGGAAAGAGGAGGATGAGGACCACGAGGGAGATGGGCACGACATAGGGGCTGAGCGAGGGCGCAAAGTCGTGGAGTCCCTCGACCGCGGAAAGCACCGAGATGGCCGGCGTGATCATGCCGTCGCTGAGCAGGAGGGCGGCGCCGATGATGCCGAGCGTGGCGATGAGGCCGGCTCGCTTGCGCGATTCCTTCGGCAGGTTGCGGCCGACGAGGCTGACGAGGGCGAGGATGCCGCCTTCCCCCTTGTTGTCGGCCCGCATCACGATGCCCACATATTTGACGCAGACGATGAGGGTCAGGGTCCAGACGAGGAGCGACACGATGCCGAGGACGGCGGCCTGCGTGGCCTGCACCCCCCTTTCGGGGGCGAAGCATTCGCGCAGGGCGTAGAGGGGTGAGGTGCCAATGTCGCCGAAGACGACGCCGAGCGCCGCAACGGCCAGGGCCGTCTCGTGCTGTTTGCTCTGCTTGATTTCCATCTGATGTACCGGAGCGATCCTACAGTCATTGCCGCGGCGTGCGCAATCGGCGAGGGCCGCCCCCCGGCGGCGAGGGCGCGGGGCAGCCGCCAGCGGGCCGCCTTGTCCGATGACCGGACCGGCTTTACAATGGCCCATCGGAGGAAATGATGCACGATTACGCTTCGCGACGCGCCAAGGTCGCCGCCAGGTTGCGGGAAGAGGGGCTTGGGGCCTGCATGTTCAGGGATAGCGAGGGCGCGCGCGATACCTCCATCAGATATCTCACCGGCCAGCCCGGCGACGCGCTCCTCGTGGTTTCGGCCGAGGGGCGCTCGATCCTCACGGCCTGGGACGTCAATATGGCGAAGGCCATGGCCGATGTGGAAGAAATACTACCCTATTCCGATTTCCGGCGCATGCCCGCCGAGGCGATGGCCGGCATCCTGCCCCGTCTCGGAGTCGGCGGGGGAAGTCGCGTCGAATTGCCCTCGGCCACGAGTTATCCGCTCTACGCCGATTTCGTCGAAGCCCTCCCCGATTACGATCTCGTCTGCCGCGATGGCGGCATGGCCGATTTCGTTCTTCGCATGCGCGCGGTCAAGGACGCGGCCGAACTGGAGATCTATCGCGTCGCGGCCAGGATCACCGACGATCTGGCCGACGCGATCGAGTCGGCTGTGCGCTCAGGCGGCATCGCGACGGAACTCGACGTCGCCCTTTTCATCGAGCGCGAGTGTCGAGTGCGCGGCTGCGAAGGCACGGGTTTCGAGACGCTCGCGGCCGGTCCCGCGCGCAGCTTCGGCATCCACGCATTCCCTCCCTACGGCGCCGGTCCCTTCGCGACGCGCGGACTGAGCATCCTCGATTTCGGTCTTAATTATGAAGGGTATACGACGGACGTCACGATGGGCTTCGCCCGCGGCCCCCTCGATGCGAAGGCGCTGCAGATGGTCGAGTTGGTTAACCGCGCCCACGACGAGTGCATTGCCATGATTGCCCCCGGCGTTTCATCCCGCGACATCGCGCTCAGGGCCGACGCCATTTTCGCCGAGGCGGGCATGGTCATGCCCCATGCCCTCGGTCATGGGGTGGGCCTCGAAGCCCACGAATCGCCCGCGATCCGGAGCCGCGAGGACAACCGCGACGTCCTGGCCGCCGGCCACATTGTCACCATCGAGCCGGGCCTCTACGATCCGGAGCTCGGAGGCATCAGGATCGAGGACGACATCCTCGTCACTCCTTCCGGCTACGAGGTCCTTACGCGTTCGAGGATCGTGCGACTGTAGGCTTGCCTCCCGCCGATGGGCCTCGGTGACGGCGCTCGCCGACGATGCGCAGCGGCGGGGGGGCGCCGGTCAGCTCTCTTCGGCGTGTTCGGTGACGTATTTTTCGAACTCTTCTTCGCTCATCGCATCCGAGTAGAGGGGGTAGAGGGCTTCGATCAGCTCTTCGATGCTCGGGAATTTCGCGCCGTCGAGTTTGTATGCCATAGTATGGGGTCCTTGTAGCCGCGCTGG
>JAJXVS010000234.1 GCA_021782015.1 bacterium | reverse complement strand
TCCCGGATCTTTTCAAGGAGGAGGTCCATGGATTCCGAGCGCGAAATGGGCACGAGCACCGTGTTATACCCGGCCAGCCGCAGGGTTTGCATGAACTCGGCGATGATGGGCCTGACCAGGAACAGCACCATCGACCATTCGGGATCGATGTCGAAGAGAACCGCTATGTCTTTCGAGGGGGCCGGGATATCGGCGAGCTTGCGGACTTTCTGCTGGTAGCCGAGACTCTTCGCGGCCTCGAGGACCTTGCCCCGGGTTTCCTGGCCGATGCGCCCACGGCCGGAGAGCACGAGGGAAGCGGTGGTGAGCGAGACGCGGGCGAGCTTGGCGACTTCCTCGAGCCGAATTTTGGCAGCCATGGTGTGCTAAACTTTAGCGGCAAATTCGTTAATGCGCAACAAAAAAGACACAGAAAACCGGTAAACCTTCAAATCATTTTCGCAAAATATTACTAAAATTCATTGACAGCCCTGTAGATGGTGCTACCATTCCCCTCACATTCGAGGGAGGCTCATCGTGAAGCGTTTCGGCCAACTCATCCGTCTCAAGCCCGGTGTCCTTGAATCCTACAAGCGCTACCACGCGGCCATCTGGCCCGAGGTCGCCGCGACCATCACGGCCTGCAACATTCGCAATTACTCCATTTTCCACAAAGACGGCTATCTCTACGCTTATATGGAATACGTCGGCAAGGACTTCGACGCCGACATGGCGAAGATGGCGGCCGATCCCAAGACCCAGGAATGGTGGGCCATCATGAAGCCCATGCAGGATCCCATTCCCAACCGCGCCCCCGGCGAATGGTGGGCCGATCTGGAAGAAGTATTCCACCAGGATTAGTCCAATTGCAGCTATTTCAGGCCGGCCCAAGGAGAATGCCATGAACCTCGAACGCGGGACGAAATGCCTCGCCAAGCTCGACCGGGTGAACAAGACCCTCCGCCATGAAGAAGCCGACCGCCTGCCGGTGTCGGACTTCTACTGGACGACCTTCATACACCGCTGGCGGAAGGAACTCGGCCTGCCCCCGGATGCCGACATTTACCGCCATTACGATCTCGACTGGATCTGCATTACCCCCAACATGGATCCCCATATCAGGCCCTTCACGGTCATCAAGGAGACCGAGGAGGACGTCATCCTCAAGACGGGTTTCGAGGCCACGATCCGCAAGAAGCTGGGCACGCAGATGCCCTACTTCGAGAGTTTCGACACGAACGACCTTGAGAAGATGGCGGCCTTCCGTTTCGACGACCCGGCCGACGACAGGCGCTTTTTCTCGGGCGGCGACGATCAGCTCAACGGCGTCGGCGATGTGATCAGCCGGAACCTTCCCTCGTTCATCGAGCGCGTAAGGTCCTATTATGAAGACTTTCCAGTCTTCGGATCGATTTGCGAGGGCCACGAGTATCTCTGGCGCGTCATCGGCTCGGAAAATGTCCTCCTCTGGCTGGCCCTCTATCCCGATGAGATCCACGCCTTCGTCGAGCGCGTCGGCAAATTCGTCGTCGACCTCACCAAGGCCCAGATCAAGGCTGCGGACGGCATGCTGGCCGGCATGGTGGTCTGGGGCGACATCGCCTATCGCAATGGCATGCTCTTCTCGCCCGCGATGTGGAGGGAGCACTTCAAGCCCATCACGGCCGAGCTCATCCGCGTTTGTCACGAGGCCGGCCTCCCCGTCATCTATCACGGCTGCGGCAACGCGAGCGAAGTCTACGATGATTTCATCGAGATCGGCCTCGATTCCTACAATCCCCTCGAAGCCAAATCGGGCCTCGACGTCGTCGACCTCCGCAAGAAGCACGGCCACAAAATGGGCTTCTGCGGCAACATCGACGCCCTGGCCTGGGCCAACGATCCCCTCCCCGATCTCGAGGCCCAGGTCATGCGAAAGCTCAATGCGGCCAAGGGTGGCGGCTACCTCATCCAGTCCGATCATTCGGTGCCGAGCAACGTGTCGGCCGAGCGCTACGAGTTCGTGCTGAACCTCATACGGAAGCACGGCACTTACCCCCTCGACCTCGGCACATGGGACGACCCCTCGATTCCCGGAGGGAAGCGGTGAGTTCGAAGTCTGGATCCGGCGGGAGGGAGCGGGTCCTCGCGGCGATCGATCACCGCGAATCCGACCGGGTTCCCGTCGACCTCGGCTCCAACCCGAGTTCGGGCATCTCCGCCCTCGCCTACATCGAACTCCTCCCCGAACTCGGGAGGCGTCGCGGAAGGAAAGGCTTCGAGACGCGGCCCAGGGTCTACGACGTCGTCCAGGAGCTGGCCCAACCCGACGAGTGGGTCCTCGACGAACTCGGTGTCGATGTGGTCGACATCGGAAGGGCCTTCAACGACAGGCCCGAGGACTGGACCGAACGCGTGATGCCCGACGGGCATAGGTACCTCTATCCATCCTGGTTCAAGCCGGTGCAGGACGGCAAGGATCTTTTGGCCTACGACGCGGAGGGGACCCTCATCGCCCGGAGGCCCGAGGGCGCCACCTTTTTCGACGAGCGCTGCTTCCCCTGGGAAGAAGGTTATCCCGCCGACTTCGGCGGCCTCGACAAGGCCATGGGCAAGGTGCTCTGGTCGGCCCTCGTGCATTCGCCCTGGGACCACGCGAACGAGCCGGGCTTCTGGCCCGAACTCCGCAAGCGCGCGCTCGCGCTCCGCGCCTCGACCGACCGCGCCCTGATGATCGTCGTCGGCGGCAACCTCTTCGAATGGGGCACCTTCATCCGCCGCATCGACAACTTCCTCGTCGACATCCTCGCGGAGCCCGAGGAGGTGGAGCGCCTCCTCGACGCCCTCATGGAACGCCATCTCGCCACCCTCGCGAAGGTCTGCGAAGCCGTCGGCGACGTGGCGGACGTTCTCCGCTTCGGGGACGATCTCGGACATGAAGGCGGCCCCTTCATGTCGCCCGAGGCCTACCGTCGCCTCTTCAAGCCCCGCCACAAGATCCTCGTCGATTTCGTAAATAAACACAGTTCCATGAAGACATTTCTCCATTCCTGCGGCTCGATCCACGCCCTCATCCCCGACCTCATCGACGTGGGCTACGATATCCTCAATCCCGTGCAGACGAGCGCCAGGGACATGGAGCCTGAGCGGCTCAAGCGCGAGTTCGGCGCAGACATCACCTTCTGGGGAGGGGGGATCGAAAATCGCACGGTCCTCGCCCACGGCACTGAAGATGAGGTGCGCGCCCAGACTCTGGACCGACTGGAGCTGTTTTCGAGGGGCGGTGGTTTTGTGTTCAACACTGTACATAACATCATGCCGGACGTACCGGCGGGCAACATCGTCGCGATGTTCGACGCGGTGGCCGAGTTCAACGGCAGGGGGCGGAAAAATTAGGGGCTTAATGCGTTATTTTCAAGCTTGCCCTCGACGGCGAGGGATTCTAGCATGGCTGATGAGGTCGTCGCCTTTGGAACAGCGAGGCGAGGGAGATGGCGGTGAGCGATAATCAAATAGGGCTTGCCCTCGAAATGCGCCACGTGAGCAAGCGCTTTCCGGGCACGATAGCCGTCGACGATGTCAGTTTCGAAGTGTTCGCGGGCGAGGTCCATGCCCTCGTCGGCGAGAATGGGGCGGGCAAATCCACCCTCATGAAGATGCTCGCCGGCTCCTTCGACGACTACAGCGGCGACATCGCGGTCAACGGCAAGGTCGTGACCCTCCATTCGCCAACCATGGCCAAGAAATTCGGTATTGGTATGATTTACCAGGAGTTGAGCCTCGCACGGCCCATCAGCATCGTCGAGAATCTCCTCGCCGGCAGGTTGCCGCGAAAGGGGCCATTCCTCGACAAAAAGCGCGCCCTGGACATGGCCGCCGGACTTCTCAAGCACGTGGGGCTGGACCTCGACCCGAACCTCCCCATCGAGGACATCAGTCAGCACGAAGCCCAGCTGGTCGAGATCGCCAAGGTGCTCGGCAACAACCCCTGCATCCTCGTGATGGACGAACCGACCAGCGCCCTTTCCCGCGAAGAGGTCCAGAGACTCTTCGAAATCATCCAGAACCTCAAGAACCGCGGCATCGCCATCGTCTACATTTCGCATCACCTGCCGGAGATTTTCGGCATCGCCGACCGGGTGACGATCATGCGGGACGGCAAGAAGGTGGCAACCAGGCCCATCGGCGAGATCACGCGTGAGGAAATAGTACAGATGATGGTCGGCCGCTCCGTGAAGGATTTCTACAAGCGGGGCGAGCGATCCATCGGCGAGGTGCGATTCCGCATCAAGAACCTCTCCCGCTTCGGTTTCTTCCACGAGGTGAATATCGAGGCCAGGAAGGGGGAGATCCTCGGAATCTGCGGGCTCTCCGGCGCTGGGCGCACCGAGCTGGCCCGCGTCCTCGTGGGCCTCGACCGGGCCGACGAGGGTTCCATGGAACTCGACGGCAAGCCGGTATCGGGCTCCTCGATGGCCGATTTCCTCGACCAGGGAATAGCCTATTTGACCGAGGACAGGAAGATCGAAGGGCTCGCCCTCAGGCTGGCGATGGACGACAACATACTCGCAGCCATCGTGGACAGGCTTTCCGCCGGTTCGATTTTCTCGAAGTCGAAGGGCGGCCCCGCGGTCTCCCGTCTGATCTCCGAACTGTCGATCAATCCCCCCGATCCCTCGCGGACGGTCGGGAACCTGTCGGGAGGGAACCAGCAGAAGGTCCTCCTGGCGAAGTGGCTCGCGAGCGAACCGCGGGTCCTCATCCTCGACGAGCCGACACGCGGTGTCGACATCGGCGCCAAGATGACCATCCACGCCTCCATCGAGAAACTCGCGAGGGAAGGATGCACGGTGCTTCTGATCTCCTCGGACCTCCCGGAGCTGGTCGGGCTTTGCGACCGAATCCTCATAATGCGCAAGGGTCATTTCATCCGCGAGATGCCCTGGAGCGAATGCGATGAGGAAAGCCTTCTCCTCGCCGCCAATGGCGATATGGGAAGGGGCGCCGGCGCCGCCGGCACGACCGCGAAGGTAGGTGCGTAATGGCGGACAACACCAAAGGCGCGAGCGTCGACGCCGCGGGATCGGAAGGACGCAAGGATGAACGGGGCCTCCGCGCGGGCCTCTTTTCCCGTCTAGTCAACACCACGGGCATCTACGGCATCGCGGTCCTCTTCTTGGTCCTCGGGGCCATCCTCCAGGCCACCGGCGCCATTTCGGGATTCCTTTCCTTCAAGAACATGCTCAACATCATCGACAACGTCGCCCTCATCGGCATCGTCGCGATGGGCATGGCCTTCGTCACCTATTCGGGCCAGTTCGCCGACATGTCGGTCCCGACGACGATGGCCTTCACCGGCTACATCTGCGTGGAGCTCCTTCGTTTCGGATTTCTGCCGGCCATTTTGGGCGCCTTCGTCGCCGGCCTCCTGATCGGCCTCCTCAACGGCTATGTGATCGGCAAGTTCAAGGCGAATCCCATCATCTGGACCCTCGCGGTCAACTACGTGACGATGGGCATAATCAGGCTGATCTGGGTCAACAAGCAGATCTACCCGGACATGATCAGCCAGGACAAGGGAGCCATCGCCCTCTTCGACGGGATCTACCGGACGCGCTTTTTCAACCTGATTGGGCTGCCCCTCGTCATTCTCATAGTTCTCGTGATTGTGGGCCAGTTCGTCCTGACCAAGACCTCCTTCGGCGTGAAACTCAAGATCACCGGTTCGGCCTACAAGGCCGCCAAGTTCTCGGGCATCAAGGTCGAGAGGATGGTGATGATCGCCTTCGTGCTCGCGGCCTTCACCGCGACGATCGGCGGCCTCGCCATCACCTCGCTGTCGCGGGTCGGAGCCTGGTACAACGGCGCGGGCTACGACTTCAGCGCGGTGACGGTAATCGTCATCGGCGGCATGACCCTCGCGGGCGGTCGCGGAAACATACTCGGCGTCCTCGGAGGCTCGCTTATCATCAGCATACTGAACAACATCATGACCCTGGTCCAGATCGGTAGTTTCTCGATCGGGACCTTCTCGCAAGGCATGGTGCGCGGCGTGATCTTCATCATCGTCGTCGGCATCAGCGCCAAATCCCTCCGGAGCCTGGGGCGCGACGATGCGTAAAGAAAAGCGAAGTTTCGTGGTCCTGATCGACCGCTATCGGATCTACCTC
>JAJXVS010000233.1 GCA_021782015.1 bacterium | reverse complement strand
TTTCGCAAAGATATTTGCCCGAGCGCCACTTTCCCGATAAGGCCATCGATCTCCTCGATGAGGCCGGAGCCTTCCGCAAAATCGCGAGTCCCAAGCGCCCCGCAGAATTGAGCGACATCGAGGAGGAGATTGCGCGCCTGACCGAAGAGAAACTGGCTCTCGTGTCGACCCAGAATTACGAGCGAGCGGCCGAGATTCGCGACAGGGTCAGGGCTCTCCGCATAAAACTCGAGGCGGTCAAGGCCGAGTGGCTGGCGGCCGGGGGCAGCGCCAGTTTCCCCGTCACGGAAAATGATCTGCAGCTCATCCTCTCGGAGGCGACGGGCATCCCTCTCGGCCGTCTGGCCGAAAACGAGACCGCCAAACTCCTTGGCCTCGAAGAGGAAATGCACCGGAGAGTCGTGGGGCAGGTCGACGCCATCACCCTTGTCGCCGCTGCGATCCGACGCTCAAGATCGGGCGTCTCGGATGGACGAAGGCCCTTAGGTTCCTTCATGTTCCTGGGCCCCACAGGCGTCGGCAAGACCCTTGTCGCAAAGACCCTCGCCTCACTCCTGTTCGGCAGCGACGACGCCCTCGTGCGCATCGACATGTCCGACTACATGGAACGACACAATTCGGCTCGTCTGGTCGGCTCCCCTCCTGGCTATGTCGGCTACGAAGAAGGTGGAATGCTTACGGAAAAAATCCGTCGCAGACCCTATTCCGTGGTCCTCTTCGACGAAATCGAGAAGGCCCATCCCGAGGTCTTCAACCTGCTTCTCCAATTGCTTGAGGAAGGAGAGCTTCGGGACAACCTCGGTCACGCTGTATCGTTCCGGAACTGCGTGGTCATCATGACGAGCAATGTCGGCGCAAGGGAGTTGTCCACGGGGGGACTGGGATTCCGCACCGAGGAAAGGCTGCTCTCCTACTCCGAGGTCAAATCGGCGAGCCTTTCCGAGCTCAAGCGACGTTTCAATCCCGAGTTCATCAACAGGCTGGACGACATCGTGGTCTTCCGACCACTGCTTCGCAAGGAGATCGCCTCGATCCTCGACATCGAACTGTCGGAGCTCGGCCGGCGCGTGGCCGCGCGGGGGCTCTCGCTCGATGTGACGAAGACCGCCCGAAATTGGCTTGCCGACAAAGGCTACGATCCCGTCTATGGCGCCCGTCCCATGAGGCGCCTCATCCAGGCCGAAATCGAAGATCCGCTTTCGGAGCTCATCCTCGCGGGAAAGGCCGGCCCGGGCGCCGTCGTCAGGGTGGGGCTGGGCAAGGAGGGTCTCAGGCTGGCTCCCACCTCGCCTTCGCTCAATCCTGTTCGGCGCCGATGAGGGCCCGGAGTTCGCGAAGCCTGGCCTCGTCGATGCGCACATGCAGGTTTTTCTCCTGCGTCGGAATCACGAGGCCCTTGGGGCCGTCTTTCGCTCTCCGGAGGTACTTGACGAAGGTGTAGTAGAGGTCTCCCTCGCCGGCCTCCCTACCCTTCGAATAGTGGAGGGCCAGGGTTCCGGCATCGATGAGAATCTCGAGGGGCACGCTCTTGTCGCGTCTCGATCGTATGAATACATATGAACCAGCCCAATCGCGGGCGTGGAGCCAGAGATCGGAACCCCTGACATTGTGACGAAGGAGCTCGTCGTTTTCCTTGGCCGAACGGCCGATGAGTATCGTCCAGCCTGAGCGCTCGAGCGAAAGCCCCGGGTAGCGGCGCTCGCGGCTTTCCCTGGTCGTGCCTCCCTTTTCGAGGCCTCTCGCGATGAGGAGGGGATCGGACAGGCCCTCGAGGCGCTCGAGTTCCGCCGCTTCCGAGGCCAGTTCGCCGCGCCATCGCGCGATTTCCTGCTCCACTTCCGAGAGGCCTGAAGCCTCCTTTTTCGCGCGTTCGTAATACCGCGCCGCATTGGCCGGCAGCGAGAGGGATGGATTGATTTCCACGAGAAGGGGACCGCCCCGGAAAAAGTCCTCGACGGCGAGGTACCGCCCATCCGGGGTCGATCCGAGATTGGCCATCACCAGGTCGCCGAGCTCGCGGTTCCGTTCCGAATTCCTGAAGCTGACGGCCTGCGATTCGAGGGCGGCGATCCTCGTCTCAAGGAGGGTCCTTCGCTTGGCAAAACGCTCGCGTGCGTTCTCCAGCAGCTTTTCGCGAGACAGCTCCCCGCCTCGTTCCGCGTACCAGGCCGCGACCTTTTCATTGAAGGAGGCTCCAGCCTGGCCGGCCGGCTCCGGCAGGTCCCTCACCTCGAAAACCTTCCGCGGCCGGGGAAGGTCCGGCTCGGCCGCCCCGGACCCATGGTCTTCCTGGGGGGCTTCCCTGCCGGCTTTCGGCGGCCTCCTCCCCCCCAGGGGCTCGAAGCCCTTGCCCGACAGCTCTCCCTTGGCCGGACGCCGCGCGATCGCGTCGATAATCGTGTCGTCCTCTTCGCAGAGGAGGATGTTGCCGGCGCCCGACCACAGCCTCGCGTACAGGCGGTAGAGGCGTTGGGCCTTCGCCCCTTCGCCTTCCCCCTCATTGCGATCCTCGTTCGTGCCCTCGGCGACGGAAATCGCCAGGCGGACGATGCGATCGTCGCCGAGCTGTTCGATCGCGAGGAGCCTGCCGCCCCTGATCCTCGATCGAAGGCATTCCATGAATCGGAGCGGTCGCTCGTTTTTGGGCGGGCGCCCGTCAAGTCGATGAATGCGGCAGGCGCCCTGGGCGACCGAAAGCAACAATTGGGTTTCGACCCCATGCCCATAGAGACCCAGGACGATCGTGTCGTAGCTGGGCTGTTCGATGCGCTGCACCTGCGCTCCGACAATGTCGAGTTCAGATAGGACGAGGTCGATTTCCTTCCAGTTGAGCGACATAACCAAAGCGGCCCGGATCAGCGAGGGGAGGGCATCCTCTCACTGACCATGGCAATGCTTGTATTTTTTCCCGGAACCGCAGGGGCAGGGGTCGTTGCGGCCCACCTTCGCTCCCGCCCGGACGACCGTCGCATTCTCGGGCCTCGCGGCCTCCGCCACGGCTGAACGCTGCGCTCCTCCCGACGCGGCGGCGCCGGAGCCCCCCGCGCCTCCGAACTGGCCCGAGGCCTCGTGGCTCGCGCTGACGGAGCGCGGAACGACGGGCGCCGCCTGGCGGGTTTCCGGAGCCTGAATCCTCACGAGGAAGAGCCTCTGGGCGATCGACTTCCTGATGTCCTCGATCATCCGCTCGAAGATGTCGAAACCCTCGAGCTTGTATTCGAGGAGGGGATTTTTCTGTCCGTAGGAGCGGAGGTAGACGGCTTCGCGCAAAGCCTCCATCGATTCGAGGTGGTCCAGCCACCGGGCATCGATGGCCTGAAGATACTGTATTCGTATGAATTGGTTGAGATTTTCCTCGCCCGCGAAGGAGAGCTTGGATTGGAGGTCGGAATCGAGGAGGCGGGCGGCCTCGACCGCGAGTTCGGCCACGGGCTTTGTCCTGGCCACGTCGGAACGGTAGGGCAGTTGGATGTTGAAATTCTCTCGCAAAATTCCCTGCATTTCGGCGTAGGCCTGGCCCTGTTCCCTTTTCTGGTCCTCCTCCCAGGCCGCAAGGAAGTTGTCGACCATTTCGATGGCCGTGTCCCTTGCCCTCTTCTTGAGGTCGGCATCCTTGAGAATGGCGTTGCGTTCCTCGTAGATGAACTTGCGTTGCTGATTGAGGACATCGTCGTATTCGAGGAGGTGCTTGCGGATTTCGAAGTTGCGTTCCTCCACCTTTTTCTGGGCGTTCTCGATTGTCCGGTTGAGGAGGGGGTGGTAGATGGGCTCGCCCGGTTTCATGCCGAGCCTCGTCATGAGGCCTTTATAATTGTCTCCACCGAAAAGGCGCATGAGGTCGTCGTCGAGTGAAATGAAGAACTGGGATCGGCCCGGATCGCCTTGCCGTCCCGAACGGCCGCGGAGCTGATTGTCGATTCTCCGTGACTCGTGGCGCTCGGTGCCGATGACGTAGAGGCCTCCGGCCGCCTTCACCTCGTCATAATCTCCCCGCCATTTTTCGAAGGCGGTCTTGAGGGCCGCGGCGTATTGCTCCTCGGTCGCCTGGCTGCCGGCGGCGTGGCGGGCATGGTACTCGGGGTTGCCTCCGAGCTTGATGTCGGTCCCGCGACCGGCCATATTCGTCGCAATTGTAACGGAACCTTTTGCTCCGGCCTCGGCGATGATCAGGGCCTCGCGGGCGTGGTTCTTGGCGTTGAGCACTTCGTGGCGGAGCCCGCGCCTAGTGAGGATGGCCGAGAGCTTTTCAGACTTTTCGATCGATACGGTGCCCACGAGGACGGGTTGGCCCTTCTTGTGGGCCTCGCCGATCTCGTCGCAAATGGCCTCGAATTTTTCGCTTTCGTTGAGGAAGACGAGATCGTTCTCGTCGACGCGGACCACGGGGCGGTTGGTCGGAATGACGACCACGTCGAGATTGTAGATTTTGGAGAATTCGGAGGCTTCGGTGTCGGCCGTGCCCGTCATCCCCGAAATTTTCTTGTAGAGGCGGAAATAATTCTGGAAGGTGATGGTCGCCAGGGTCCGGTTGCGCCTCGCTATCTTGATGCGTTCCTTGGCTTCGATCGCCTCGTGGAGGCCGTCGGAATATCGGCGCCCATGGAGGATGCGGCCCGTGAACTCATCGACGATCTGGACGAGTCCGTCCTGCACGACATAGTCCGTATCCTTGGCGAAGAGGACATGGGCCTTCACCGCCTGCGTAAAATAATGTACGAATTCGAAATTGGATTCGTCGAACAGTGAACCCTTGATCAGGCCCCGCTTCAAAAGGAGTTCCTCGATCTTCGCCATGCCCTGGGGCGAGAAGGAAATGCGCTTGGACTTTTCCTCGAGTTTGTAGTCGCCCTCGAGGGCTTCGCCTTCCTCTTCCTTGGGGTATTCTCCAGTGACGGGATTCTTCTTGACCTCGACCAGCTGCGACGCGAGGCGATTGACCTCGTTGACCTTGAAGGTATCGTCCTCGGCCGGGCCCGAGATGATGAGGGGAGTCCGTGCCTCGTCGATGAGGATTGAATCGATTTCGTCGACCACGCAATAGTTGTGACCGCGCTGGACCCGCCCCTCGGGACTCCAGGTCATGTTGTCGCGGAGATAGTCGAAACCAAACTCATTATTGGTACCATAGGTGATGTCGCAGGCGTAGCCCTGGCGGCGGGCTTCGTTGTCCATGTTGGAAAGGATGCAGCCCACCGACAGTCCGAGGAATTTGAAGACGCGCCCCATCCATTGGGAGTCGCGCTCGGCCAGATAATCGTTGACGGTGACGACATGGACGCCTTCGCCGGGGATCGCGTTGAGGTAGGTGGCCGCGACCGAGGACAGGGTCTTTCCTTCGCCGGTCTTCATTTCGACGATCTTGCCCCCGTGGAGAACCATGCCCCCGATCATCTGGACGTCGAAGGGCCGCTCCCCGAGAACGCGGCGCGCGGCTTCCCTCGCCAGCGCGAAGGCTTCGGGCAAAATGTCGTCCAGGCTTTCGCCCTTCGCCAGTCGCTCCCTGAATTTCGATGTTTCTATCGGGAAGTCCGCATCCGAAAGCGAAAGCATCCTGTGTTCGTATTCGCCGATCGTATGCAGATAAGGAAGCAGATGCTTGATATCGCGCTCTTTTTTGGAACCGAAGAGAGACGCGAGTATGTTCGTTGCCATGGGGATAATCTACCTTCCGCATGGAAAGGGGGTCAACGGGTTGCATGCTCTGGCTTCCGGTGAGTCGGGAATCGGGAAGGCGAGCGGCCTATCGGAGCTCCGCGAGGCCGCGTGAACGGCGCTTAATTGACATCCTCTCGATGGCGGGGCTCTACTGGACGCGTGAAAACCTATGGGCGACGCAGTGCCTTCCTTCTTCTTGGGATCATGGCCATCGTGGTACAGAACTCCTGTTCGCGGATGGCGACGGCGACGAAGGTGCCGAGGGTGCAACTCTTCACGCTCGGCTACGGACCTGCCGAGGATCAAATCAATCTCTTTCAGGTCGAGGGAACCGATAGCTCCGTAAAGACCCGCATGACCATGCGGGACGGGGTCTTTTACATCTCGAATGGCCCGGCGGCCAAGGTGCTCAGGATTTCGTCCTATGGGGATATCCTTTCGATGATTTACAATCCTTCGCGGAATGCCGGGCAGGCCG
>JAJXVS010000232.1 GCA_021782015.1 bacterium | reverse complement strand
ACCCGGCATGAGGCGCGGCAGGGTGAAATTCAGAACGAAGGCAAAGGCGAAGGTGGCGACGAACCACCCCAATTTCTTGAAGAAATACTGTCTATACCCTTTCAACGCGACGCCTCCCAGATGACTACGAGCCCCCTGCCCACTGTGCAGAAAAAGCAGCCATGCAACGCTTGGCGGTGCATGGCTGTCTCGGGCGAATATCCCTTACTTGACGAGCTTCAGATTATACAGGCCCGCGATGCCATAGCCATCGGTCATGTCGAGGGGAGGAACGACAGGCTTGGTGCCATCGCCTTCGCGCGGGAAGTTGGTCCACACGCTTTCGTTCACGGCATGGAAGGATTGGGGGCGATACATGAGGGTGAAGGAGGGGACATCGGTCAGATATATTTTAACTAACTGGGTGTAGATTTCTTTAAGCTTGGCCTGATTGTTTTCCGAGGGTATCTCCTGGATCAGCTTGTCGGCGACCGGATTGACGTAGCCACCCCAGTTGCCGTTCCAGTTGTTGGTCGTTCCGGCGAATTCGCCGCTGATAAGATGGCGGATCCTTCCCCATGGCTGGGTCGGGCCCGCGCCGTCGCTCCACATCATGAGGATGTCATACCCGGTGGGAGGAAGGGGCGCGTTGGTGACGACAGTCTGGTAAACGGACCATTCGGGGTAGTTGGTCGTAATATCGATGCCGATCGCCTTTCCGGCGGCAGCCACCACCTCGATCGCGGCCTGCCAATCGGACCAGCCGTTGGGGCAGGTCGCGACGTAGGTGAGTTTCTTTCCCTTGTATTCGCGCCAGCCGTCGCGATTCACCTTGATCCCGGCGGCATCCAGGAGCTTCTTGGCGCCCGCGATGTCATTCCCCGTCCACTGGAGGGACTTGACCGCGGCATGGTCATACAAGGCCTGCTCGCCCGCCGTGGGATTCATGAGCGAGCGCGGAACCTGGGTGAAGGTCGCCGACTGGTTGGTCATGGCATTCGAGATGATCGTCTGGTAATTGACGGCGATCGCGATGGCTTTGCGGACGGCGACCTGGTCCAGTCCGTAGGATTTCAGGTTGTAGAAGGCGGTGGGCAGGCTGGCGCCGATGCCGTAGGGAGCCTTGGGGAGGTAGGTGGAGATGGGGAGATTGTCCTTGAGCCAGAGGTCCTGGATGTTGGGGTTGAACTGCTGGCTGACATCAACCTGTCCGGCCTTGAACGCCGCGAAACCGGCGTTGTTGTCGGAGAAGATCGTGTGGGCCAGGTACTTCGGCACGGGCAGCTTGCCCCACATGGAAGAATCCTTGCCCCAGTAATTGTCATCGCGGACGTAGACGACCTTCGTCGCGTCGCTGAAGTATTTGGTATAGGGTCCCGAGGAGACGAAGTCGTCCGCGGGATCGGCCTTGAACTTGGTCGCGTCGCCGCCGCAGCGGGCCTCAAGCTTCTGGGTCCAGGCCTTCTGGATGACATAATTGTTACTCAGATAGGCAATCACCTGGAGAGGATTGACGGGCTTGCCGTCGCTGCCCAGCTTGGCCTTGACGAGAACCGTGCTCGGATCCAACGCGGTGATAGTGTCGATGTAGTCCTTGGAGTTGACGCCGGCCTGGGTCTCGTACTTGATATTGGCATACCAGGTATAGGCTACGTCATCAGCTGTGACCGGGGTGCCATCGCTCCATTTCGCGGCGGCCTTGATCTTGAAGGTGATCTCGGTCCGCTTCGCGTTCCAGGCCCAGGGACCGTCAGCGAGCAAGGGATATTGCTTTCCATCCATCATATTGTAGATATAGGGACTTTCGAAGACTATGACGCGAGCGTTGTCCTGCTGGGCGACGCCCATGGCGTTGTTGTTGTTGGAAGAATAGGGGTTCCAGCCGTTGACGGGGCCCCACTGCTGTCCGTTGAAGTACAGGGTTTCATTGCGTGGCAGGGTGTCGCCGGGGGCGCCAAAGGCCGATGCCGCCAGCACCAAGGCGAATAGGGCCATGATGATTCTCAGGTACGATTTCTTCATCTCCACTCTCCTAGAGACCGATTCGGCTTACAACCGGACATGAGCAGGGGAAAGAACCGACGCAAGCCCAACCAAGGTCCGCCGCAAGTCTTCGAACTCGGCAACGCCGATTGCGATAGGATTGGCCCACCTTCCGGCTTTGTCAATATAATAATGATATGAATTATTATGATTCATCCGAGCAGGAAGCAAAATTCTCCTCCCGCCGCGCGCCCAGACGCGAGAGGGAGGCTCCTTTGGCTTTATTTCAGCCACCGTGATCATCGCGCGAGGCGGAGGAGAAGCGGATTCCCGCCTCACCATCCCCGACTCGATCGTCTGAATCCAGCGGAACGACAATCTCCGTAGTTTCTCGACGCCCCCCCCTTTTTTGACCAAATCCCTTTGCGGAGAACCCGATCAGACCCCCGGCTAAGAAATGCAGGCAGCATGGGCTTGCAAAGCCATTGTCTCCATACCGAGTTTTCCCCTACGTCCCGCTTTGGTTGATTGAAATACCCAACCAAAGCGATCATACAACGGCAATTCTAAAACCGCAAGGAACAAAAGTTCCCGACATGGATTGAAGGTTCTTGCCTTGAGAACCACCAGACCATGGGGCGCTGAAAGGGAGGCACAAACGCTTCATAGAGGGCGAGGCCCGCCGTTGGCGAAGGACAGGCAGTCTTCATGCCGCAAAAGACTCGATCGACCTGGCGATTCGTCACAATGCAACCCTTGTCACCTCTGCCTCTACACTTTGGAAGAGAGGGCTTCGGGTGGAACTTCCAATGTTCGCGGCGTCCTGTTATCCTCTGGGCATGAAGCCTCCCCTGTATCTCCTCGATTCCTACGCCTTCATCTACCGCTCCTATTTCGCCTTCATGAACCGGCCTTTGCTATCGCCGGCGGGGCGCAACGTGGGGGCGGCCTTCGGGTTTTTCAAATTCGTGTTCCAACTTTTCGATGAACGAAATCCTGGCGCCTTCGCGGCCGTCTTCGATCCGAAGGGCAAGACTTTTCGCCACGAAATGTACGCACAATACAAAGCGACTCGGCAGAAGACGCCCGAGGAGCTCCACGAACAGGTGCCCCTCGTCGAGGAGCTGCTCCGCGCCCTCGGGGCGCCTATCCTTCGCGCCGAGGGCTTCGAGGCCGACGACGTGATCGCGACCCTGGCCGAACGGGCGCGGGCCGAAGATCGTGAGTGTTGGATCGTTTCCGGCGACAAGGATCTCCTCCAGCTCGTCGGCGGAAGCGTGAAGGCTCTGCGTCCCGGCTCGGGTTTCGTCTACCAATCCTTCGGCGCAGAGGAGGTGCGCGCCGAATGGGGGGTCGGGCCCGAGGGCATTCTCGACTATCTCACCCTCACCGGCGATGCCTCCGACAACGTGCCCGGCGTCAAGGGCGTCGGCGACAAGACGGCGGGCAAGCTCCTGTCGCAGTTCGGCTCGGTCGATGCGATCTACGCCCGGCTGGACGAGGTGAAGCCCGACTCGCTCCGGAAGAAGCTGGAGGAGGGCCGAGCCTCAGCCGAGCTTTCCAAGAAATTGATAACACTTGAAAAGAATGTAGCCCTGCCTATTACGAATCTCGACGAGCTGGAGCTGTCGGGCCTCGACCGGGAGGCTGCCAACGCGCTTTTCGTCCGCGAGGGAATGAAGAGCCTCGTGGCCGCGACGCCGCCGAATTCGGGAGGGCTTTTCCCGACGGAGAAGGCGAAACGGGCGAGTGCTGCAGGGGCGGCGGGGGGCGCCGTGGGTGTGACCGGAGTGGCGGGGGCTGTGGGGCTGGCCGGCGCCGTTGTGGGTGCAGGCGGCGGCGCAGTGGCGGCGGCCGGTGCCGTGGCGGGTACGGGCGGCGGGGGCGCGGGTGTGGCGGGTGTGGCGGGCGCGGCGGACGCGGGTGCGGGTGCGGCGCGAAGTCTTCCGGATGTCGACCCAGGACTCCTCGGAGAGGGACGTTATGCGACACTAACAACACTTAAAGAGCTTTCTGCCTTCGTCGATCGGTGCATCGAGGCGAAACGGGCGGCCTTCGACTGCGAGACCGATTCCCTCGACGAACGAAAGGCGCAATTGGTAGGTTTTTCACTTTCGCTGGAAGCCAAAGTCGGGGTCTATGTGCCGATCCGATGTCCTGAAGGCTCCGGCCTGCCCCTCGCCGAGGCCCTCGCCGAGCTCGACCGGCTTTTTTCGCGCGGGGACGTCCTCGTCATCGGGCAAAATATCAAATATGACTATTCGGTCCTCGCCCAGGCGGGGTTGGTCATGCGCTGCCCCCTCTCCGACACGATGATCGCGGCCTTCCTCCTGGACGCTGAGGGCTCGGCCGCCTCCGGTGGCACGGAGGCCGGCGGCGGGATGGGAGGCCGGGGCTTCGGCCTGGAGGCCCTTGCCGAAAGGCGACTGGGCTATCGCGGGATCGAGTTCGGCGAGGTCGTGCCCAAGGGCGGAAGCTTCGCCGACGTGCCCCTCGACAAGGCGACGCGTTATGCGGCCGAGGACGCCGATCTCACGCTGAGGCTCTGGCTCTTGATGGAGCCGGAACTCGAGGCCGCGGGCCTGGGCAAGCTCTTCCGCGAGCTCGAGATGCCCCTCGTGCCGCTTTTGTCGCGGATGGAGGCCGCCGGCATCGAGGTCGACGCGAAGGCCTTGCGCGAATTCGGCTCGGAGATCGAGCTCCGCCTCGCGCGCCTTCAGGGCGAGATCTACGAACTCTGCGGCCGCGAGTTCAACATCGCCTCGCCCAAGCAGCTCCAGGAAGTGCTCTTCGTCGAGCGAAAACTTCCCTCCGGCAAGAAGACGAAGACCGGGTTCTCGACGGACACGAGTGTCCTCGAGGAACTCGCCTCCCTCGACCCGGTGCCGGCAAAGATCCTCGAACACCGGGGACTGGCCAAGCTCGCGGGCACCTACGTGGGTCCCCTCGCCGAGATCGCCGAGCGCGAGGGCCGCGTTCATACGCATTATTCGCAAATCGGGGCGGCGACAGGGCGCCTGTCGAGCCGCGATCCCAATCTGCAGAACATCCCCATCCGCGACGAGGACGGGAGGCGGATCCGGACGGCCTTCAAGGCGGCCGAGGGGATGCTGCTCGTCTCGGCCGACTACTCGCAGATCGAGCTCGTGGTCCTCGCCCACCTCTCGGGAGACCCCGGCCTCGCCCAGGCCTTCCGCGAGGGCATCGACGTACACCGGCGCACGGCGAGCCTCATCTTCAAGGTCTTCGAGGAGATGGTGAACTCCGATATGCGACGGATCGCCAAGACCATCAACTTCGGGGTCATCTACGGGATGAGCGCCTTCCGATTATCCAACGAATTGAAAATATCCCGGAGCGAGGCCCAGTCCTTCATCGACGCCTATTTCAAGACCTACGCCGGCGTGGGCGAGTTCATCAGGACGACCGTCGCCGAGGTGGAAAGGACGGGCTACACGACGACCATTCTCGGGCGGCGCCGCCCCATCCGGGCCATCAATTCAGGCAACAAGACGGAAAAGTCGGCGGCTGAGCGGGTGGCCGTGAACACCCCCATCCAGGGCTCGGCGGCCGACATCATGAAGCTCGCCATGCTCGCGGTGGATCGGGCCCTGCGACGAGAGTTGCCCGAGGCCCGCATCCTCCTCCAGGTGCACGACGAGCTCATCGTCGAGGTCCCCGAGGCCCAGGCCACGACCTGCGGCCACATCATCAAGCGCGAGATGGAGGGAGCCATCGAGCTCCGCGTTCCCCTCCGCGTTTCCATAGAGTCGGCACGCCGATGGGGAGACTTGCATTGAAGGGCGGCTTTAGGCGTGACGACTTCGGCACGCCGATGGGGAGACTTGCATTGAATGGCGGCTTTAGGCGTGACGACTTCGGCATGCCGATGGGGAGACCTGCATTGATCCTCATAGGACTGACGGGCGGCTATTGCGCCGGCAAGAACACCGTCGCCGAGATGCTGGAAAGGCGGGGCTGGACCTCGATCGACGTCGATCGTCTGGGCCACCAGGCCCTCGAAATCGCCCGCGACGAGGTGGTCGGGCGCTTCGACGCGGAGACGCGGGAGCGCTTCGGCCGAGGCCTCATCGACGCGGAGGGACGCCTCGACCGGAAGCTCCTCGGCGCCATCGTCTTTTCCGATCCGCGCAAGCTCGCCGCTCACGAGGCCATCATCCACCCGGTGA
>JAJXVS010000231.1 GCA_021782015.1 bacterium | reverse complement strand
CGAAAGCCCACGTATCAGGTTGAAGATCGGCGGAATCTCCCAGCTTCCCCATCGGACGACGGCATCGATTCCGGCAGGGAGTACGCGCGGGATATTCTCGATGAAGCCGCCGCCCGTGATATGGGCGAGGGCCTTGACGGGCGATGGAAGAGCGTCGAGAGCCGCTTCGAGGAGGTGGAGGTAGGAGCGATGGGGCCTGAGAAGGGCGTCGGCCGGACTCTCGCCCAGCCCCTCGTGCCTGGCGAGGAGATCGATGCCTTCGAAGGCCCTGCGGGCGAGCGAGTAGCCGTTGGTATGGAGCCCCGAGGACCGGAGGCCCACGAGAAGGTCACCGGGGGCCAGATCGCCTCTCGGAAGAGCCTTGTCGCGCTCGAGCCCGCCGACGATTGTACCAGCTATGTCTATTTCTCCCTCTCGGTAGGTTCCCGGCATCTCGGCGGTCTCCCCGCCGATGAGGGCGCAGCCGGCCGCCCGGCAAGCGGCGGCCATCCCTCCGACGATCTCTGCAATCGTCTCGGGCGCCAATTTCGAGGCGGCGATGTAATCGAGGAAGAAGAGCGGCCTGGCACCCTGTACGAGGATGTCGTCGATCGAGTGGTTGACCATGTCCTCGCCGAGGCCTGCGTGCCTTCCGAGAGAGACGCCGAGGCTCGTCTTGGTGCCGACGCCGTCCGTGGAGGATACGAGCACTGGATTCGCCATGGATTTGAGGGCCGAGACGTCGTACATGCCGCCGAAGGAACCAATTCCCGCGATCACCCTCCTGTCATAGGTGGAGATGACGGCGCCTTTCATGAGCTCGACGGCGCGATTGCCGGCGTCGATGTCGACGCCCGACCTGGCGTAGGCCCGCGAAGATGAGGGCGAGAGGCCCTGAAGCGAGGCTCGGGCGGCGGCTTCGAGGCTTTGGGCGGCTCCGATGTCCCTTCGATAATGGGATCCTTCGAGCCGCACCGAATCGACGAGCAGCCGGGCGCGACCGAGGGCCTCGTCCAGTGTTCCGCCCAAGGCTACCGCATCGAGAACGCGGCCCCCGGCGGCGACGAGCCGCGATCCTTCACGCCGGGTCCCGGCTTGGAGGATCCAACTTTCGGGCGGCACCTTTGATGGAAGGGCGATCGTCCCCCCAAAATGCGGTGCCTCGGGATAGCCCTCCGAGGCCAGCACGATGCAGGCGGCATAACCATCGCGCCATCGCGGCTTGATTTCGCGAAGGCGCCCGAGGGCGCAGGCCAGGAGGACCTCGGCCAGGTCCGACTCCAGGAGAGGAAGAATCACCTGGGTCTCGGGATCCCCGAAGCGGCAATTGTATTCGAGAACCTTCGGCCCCTCGGCCGTGAGGATCACGCCCGCAAAGAGGGCCCCCACGAAAGGCGTCCCCTCCTCGCGGAGGCCCCGAATCGCAGGAGCTATGACTATTTCGGCCAACTCTTCGGTGGTGATCGGAGAAAGGACAGGCGCATGGGAGCCCATCCCGCCCGTGTTGGGTCCGCGGTCTCCATCGAGAAGACGCTTGTGGTCTCGGGCCGCTGGCATGGCCGCCCAATCCTTCCCGTCGGAAAAGGCCAGGATGGAGACCTCTTCGCCGGCGAGCCGCTCCTCGACGAGGATTTCACCGCCCGCGCTACCTGCGCCACCCGCGCTACCCGCGCCACCCGCGCTACCCGCGCCACCCGCACTACCCGCGCCACCCGCGCCACCTGCGCTACCTGCGCCGCCTATCGCGAGGAGGCTCTCGATGTCCGATTGCAGCTCGTCCCGGCTTTCGGGGAGGATGACCCCTTTTCCGGCGCAGAGGCCTGAGGCCTTGAGCACGGGCAGACCTTCCATGGCGACGGCGAAATCGAGAGCCGGCCCGACCTCGCGGAAGGCGCTCGCGCGAGCCGTGGGGATGGAATGCCGTCGCATGAACTCTTTCGAGAAGACCTTCGAGCTTTCGATCCTCGCGGCGGCAAGCGAAGGGCCGAAGCAGGGAATTCCCCTTTCGGCCAGTGCATCGGCGAGGCCTGCGGCGAGGGCGGCTTCCGGGCCGACGACCACCAGGTCAACGGATTCGGCGGCGGCGAGGTCGACGAGGCGGGCGACGGCATCGACGGGAATGGAATGAATTGGGGCAATCTCGGCGATGTCCGGATTTCCGGGCGCCGCGAGCATGCCAGATACCGATCGCGATCGCCCGAGGGCCCTGACAAGGGCCGATTCCCTGCCGCCGGAGCCCACGACGAGTACCTTCATGGGCCGCTCCTTTCGAAAAGGGTCTTCGCCCCGACTTCGTCGATCGGGATCGGATACCTTCCCGAAAAACAGGCTTCGCAGAGCCCCGAGACGCCGATGGCCTTTCCGAGTCCCCCGAGCGAGAGCCAGGCTAGACTCTCGACACCCAGTTCCTTCGCGAGGCCCTCGGCGTCGAGGCGGCGGGCGACGAGTTCGGATGGATCGCCCATGTCGACGCCCATGTGGCAGGGATGGCGTATCGGAGGACTCGCCACCCGAAGATGGATTTCGCGGGCGCCGGCGCCGCGGAGCAGCTCGACGAGGGCTCGGGTCGTCGTCCCACGGACGATGCTGTCGTCGACAAGGACGATGCGTTTATTTGCGATATTCTCAACTAGGGGGCTGAATTTGAGGGCGACACCGCGCCTCCGAAGGGCCTCGGTGGGCTCGATGAAGGTCCGGCCGATGTAGCGGTTCTTGACGAGCCCCTCTTCGTACGGAATGCCCGAGACGGCGGCGTAGCCGATGGCGGGAGGTATGGCGGAATCCGGCACCGGTACCACGATGTCGGCCTCGGCCGGCGCCTCCTCCGCGAGGATCGCCCCGAGCGCCCTGCGAGCGGCATGGACGCTGCGCCCGTTCCATTCGGAATCCGGGCGCGAAAAATAGACATACTCGAAGGCGCAGGAACTCTTCGCGCCTCCACCCATGCCATGGAAGGTCTCGAAGCCCTTCCCTCGCGCCTCGACGATTTGTCCCGGGGCCACCTCCTCGAAATCCTTGGCGCCGAGCATGCGAAGGGCGGAGGTTTCGGAGGCGAAGGCGTGGCTGCCGTCGGCCAGGACCGCTCTCGACAGGGGCCGGAACCCCCAGGGATCGCGCAGGGCATAGATGGCATCGCGTGTGAGCACGAGAAGCGAAAAGGCGCCCACCCAACCCGCCATGGCCTTCGCGATGCGCTCGGGCCAGTCCCTGCCTTCAGCTCCTGCAAGGTCCATCGCCAGAAGCTCCGTATCCGATGCGGAGGAGAGTCCAATGCCCCGATCGAGGAGGGCTTTGCGCAGGGCCGGCGCGTTGGCGATGTTCCCGTTGTGCGCCACGGCGAGGGGCCCGTGGCGGGTATCGATCACGAAGGGCTGGGCGTTGCGCAAGGATGAGTGCCCCGTGGTCGAATACCGCGTGTGGCCGATCGAAAGTCGGCCCTTGAGCGGCTCGAGGGTCCCCTCACGGAAGACCTGCGATACGAGACCGACATCCTTGTGCAAGCTGATCGTCGTACCGTCGGAGGACGCGATGCCGGCCGCCTCCTGTCCCCGATGCTGGAGGGCGAAGAGTCCGTAAAAGGCATTGCGCGCCGCGTCATGCGATCCCGCTGCCGAAGCTTCACCCATGGCTATCCCGACGACGCCGCATGCCTCCTTCGGGCCGCTCATCGGGTGCTGTCCCCGAGGCCGCTCATCTGGTGCCTTCCCCGAGGCGGCCCGATGCTCCAGCGCCTGCACTTGCATCTGCGTTTACCTCTGCCTGTCCGCCGGCCTCCTTCCTCCGAAGCTCCGAGTCGGCCGACCGAATTTCGGCGACGCGGGCCTCGCGGGCTACCCGGATGCCGCCCTCGATGGACGGATCGGCCAGAGCGAGGATCTTCGCCGCAAAAAGGGCAGCATTGGCTGGATCCATGACGAGGGCCGCGGCAATGCCTCCCGGCATGCGGACGCTTGACCAGAGATCGACTCCTCCGTAGGCGTCGGATGGCGGCGGGCAGGCCAGGACGGGGGCCCTGACCGCGCCGTCGACGAAACCCGAAAGGGCGTTCGAGCGGCCGGCCACCGTGACATAGACCTTGGGCCTCCCGTCCGCCTCGTAGCGCGCGAGAATTTCCAGAAGATCGCCGGGATTCTTGTGGGCGGAGGCTACGCGCAGCTCGCTCTCAATTCCGAGGCCCGACGCGGCTTCGACGATTTTTCGAGCATGCGCCTCGTCCGACCGGGATCCCATTATAATTATGACAATACCTCGCTTCATAGGTAGCCCCCACGCGACAAGGCGTCCATCATGCGCTCCGTCGCGCCCTTCCCAGGGCCGGGGTCGGCAACAGGAACGAAGGGCTTGCCGGTGAGTGCCTCGTAGACACCTCTGTAGAGCGCTCCCGTCTCCTCCCAGACCTCGGCCGGCAGCGAGGGTATGGGCCCGTCGCCCCTGTAACCGAGCCTCGCGAAGGCGAGCCGGACGAATTCCTTGTCCATCGCCTCCGGTTCCTCGCCCCGGGCCATCCGCTCCTCCATCGTCGACATTTTCCAGAAACGCGACGAGTCGGGAGTGTGCATCTCATCGATCAGGAGGACCTCCCCGTCGGGCGATCGTCCGAATTCGTACTTGGTGTCGACCAGCTCAAGGCCTGCCTTCCGGGCGATGGAGCGGCCGCGCTCGAAGAGCGCCAGGGCTGCCGTCATCACTCGCTCCCAAGTCGTCTCGTCGAGCCAGCCTCCCGACACGACCTCGGCGCAGGTGAGCCTTTCGTCATGGCCTGTCGGTCCCCCCTTCGTCGTCGGCGTCACGATCGGCGCGCCCAGGGCATCATTCTTCCGCAGACCCTCGGGAAACTCATAACCGTAAATATCCCGCTCGCCCAGCTCGTAGCGCCTCCAGAGCGCCGTCGAGGTGACTCCCGTGATGCGCCCCCGGACGATGACTTCCACGGGAAAGGCTTCCGCCTCGATCACCACCGAGGCGAGGGGATCGATCGCGGCGACCAGGTGATTCGGTACGATGTCGCGAGTCCGCTCGAACCAGAAGGCCGAAAGCTGGTTGAGGACCTGCCCCTTGCGGGGCACCCTCGCGACGACGCTGTCGAAAGCCGAGATTCGATCGGTCGTAACAATTAGTCGCTTAGCTCCGGGGAGACGATACCATTCGCGCACCTTGCCGGCCCCCCCGAAGGGAAGCGGAAGTTCGAATTCCCCCGCAGTCTGCCCGATCACGTCCGCGTCCATCTCATCCCCCTTTTCGGCGCGAAGGCCGAATCATGCCAGCGCCATCCACAGACCCTTCGCGAAAAGGCGAACGGCGGTCAATTCATTGTGCGGAAGCGTCGCGGCCCTCGACCGCGGCCTGATCGCGTTTTCCGGATGCGGCATGAGCCCAAGCACGTTTCCCGCAGCATTGCAAAGTCCTGCGATATCAAATGCCGAACCATTCGGGTTGGCCGGCCAGGCGCCTTCGGCGGGGCTCCCATCCGGAGCAGCGTACCGAAGGGCCACCAGGCCATCGGCAACCAATTCTTCGATGACGGAATTCTCCCTCGCCGCGATCCGTCCCTCCCCGTGGGCCACAGGACAGAGGAAGTCCCCCAGACCCTCGGTCCAGCGGCTCTTCGATGCGGGGGCATGGAGGCGAACCCAACGACATTCGAAGTCGCCCCGGGCCTCTCCCCCACGCGCGTTCCGCGCGAGTGTGATTTTGCGTTCACTGGATAGGCCGCCCGCGCCTCCAGCGCTGCCTCTGCTGCCCGCGCCGCCCCCGCTACCTGCGACACCCGTGCCACCCGCGCGACCTGCACCGCCCCTGCCACCCGAGCCGCCGGGGAGAATCCCCGATTTGACCAGGGCCTGAAAGCCATTGCAGATACCGATGACGGGACGGCCCGATTCGACAAAGCCGCCGACCTCGTCGGCGAAGCGGCGCTCCAGATCGAGGGCGAGCAAGGCTCCGGCCCCCAGCGCATCGCCGTAGGAAAAACCTCCGGGGATCACGAGCATCCCGGCCTCCTCGAACTGTCGAGCCGAGACGCGGGTCATCGGTACTATAAAGGCCTCGCCCCCTGCTGCCTCGATCGCCTCCACCACGTCCCTGTCCCTGTTCGTGCCGGGACCGAGAAGGACCAAAGCCCTTGCCTTCATTTTGATCGCTCCGATCCGCCCTTCCATGCCGCGACAAGTTCCTCGAGGGTGA
>JAJXVS010000230.1 GCA_021782015.1 bacterium | reverse complement strand
CCTCCTTTCGTCCCTGCCGCAGCTCGGGGTGAAGGGGCGGCCCCTCTATTCGATTTCGGGAACGCCCCCGAACCTGTTCAAGGAAATCAAGGGGGATGCCTTCGCTCCCCGCAATCCCCGCGCCCTAAAGATCGATTTTGAACGCGAGCCGCCGATGTTCGAGGTGAGCCCGACGCACCGGGCCGCCACCTGGCTTCTCGATCCGCGAGCGCCGCGCGTTGATCCACCTGAATCGATCCGGGCCATACGTGAGAGTCTTCGCGGGGAGATCATATGAATACCGACGAACAGGCCGGGCCCCTTCTCGAAGTGAACGAGCTCTGCGTGGATTTCCGGCTCAAGGGTGGAGAAGTCCTCCATGCGGTACAAGGCGCCAGCTTCGCCATCGCCAGGGGCGAGACCTTCGGACTCGTGGGCGAGTCGGGCTCCGGCAAGACCACGATCGGCAGGGCGATAGTGCGCATCAACGAGGTGTCGGGCGGTTCCATCCGCTTCAAAGGGCGGGAAATCGCGGGGAAGATCGACGCCGGTCTGGATCGCGAGGTGGTGCGGAAAATCCAGATGATATTCCAGGACCCCATGTCATCGCTCAACGAGCGGGCAAAGGTGGACTACATAGTTTCCGAAGGGCTCCATAATGTCCGGAAGGACCTCGGCGAGGCGGAGCGCTCGCGGCTCGTGGAGAAGGCCCTCCTCGAGGTCGGGCTCCTTCCCGAGTTCGCCTCGCGCTTTCCCCATGAGTTCTCGGGCGGGCAACGGCAGCGCATCGGAATCGCACGGGCCCTAATCATGGAACCCGAGCTCGTCGTCTGCGACGAACCGATTTCCGCCCTGGACGTCTCCATCCGGGCCCAGGTCCTCAACCTGCTTTCGGCCTTGCAGAAGGAAAAAGGACTCACCTACCTCTTTATCGCCCACGATCTGTCCGTTGTGCGGTTTATCACCGACCGCATCGCCGTCATCAACCGCGGCCAGATCGTGGAACTCTCCGCCACCGAGGAACTTTTCGCCCGTCCCCTTCACGGTTACACGAGGGCCCTCCTCTCGGCCATCCCCATTCCCGACCCTCGGCGCGAACACGAAAGAACGCCTATCTTCTACGACCCCTCCATGCACGACTACTCGAAGGCGCGGCCCGATTGGAGGGAGGTCTTCCCTGGGCATTTCGTCCTCGCGAACGAGGCCGAGGAGGCTGCCTTTCGGAAAAGGTATAATTAATAGGTACGACCTACCCCCGCGAAGGAATAAAGGGCCGCGGCCAGGACGACAAGCTCGACGGCGGCCCATACCAGGGCCCGGCGCGTCCTGGAGGGTTTTGCGGGCGGGATCGCTTCCTCGATCGGGGTGCTCCGCTCTTCGGGCTTTTTCCCGAGGCCGTCGTCCCGGAGGTAGTGAAACCAGGCTATCGCCAGGCAGAAGATCGCGCCGAAGGGCAGGAGGATGCCCAGGGGCCAGGCGCGTCGGAAGACGAAAATCGCGATCGAAAGGGCGAGGGCCGTCCAGGCCGCCGCCGCCAGACTGCCCGCCCCGAGGCCGGTCGCCGTCCTCTTGGCGAATGAAGAAATAATTATGAGTATGTGGCTGATTGGTTCCCGTGCCGGCATGCGACGATTTTAGGAAGGGCCTTGGTGCCTGTCAATGACGAGGGAGAGGAGCCCGATCGTGGACGGATCGATCCTGGAACAGCGCCTCGGCGCGGTCTTCGCCTGGCCAGGGGCGCCCCTTGCCAGCCTCGCGGTCATCGGCATCCGCGAGGGAGAAGTGGTTTTTGAGGGGGCCTGGGGCGGGCGCAGGATCGGTACCGCCGGCGTTTCCGGCGCCACGGACGGCGAGGAGGACGGCGAGGCGGATCTGAGCGCGACGCCGGACACCAAATACCGCGTGGCCTCCATTTCCAAGACGACCGTCGCCCTCGCGGCCATGAAGCTGGTCGAGAAGGGACTCCTCGACCTGCAACGCGACGTTTCCGACTATCTGGGCTGGACCTTGCGCAATCCCGCCTGGCCGGAAATCCCGATTACCGCCGCAATGCTGATGTCGCATGTCTCCTCGCTGCGAGATGGTGGCAATTATAATCTTCCCCTCCCCCGTCGCCTCGAGGAATTCTTCCATGAAGGATCGGAATCGTGGGAGAGCGGGGCGCATTTCGCCCGAGCGGCAAAGGGGCGCGACCTCGCCCCGGGCAGGTTCTTCGCCTACTGCAACCTGAATACTGGAATACTTGGTACGATATTCGAATGTATAGTCGGAAAGCGCTTCGATCTTGTCATGCGGGACGAACTTTTCGCCCCTCTTGGCCTCGACGCCGCCTTCAATCTCGACCTCCTTTCCGACCAGGCTTTCGCCTCCCTGGCGACCCTATACCGGAAAGGACCCGACGATGAGCATTGGGACCCGTCCGGCCCTTGGATGGCGCAATTCGACGATCACCGCGGAAGGCGGCCGGCCACTCCCTGCAGGCTTTCTCCGGGCCTCGGCGCGGAGGCACTCGGGGCCTACGAGATCGGGACGAACGGCACACTCTTTTCGCCCCAGGGGGGCCTGCGCGCCTCCGTTCGCGATCTGGCCTCGATTATCAGGCTCTTTCTCGGCGGAGGCGAAATCGACGGAACGCGCATTCTTTCGAGAGCGAGCATCGACGAGATGACCAGGCCCCGATGGCGTTGGGATGCGCGCAGGGCCAATGGAGAGATCGAGGGACTGCCGATTCGCGAGACCGGGCTTGGGCTCATTCACATCCTGGCCGAGGCCGATTCCGCCGGTTCGGATCGACTGACACCGGAGGGTGGACCCTCCCTTTGGGCCCATCACGCCGACGCCTACGGCCTCCTCGGCTGCCTCGCTTTCGACCGCGAAAGCGCCTCGGGCTATGCCTACCTGATCGGGGGGACGGGGCGGGACCCGGGAAATTTCAAGGGAAAGTATTCCTTATGGTCCCGGTGGGAGGAGGCAATTAATCGGGCCTTCGTCGAGGAACTCGCAATTGGCAAGATCTAGGCGGAGGCTCCATCTGGCCCCTTGCGGCCGTGCCCTTGCCCGTAACCCGAGCCGAGCCCCGGCCTGTGACCCGAGCCGAGCCCCGGCTCGCGGAAGGGCCCTGCCTTGAGGATGTAGGCCGCTCCCCCCGAAGCCTCGAGCCAGCGGGCCTCGAGCTCATCCCGGCGATAGACCAGGCGGACCGACGCATCGTCGGGGGCGGCAGGCTCGTTCATGACCGGATCGCCCTTCGCGTCGAATCCGAGAAGTGTTGTCAGATGTCCTGTGCTGCGAGCCACGGGGGCGCCAGAGAGCGGCCTGCCTCCATCCTTGTCCCAGGAGACGCTCAAGATCACCGGTTGGCCCGCAGCGATGAAGGTTTCGAGCTCCGAAAGGGCCGCGAAGCGACGTACCGAGGCGAAGAAGCCGAGCTCGCCAGCCCAGGCCGCATTAAAGGACCAATTACCATGACCGCCGTAGGCGCCGTCGTAGACCCCCGCCACCGTCCTTCGGATGAAACTCTCCTCGTCCGGGCGCCGGCCGCCGTCGCGGGCGATCCAATAAGCCATGACCATGGACAGGGATGTCGGGCTGCACCAGACCTTGCCGCCATCGGGATAGATCATCTGCGACCAGGCGGGAACTCCTTCGATCCACCGGCCTTTGAGACCGCATTCGCTTGTCGGTCGGACCAGGGCCGGCTTGGACGAGGACCAGGCCAGCGAAAGGGCCTCGAGTCGGGGTGGCTCACCGGCGCCCCTTGCAAAAAGCCGCACTCTCAAACGGAAGGCCTCGGCCGGCCTGGAAAGAATCAGGGTGTCGGTCGAGACTCGGCCCGACTCATCCCGCCCGGCCTCCGGTGAGAGCAGAGCGCCGGATGGGGGCAGGGGGCGAGATGTGGTCGAAGCGCCAGACGAGCTCGAGGCGACAATTGAGTGCGAAGCGACAATTGAGCTCGAGGCGACTGGCGTGTTGCCCGTCGACCAGACCCCATGATCATGCCAAGGACTCCAGATTCCACCGATCAGGGCCGACAGCTCGATGGTCGCCCAGCTTCCCTTGCCCGTGCGCGTATTCCACGAGGGAATCGCCTCATACGCAGGGAAGCCGGTTGCGACCTCAGGACTCAAGATTTCACAATACTGAATATGCGCGCCCGTCTCCGAGTCGCCCTCCTCGGTCCACGCCATCGCCTTCGCCGCCTCGATCGAAAGCATCGCCGCAATCGGGGGCGTGGCCGTCTTCGGGTCGAAGGTGAGGACGAGCGCCCCATGCGCGAATCCTGAACCGCGAAGTTCCGACAGGGGGCGCGATTCCGTGTCGAAGTCCGACCATGAGGAGAAACCGGTACGAAAGTTCATGAAGGGCCTTCCCGCCAACCATTGGCGCCTTAGGATTTTGAGTAATCTGGGATCCTAAAACAATTTATCATGGCCTACCGATTTTTCGCGAAAATTCTTGACAGACTAAAAGAGCCGATGTATTCCTAATTTGTCATCGAATAATGGAACGTTCCAAAGAACGGTCCATTAATTCCCGTTTCGCAATATTTCATTACGGGATCGATCAGGCGGAAGGAGTCGAAATTGGAGTTTAGCGCCGAGACATTGAGGGTCGATCCGGTGCTGCCGAAGCGGAAAGATTTCCGAATCGGGTGTATTGGCGCTGGGTTTATCATGAAGGATTGTCATCTGGTTGCCTACAAGAATGCAGGTTTCACGCCTTGCGCGATCACTTCTCGGTCAGTTGAAAAGGCTCGTGCTGTCGCAAAAGAAGTGGGCATTCCTACCGTGTATGGTACATGGCAGGAATTGTTGACCGATCCGGAGATCGAAATTGTAGATATCGCAATCCCCCCTGACATGCAGCTTGCTGTTGTTCGCGAAGCCGTAAAGCAAAGACGGCATATCAAGGGCATCCTGTGCCAAAAACCCCTCGCCATGAACCTCCCCGAGGCTCGCGAGATCGTACGATTGGCGGCTGAAGCTGGCATTAAATTGGGCGTCAACTCAAACATGCGCTACGACCAATCCATGAGAGCGCTCAAGACAATCCTCGAGTTAGGCTATCTCGGTGAACCTGTTCTCGCGACTATCGATATGCGGGCCATTCCCCATTGGCAGGAATTCCTCAGGAAATACGATCGCGTTGAGATCTTGAACATGGGTATTCATCATATCGACGTCATGAGATACCTCTTTGGCGATCCCGAGAAGATCACCGCCCTCACGCGCCAGGATCCCAGGACGAATTTCAGGCACATCGACGGTATCTCCCAATACACGCTGCAATATCCGAACGGCTTGATGGCCACCAGCCTCGATGATGTCTGGGCATGGCCGGGCGAGGGCACCGAAAAGGATATTTATATCAAATGGCGCGTCGAGGGAAGGGACGGGATGGCCAAAGGCAGCATTGGTTGGCCGAGCTATCCAAATCGCGAACCGAGCACGCTTGAATTCACGAGCAGGAAGTTCCCCGGCCAATGGATCCGGCCGAAGTGGGAAAAGGTCTGGTTCCCTGACGCATTTCTGGGGACCATGGCACAACTTCTCGTCGCAGTGGAGGAGAACAAGGTTCCCGAAATATCGGGACAGGATAATTTGCGCACTATGGCGGCGGTGGACGCCTGTTACGAATCGATCGCGACGGGACGAAGCGTCAATTTTGGCGAGACAACCAGGGAACTCTGAGGGTTTCCATAACAAGGAGCGAAGCGATGATTGCAGTCGGCATTTTTAATGGATATTTCCCCTATTCTTTGGACGAGAGCATCAAGAGGATCAAGGCTCAAGGGTTCAGCTGCGTGCAATTGGATCTATGTTTCAAGGATATGGACCTCGAGTGGCAGAGGCTCGATGCCCAGAAATGTCACAAGATAAGGGACGCATTCCGTCAAGCCAACCTTCCGATCGTCTGCATATCGGGATATACCAACCTCGTCCATCCTGAGCCAGCAAGACGAATGGCCAACACCGAGTATCTCAAGACCCTTCTGCGCTTTGCCCGCGACCTCGGCACGCCTTATGTCATCAGCGAGACCGGCACCTACAACGCCGATAGCGACTGGGTCTTCGATCCCAAGAATGCCACCGAAGGGGCCTACCAGGAAGTCAAGGCGATAATTGCCGACCTGGCTCAGCATGCCCATGCCCATAACGCGGTATTCCTCATCGAGAACTATGTTCAGAACATC
>JAJXVS010000009.1 GCA_021782015.1 bacterium | reverse complement strand
GACTCATCTGCGCCGTCGCGCGGGGAGACTACCCTGCGAACCTACTCCCGCCCGGGGTTGTTGTCAAGCTTGGCCATCTTCGGGGGGTGGCGGGGGGCGGACCTCATGGGGCATCGGCAGGCCTCGCGCGAGCTTCTTGCGAGCCTGCGCGGGCATCGGGTGGGCCTGCGCGGGCATCGGGTGGGCCTGCGCGGGCATCGGGTGGGCCTCGAGCGGCAAATGTCTGTCTTCGCTTGCAATCCTCCGGCCGAGGCTGGATGATTGAAGACATCCTGTATGTGCGGAGGCTGCCCATGGGGAAGACGGTTCTGGTCATCGGCGCGGGAATCGCGGGTCACACAGCCGCGATGACGCTCCGGAAGCGGCTGGGTCGCGAGCATAAGGTGGTTGTGGCAAGCCCCAATGCGAATTACCAATGGATACCCTCCAATATCTGGGTCGGCGTCGGGCGTATGCGGCCCGAGCAAGTCGTTTTTCCGCTCGCCACGGTCTATCGCCGCAAGAAAATTGAATTTCACCAAGCCGCCGCGAAGGTCATCCATCCCGAAGGCGATGCGTCGTCTCGGACACCATTCGTCGAAATCGAATATGTCGATGAAGCGAAGCGAGGGCAGGCCGCCCGGCTCGAATATGATTTCCTCGTCAACGCTACAGGCCCGAAGCTCAACTTCGCGGCCACCGAGGGCCTGGGACCCGACAAGTTCTCCCAATCGGTCTGCAGCCATAACCATGCGACCCAGGCCTGGGAGCGGCTGCAAGCCTGCATCGAAAAGATGCAAAAGGGCGAGCGGCAGCGCTTCGTCATCGGAACGGGCCACGCGATGGCGACCTGTCAGGGCGCGGGTTTCGAGTACGCGCTGAATGTCGCCTTTGAAATACGTAGGCGAGGTCTCGCCCATTTGGCCGACATAGTCTGGCTGACGAATGAATATGAAATTGGCGATTTCGGGATGGGCGGAGCCTATGTGAATCGGGGCGGCTATATCACGTCCACAAAGATCTTTTCGGAATCCGTCCTCGTGGAATACGGGATACGATGGATCAAGCGCGCGGGAGTCTATAAGGTCGAGGAGGGGCGAGTCCACTTCGAGACCCTCGACGGGGCGAAGAGCAGCCTCGAGTTCGACTTTTGCATGCTCATCCCCGCTTTCGCCGGCGTCGGGCTCAAGGCTGTCGACGCGGCGGGAACCGATATCGGCGGGGAACTTTTCCTTCCCAACGGCCTGATGAAGGTGGACGCGGATTACTCTCCCAAGCCCTACGAGACATGGAGCGTGCGGGACTGGCCTTCAACCTATCAGAGCGTGAAATATCCGAACATCTTCGCGGCGGGGATTTCCTTCGCGCCGCCGCATCCCATTTCCAAACCCTTCGAAAGCCCCAACGGCACAAAAATCTACCCGACACCGCCGCGCACGGGCATGCCGTCGGGCATCATCGGGAAGGTCGTTGCCCTCAACATCGTCGACTCGGTCAAGACAGGGGCGATTAGTTTGAAACACCGGGCTTCGATGGGAGGCATGGGGGCGGCCTGCATCGTTTCGGCCGGCTACGGGGTGCTGCGCGGCCAGGCTGCAACCATGACGGTATTTCCAATTGTTCCTGATTTCGAGAAGTATCCGCAATGGGGACGGGACATTTCGTACACGGTGGGCGAATTGGGACTCGCCGGACATTGGCTCAAATACTTTATGCATTACATGTTCATGTACAAGGCGCGGGGACTTCCCGGTTGGTCCTTCATCCCCGAGTAAGGAGAGGCGATATGAAAACGGACATGAAGATCTTTCCCCGGTATTCGGAGGAGGCCTTTCCCCCGATTCCCACCACGGCGACCCGTTTCTGGCGCAGGAACAAGGTATGGCAATTCATACGATTTATCATTCTCAACGCCAAGATCATGAAAATCGTCGTCGGAGGGCATTCGTGAGGGTTACTGCGGTCGCAGGCTCGTCGATGGGGAGGGCGGAAGTTCGATGAATGACCGACTCTTTCCCTCATGCGCGACATCGGCTCTTCCCGCGACCGCCGGTTTCTCGGGCGGGGGGATCGGCCTCTGGTGGTTGGGGCAGGCAGGATTTCTCGTCGAATCGCGGGAGTGTCGGATCCTTGTCGATCCCTATCTTTCCGACCGCCTCGAACAGCAGTTCGGTCTCGTCCCGCTCTCGCATCGCCGAATGATGCCGGCCCCCATCCGGGCCGAAGCTCTTCGCGACATCGATGTCGTCCTCGTCACACACGACCACGGAGATCATCTCGATCCCGATACCTTGTTGCCGATTTCCCGCAACAACCCGGACTGTCGCCTCGTCGTGCCGAGTTCGGCGATGGAGGCTGCCCTGGGCGCGGGTCTCCCGCGTTCCCAATTGCTCCCGATCGAAGCCTTTCAAAGCTTGGTCATCGGAGCGCTTCGCGTTTCGGCCATTCCCTCGGCCCATGAAGAGCTCGCCATCGACGACCACGGCCGGGCGCTTTTTCTCGGCTACGTTTTCGAGATCGAAGGTTTACGCCTCTATCATTCGGGCGATTGCACGCCCTATCCGGGCCTTCTCGACAATCTGTCGCCCTTCAGGATCGATATCGGCCTCCTCCCCGTGAATGGACGCGACACGCAGAGGCGATCTCAGGGCATTCTCGGGAATTTCCATCTTGCCGAGGCCATGGCGGTGGCGGAGCAGGCCGATTTCGGCTACTGCCTTGGTCACCATTTCGGCCTTTTCGATTTCAACACCATCGACGAGGGCCGGGCTCGGGAGCTTGTGGCGCACGAAGCTGGGGGTCGATTCGGATTGGTCCTGCCCGGCTCGGTCTATCGCTTCGGCGAGGGGCCGAGGGCCGGGCTTTAGGTAGGCGACTCAAGGTTCCGGGGGCGCTTGGTGACGATGACCTTGTCGATGCGGTTGCCGTCCATGTCGACGATCTCGATTTCGCAATCCCGCCAGGAACAGAGGTCTCCGGGGCGCGGGATGACGCCCATTACATTGAGCACCAGGCCAGCCACGGTTTCGTAATCCCCCTTGTCGGGGAGTTCGCCCAGTCCGAGCGTTTCGGCGAAAGCGTCGATTGGAAGGGCCCCATCGACGAGCCATGAGCCGTCCGGACGGACGGTCATCCCAGGCTCCTCATCGTCCCCCGAAAGTGGAATGTCGCCGACGACCGATTCGATGAGGTCGCCCAGGGTAAGCAGGCCCGCGACTCCTCCGTATTCGTCGAGAAGGAGGGCGGTCTTGACGCCGCTGTCCTTGATGGCGGCGAAGGCGCGAAGGGCGCTTGTCGTTTCGGGAATCATGACGGGTTTTCTGAGCAGTAACCTTATGTCGGTGAACTTGCCCACGACCAGGGCTGCGAGGGCGGCTTTGACCGGAAGCATGCCGAGAACCTCATCGGGATTGCCTTCGATGACGGGGAGGTATGCGTAGCGACTGTGCTTGAGGATCGTTGCTCTCGCGGCCTTGATGCCGTCCTGGAGATCGATCCAGGCGATTTCAGTGCGGGGCGTCATCAGCGAGGTGACTCGTCGGTCGTCGAGCGAAAGGACCCCTTCGACCATTTCGCGTTCCCTATCCTCGAAGACGCCGGCCTCGGCTCCCAGGGCGATGAGGACCTTGACTTCTTCCTCGGTCACCGAGGGTTCCGGATCGGAATGGATGGCGAAGATGCGGATCACGAGGTTGGTGACGGCGGAAAGGAAGCGCGCCAGGGGAGAAAAAACGAGAGCGAAACCCCTGAGCGGCCTGATGACCAGGGCTGCTATTCGTTCTGGCCGCGACAGGGCGAGGTTCTTGGGCACCAGTTCGCCGAAGATGACGGAGACAAAGGCCGTGATGACGACAACAATCCCGAGCGACAAGGGCTCCGCGATGGGGGCGACGAGTGGAAGTGAGGTGAGGAGGGCCTGGAGGCTCTTCGCGACGGTGGCGCCGCCGATGGCGCCCGTCAGTGTTCCGATGAGGGTGATGACAATTTGGATAGTCGAAAGGAATTGCGAAGGGTCTTTCGCGGTCTGGAGGGCGAGGGCATAGGACTTGTTGCCCTGATCGGCCTCGTGGCGCAGTCTGGCCTTCCTCGAGGCGACGAGGGCCATTTCCGCAAGGGCGAAAAAGCCATTGGCGAGGATGAGACAGAGAATGAGGATGACTTCCAGCATCATGGATGCGGAAACGAGGCGCGGGGTCGTGTCGGCGCGCAATGGGCAGTGGGCATGTGCAGTCACATTTTACCATGGAAAGAGGGTCGAATAAAAGGGATGCGAATTCGGCCTTCGGGCGCCCCGCCTTGCCGAGAAGGTCCCCGATCCGTATCCTTCGGCCATGAAACGATGCCCTTGGTGCGGCGACGACCCCCTTTATGTCGAGTATCACGATTGCGAATGGGGCACGCCCGTGCACGACGAGGCCAAGCATTTTGAGTTTCTCCTCCTCGAGACGCAACAGGCGGGCCTTTCCTGGATCACCGTCCTCCGGAAGCGCGAAGCCTATCGCCGGGCCTTCGAAGGATTCGACCCTGGAAAAATCGCCCGCTTCACTCCGGCGAAGGTTGAGGCTCTTGTCGGCGATGCGGGGATCATTCGGAATCGCCGCAAGATCGAGGCCGCGGTGGACAACGCAAGAGCCTTTCTCGCGGTCCAGGAGGAGCGCGGCAGCTTCGACGCCTGGCTGTGGGATTTTGTCGATGGAAGACCGGTTGACGGAAAAAGGAAAGACCCTGCCGATGTTCCCGCCACCACGGCTCTTTCGGACAGGGTCGCGAAGGAACTGAAGACGCGCGGGTTTTCCTTTGTCGGATCGACCACGATCTACGCGCACCTGCAGGCAATTGGCATTGTGAACGACCATCTTCTTTCCTGCTTTCGCCACAAAGAGGTCGCGATCCAAGCCGCCGACCGGGAGGGCTGAATCCACATGCTATTCAGGAGTACACGTTCGGCCGCTCCGTCCGTGGGAGCGGAGCGGGCCCTGCTCGCCGGTCTGGCGCCCGACGGGGGCCTCTATGTTCCCGATCATTTTCCTCCACTCGATCCGGGCCTTGTCGGAAAGTCCGGACTGGAGCGCGAAGCGGCTCTTGGCTACGCCGACATCGCCTATCGGACGATCGCGCCGTTTTTCGACGAGTTGCCGGCGGGAGAACTCGAGGCGGCTATAGTTCGCGCAGCGGCCACCTTTGACGATCCGCGCGTGGCGCCTGTCGTCGTAGTCGGCGATCTTCCCGTCCTCGAACTCTTCCGTGGCCCGACTCTTGCCTTCAAGGATCTTGCCCTCACGCTTTTCGGGGATCTCCTCGCGATGGCCCGCAAAAAAGCGAAGCTCGACGAGGAGCTGCTCGTCATTGTCGCCACCTCGGGCGACACGGGGTCGGCGGCGCTTTCCGGCCTGGAAAACCGCAAGGGCGTCAAAATAGTGGTCCTGTATCCCCGGAAGGGAGTGAGCGAGGTGCAAAGGCGCCAGATGACCACACGAAGCGCGTCCAATTGTCTCGTTCTGGGAATCGAAGGCAATTTTGACGATGCCCAGCGCATCGCCAAGCGCCTGCTCACCGATCCCGAAAGCCGCCGTGCCTTTGCCGAATTCGGGACCTCCCCCTGTTCCGCCAACTCGATCAATATCGGCCGCCTCGCACCGCAGCTGGCCTATTATGTCCATGCCGGACGCGAGTTGGCCCGCCTGGGCCTCCTCGATGGCGAAGGGCGTTTCGATGTCGCAGTCCCGTCGGGCAATTTCGGCAATGTCCTTGCGGCGCGCTACGCGAAAGAGATGGGCCTGCCGATTGAAGGGTTTCTCGTCGCCACCAACCGGAACCGCGTCCTCGCCGATTTTCTTGCGACCGGAACCTACGATCGCAACCGTCCCTTTCTGGTTACGACAAGCCCCTCGATGGATATTCTCGTGTCGAGCAATCTCGAGCGCCTCCTCTTCATGGCGACCGGCCGCGATCCCCAGCGCACGGCCGGCCTTATGGCCGATCTCGCGGAAAGAGGGCATTACGGGCTGTCCGAGGTCGAACGGAGGGCCTTTGCCGATTTCCGGGGGGCCTCGGCCGACGAGGCCGCCTCGGCCGCCGAAATTCGACGGTTCTTCGAGACCACGGGCTATCTTCTCGATCCGCATACAGCGACGGCAGCGGCGGCCCTGCGCAGTTCCGGCATCCATCGTCCCACCCTCCTCATCGCGACGGCGAGCCCCTTCAAGTTCGCTGGCACGGTATCGGCGGCCCTCGGTCTCAAGGGCCGCGACGACGAGTTCGATGCGATCGAGGCGCTGGCGGAACGGGCCGGCCTGGCCGTTCCTTCCCAATTGGCGAGTTTGCGAAGGGCCGCCGAGAAACACGATCGTGTCGTGGATCCCGGGAAGGTTGAAGCCGTCATGCTTTCGTGGCTCGCGGGGAAGTCATGATTATCGGCGTTCCGGCGACCAGCGCGAATCTTGGCCCCGGCTTTGACGCGCTCGGCCTCGCGCTTTCATTGCGCAATCGCTTTCATGTCCAAAGGGCGGAACGCGAGGAGATTCTCGATTGCGAGGTCGGCTGCGACGGGGCCGATAATCTCTTTCTGGTTGCCGCCCGAAGGGCTGCCGGCCTGGTCGGTCGCGAGCTGCCCTCGCTTCGAGTGCGATTCGAGGCCTCGGTACCCGTCGCGAGGGGTCTCGGTTCCAGCGCCACCCTGATCATCGGAGGCATTTTGGCCGCGCGGGAATTGCTGGGTCCCGAAGGGGCCGAAGTCCTGGACGAGGGGGCCGTCCTTGATCTCGCGGCGAGCATCGAGGGGCATCCGGACAACACCACCCCCGCCTTTCTCGGCGGCTTCGCCGTTTCTGTGCTGGAAGGGGGCCGGACCGTCGCGATCAGGAAGGCCCTCGGCACGGGCCTCGCGTTTTCGGCCCTCGTGCCGCCATTCCCCCTCGAGACCTCGGTGGCGAGGGCGGTCTTGCCGGCGACCGTACCTTTTGCCGACGCCGCGGCCAATGCAGGGCGGGCGGCTCTTGTCACGGCTGCCTTTCTTTCCGGCGATTGGGACATGCTCGGAATGGCCATGCGCGATCGTCTGCACGAACCCTGGCGCGCTCCCCTCATCCCCGGGTTCGAAGAAATGAAGGAGGGGGCGCGCCGGGCCGGCGCCCTGGCCGTCTGGCTCTCGGGAGCCGGACCCACGGTGCTCGCGGCCTCGCATGGCGGCGACGCAGCATTCGCCCGGCGCATGGATGCCCTCTGCGCCACCATGGGCCCCCGGCCGTGGCGGCACCTTCTACTCGAGGCCGACGACGCGGGGGCCACCGTCATCGCCTGAGGCCGCCCTTCTCATCGGCCCGCCCACAGGCTACTATCCTTGCATGTATTTCGCCCGGCGCGACAGGCGGCCCTCCATTGCCCTCCTTCTGACTATTCTTCTGCTTGCCTTTTTTCCCCTGTTCGCCTTCGCAAAGACAAGTCACCCCGCGGTCATCGAGGGCAGGGTTGTCGGCGTCCACGACGGCGATACGATCACGGTTCTCCAGGCGAAAAAGACCTATAAAATTCGCCTCGCTTCAATCGATGCGCCGGAGCTCAGCCAGGCCTACGGTCAGGTGTCCAAGCGCTTTGCCTCGGATTTCGCCTTCGGCAAACTCGCCCGGGTCGAGGTGCAGGGGGTCGATCGCTACGGGCGCTACCTCGGAGAGGTCTTTGTCGACGGCCACTCCCTGAATCGGGCCCTTCTCGCCGCCGGTCTCGCCTGGCATTACAAACAGTATTCCCATGATGCCTCCCTCGCGGCCCTTGAATCCGAGGCGCGGTCGAGGAGACTCGGTCTCTGGAAGGACCCTTCACCAATGCCTCCCTGGGAGTTCAGAAGGCGCAAAAAATGACGAGTTTCATCCACCACGAAGGGCAAGAATAACGGCGCGCCGGTGGCGCTGAGCCTAATCTCGAATGCCAGATGCGGGCGCCTCGCGTCCGCGAAACGTCGAACCGGCCCCGGCCGGGACCAAGCGATGGAGTATCATGGACAGGACAGTCTACGTCATAGGGCACAAGAATCCCGATACCGACTCGGTGGTGGCGGCGACCGCCTACGCCGAATTGAAGCGCAGCCTGGGCATGCCCGAGGCTCGCGCCGCCCGGGCCGGGGCTGCCAATCCGCAGACCGAGTATATTTTTCAGCGCTTCGGCGTCCATCTGCCCGAGTTCGTCCCCGATCTCATCCCCAAGGTCGAACACTGGCTGGGCGATCCCGTGCCGACGGTTCTCGAAACCTCACCGCTTTGGGAAGCCCTCGCCTTGATGGGAAAAGCCGAAAACCGGGTCCTTCCGATTGTGGACGCCGAAGGTCGCTACAAGGCCCTACTCCACTATGGGGCCTTCGCCGAGAATATCCTCGCCAAGATCAATCCGCATAAAAAAGCCGTCATCACGACGAGCATCGCCCACCTCGTGGCGACGGCCAAGGCCCAGCCCCTCGTGATCTTCGACGAGCACAGCTTCTTCAAGGCCCGAATGCTCGTCGCGGCCCTCGAGACGGAATCCTTCGTCCGGCACCTGAAGAGCGAACCCGTCGACACCACGATCATCCTCGTCGGCGATCGCGAGGACGTGCAGCGCATCTCCATCGAATCCGGCGTCCGTGCCCTCGTGGTGACGAACGGCAATGTCGTGTCCAAGGCGATCAGGGAACTCGCGGAGCAAAAGAGAGTTTCCATCCTCGTCTCGCCCTACGATACGTCGAGTACCTCCCTCCTCGTGCTCTATTCGACGCCGGTCGGCACGATGGGCGATGCCTCGATCCAGCCTCTCCAGAAGAAGGACTGGCTGAAGACGGCGAGAAAGGCCCTCGCGGCCTCGCCCAGCCGGTCGGTGCCGGTGGTCGACGAGGACGGCAGGGTGGTGGGCATTTTCGCCGAGGGCGATCTCGCCCGCGAGCCCCACGTCGACATCATCCTGGTGGACCACAACGAGCTCACTCAGGCCGTCGAAGGCGCCGAGAACTACCGTGTTCTCGAGGTGATCGACCATCACCGCCTCGGCACCTTCTCGACCCGCTATCCGATCAATTTCATCAACCGGACCGTGGGTTCGACGAGCACCATCATCGCCTCGATGTACCGCGAGGCCAGGGTGCCGCTTCCCAAGAAGATCGCGTCGATACTCCTCTGCGGCATACTTTCGGATACCCTGGTCCTGCGATCGGCGACGACGACCGAGGTCGATCGCGACATGGCCGAGTATCTTTCGAACATCACCGATCTCGATGTGGATGCCGTGGGCACCGACATCATGGGCGCGGCCTCGGCCGTGGCATCGAAACCCGCAGCCGATATCGTCAATCTCGACCTCAAGGAATATGAGACCTCGGGCAAGAAAATTTGCGTGAGCCAGGTGGAGGTCACGGATACCGCGGTCATCATGGACAGAAAAGCCGAGATTCTCGGCGCCCTCGCGAAGGTCCGCGCCGAGCGCCAATGCTGGCTGGCGGCCCTCATGGTTACGGATATCACCGAACTGACGAGCCTCCTCTTCATCGATGGCGAAAAGGAGATCTACAGCCAGGTCAATTATCCGCGCAGCGAGGAGGGGGTCTATGTGCTCAAAGACATCCTCTCGCGGAAAAAGCAGCTAATGCCCGCCATGTTCGAGTTGGTGGAGCGGACTCTCGAAGTCTGAGGAGTGGTCCGGCGGCCTAGCGGCCGTGGCACTGCTTGTATTTTTTTCCGCTTCCGCAGGGGCAGGGATCGTTTCGGCCCACCTTGGGCGTGGCGCGCACGATGGTCTCGGGGACGATCTCGCCTTCTTCGTAGAGCCAGGTTCCGTCCTTTTTCACGAATTTCGCCCTTTCGTGATGCTTGTCCCTGAGGCCACCCTGGACATAGTCGGCGATGAATTCGACATTGCCCTTTTCATCCGTTGGCCCGCCTCCCGAGGTCGAGACGATGCGAAGGCCGAGCCACTCGGATTCTTCGGCCCACTTTCGGGTCGCTTCGCGGTCGACCCCCTCGTCGCCTCCCACGCAGCTCTTGGACAGCCAATCGATTTCTCGCTTGACGTAGGCGCTGTAGCGACTCCGCATCAGGGCCTCGGCCGTGGCCGCCGGCGCCCTGCCCTTGATGATCGGTTCGCAGCAATCGGCGTAGGTGGGGCCGGAGCCGCAGGGACATTCGTTCATACTTACTCCTTCACGCTGACATGGGACGATGCTTTGCGAGGTACAGCGAGCTCGGTCACTTTCCCGACAGGGCGCCTGAGGCCAGGAAGGGCAAGGAGATGAAATTGCCGATCATGCCGCCGAGGCTGCTCAGGAAAAAGATCAAAAGGATGCGCGTGACACGATTGCGATAAAAACCCTTGAGGTGAGTGACGTCCTCGGCGAGGTTTTCGAAGTCGGACACCCGGGGCTTGCGGACGAAGGCTTCCGCGACTCCGGCGAACATGCCCACGCCGATGAAGGGGTTGAGGGTGGCTATGGGCGCCCCGACGAAGGAAACGAGGATGGTGAGGGGGTGAGCGAGGCAGAGCGCCGACCCGAGAGCGGCGAGGGAACCGTTGAGAAGGACCCAGCGGAGGAGGAGATCGAGGCTGGCCGTCGTGCCCGAGCGGAAAAAACCAATTATGATGAAGGCGACTATGGCCGCGGGAATGGCCCAGCCGAGAACCTTGCCGACGGGTGAAGCCTTGGGCAGGGTCTCGAGTTCACCGACCGATTCCTCTGCATCGCCCTTTTCGAGGCGTTCGAGCCAGCTGACAATGCCTTCCAGGTGCCCCGCCCCCACCACCGCGAGCACGGGCCGGGGGCCCGTCTCCGAAGCCGGTTCTGCCGGCCCCATGGCCTTGGTTTCGGTAAATATGCGGGCCGCGAGATAGCGATCCCGCTCGTCGATGAGGACTTCCTTGACCGAGGGGAGGAATTTCGCGAGTTCGCCCATCATCTCTTCGAGTTCGTTCTGCTCTTTGAGCCTTTCGATGTCCTCGGCCGAGAGTTTTTCCCCGGAGACGGCTGAGTCGACGAGGGAGGCGAGGAGTTTCGAGCGGTTCCAGAGGTTCGAGCGGCCCCAGGCTCGCTTGAGGGTGACCTGCACATCGCGGTCGCAGAAGGCATAGGGTATGCCCAATTCATCGGCCGTCGAAATGGCGGCCAGCATTTCTTCACCGGGCTTGACCCCTACCTCGCTGCCCATGCGGCGCTGGAATCCGGACAGGGCCAGGTTGGCAAGGAGGAGGAATCCCCTCCCTTCTTTCAAAACCTTGATGATATCGAGGCTTTCCCATTTGGAGTCCGCGCTCATCGATCGATAGCGGCCGGCGTCGATTTCGACGCAGACCTTGGCCGGACCTTCTGTGCGGATGAGGGATCGCACTTCGTCGATGCTGTCTCGGGAAATATGAGCCGTACCGACGAGAAGCACGGGGTGGCCAGCGATGAGCAATCTACGGGTTGTCTGCGGCATGGATGGTCCTTTGCGAACGTGTGGGTCGCGGGCGGAGCCGCTCAGTGGCTTGCCTGAGAGCCTGAACGCGCGAGTTCGGCGACTATGAGACTGTATTGGATCGAACCCTGGCGGTTCAGGTCGTGGGCGAGCTGGAGGTATTTGGCGCCCAGGTCGGGCTTGCCCCGAATTATCCAGTATTCTCCCAGCGAAAAGAGCATTTCGGCGCGGAGGTCGAGTTTTTGTTCGCTCTGCGCGCCGATTTCCAGATCGGTCGTGAGATCGTTCATGTCCTGGAAAAGCCTGAGGATGGTCCATCGCGAATGCTCCGCATCGCGATCCAGCTTGGCTGCGGCCTTCCCGGCGAGCTCCCGTCCTTGCGCGAGATCGCCGGCGCGGAGGAGGGCGATGGCCCCGAGGACCGCATAGTCCGATCTCGTCGGAGCGCTCGCGTAGGCCTTTTCGAATCGAATGCCCGCAGTATGCCAACGTGCGAGGCGGAAGGCGCAGAGTCCCGCCGATTCATAGGCATACCAGTAATCCGGTTGCAGTTTGACGACCATGTCATAGTCGGCGAGGGCTTCCGCATCTTTTCCTGTCCGGACGAAGATCGCCGCGCGATAGAGGTAGGGGAGGAAGTAATCCGGTTCGGCCTTGACGGCGTCGTCGAGATCGGCCGCCGCCTCTGCGTACCGTTTCGTGTCGATTCTGAATCGAGCCCTGTCGATATAGGGCCATGCCGCGTTCGGAGCCTTTGCGATGGCCTGCCCGAGATCGGCCTCCGAATCGGCGTACATGCCCAGTTGGTACCGAACCTTGCTGCGGTCCGACCATGTATAGGCATCGTTGGGATCGAGGACCAGGGCCGTATCGAGGGCCTTTTCCGCGTCATCGTATTTGCCGAGCCGGTAGAGGGCCTGTCCCAGTCCCTTGAAGGCATCGGCGTTGGAGCGATCGACGGCGCTCGCCTTGGAAAAAGCCGTCTGCGCGGCGGCCCAATCATGCTGATCGAGCCAATACTCCCCCCAGGCGACCTGGACCGAGGCCCTCTCCGGTGAGGTCGCGATGGCGGCGTTGAGGTAGGCCTTTCTCCCATTGCCGTCGTTCTGGAATCGGGCCACTTCCGCGGCCATCGTCAGGGTGTCGACGTCGTTCGGATGGCCGGCGAGGATGCCGTCCAGGAGGCTGCGCGCGTCGGACAATTTGCCTGCCGATACGAGAGCCGAGGCTTGGAGCCGCTTGAGTTCCAGATCGGAGGGATTGGCCGCGGCAAGCTTTCCGAGGGACTCGGCCGCCGCCTTCGCGTCGCCCGAAGCCAACTCCGACTTTGCCGATTGGACGGCGACGATCGTGGGGTTCGGCGCCGGTGTCGGCGGGGCGCTCGGGGTTATGCTTGGCGGTTTCCGGGGCGGAACCTCGGGCTTGGTTTTCGGAGCCCCTGCGCAGGAGGCGAGAAGGGCGGCCAAGACCGAAACGGCGAGAGGCAAAGCCATGAATGGGTACTTGTGGAGGCGCATCGTCCATTTCTCCGGGTACTGCTACGCATTCCTGCGAGAGTTATATTTCCTTGGGGAATTCATCCTCGTCAGGCATGGCCCGAGGCTCGCGCAAGGGCTTTGATCGGGCAGAATACTATACTTTCCCTCCGTATTGCACAAGGTTGTCATGAATCGCGCTAATCGCTACAGTCTCACTCGATGAAATCAGGATTCTGGCGTCGCGCCTCGCTCGCCACCCTCGTCTACGCCGCCGTTTTCGTGGGGCTGGTCTTCCTCCAGTTCTCCTCGGCTCCGGGTGTTTATTGGAAGTCCGGCATCGTCTCCCTTCGTGCGACGGCGGCGAAGAACAAACCTGCGTCGCAGCCTTCCTTCGACCTGACGATCGATACCTTGCGCATGCGCGTGGATTCGCGGCACCAGGCCACCTTGGTTCATGCGGATGGAACCAGAAGCTCCCTCGACCTTCGCTCCGTTTCCAGGAACGACGGGGGGGTGACCCTGCTCTTTTCCGGCAAACTCTCCCTTGCCATTGTCTCCACGGGACAACGTGTGAGTATCTCCGTTTCCGCCCCCGATCCTTCCTTTCGCTTCCTGGAGCTGGCGGCCCAGATGCCGTCCCCCGATTCATGGACCAGGGGCGATACGCTGAGCATGGTCGTCGCCCAGGGCGCCAATTGGCGCATTACGCTGCCGGCTTCTTCCTTTTCCGACACTGCAGTCGACCTCCCCGTCGGCTCCCCACTTCTCGTCGAAGCCCTCCCCAAGATCGAACCGGGCAAGGCCTCCTTTGTCGTGAAAAGCGACGCCGATTTCAGGCAAACGATTCTCGCCTGGCTGGACAAGACCTGGTCAGGTTTGAACGGCACCCGTTTCGATTCGAATGGGTATAGGTGGAAGATGGCCGACGGCAGTTCCGCCTTTTCCGAAAAGGCCCTCGCTGCCTGGATCGCCGAGGCATTCCGCCGCGGACAGGGCGACACGGTGATTGCCAAGGCGCGCCAGGGCCAGGACTCATTTGCAAAATCGCTTACCTGGTTCACCGTGCCCTATTTTGGCGGCACCCTTGCGCGAATGCCGGACCTGGAAGCGGCCGATGCGGCGGAGGCCAAGGTTCTCGCCGCCCAGATCGCCGCAAAGGATCCCACGATCCTCGAGACTCCCCAGCTTGTTCAGCAACTAGTCGACCGAAGTCCCAAGGATCTCTACGCCACTGCCATCGGTTTCCTGGCCGGCCTCGATCCCTCGACGCTCACATCCCGACAGAAAGTCGGCCTGATTTCTGTGGCTGCGGCGGCCAATTCCCTCCTGCGCGGCTCGACAGACGCCTTGTCCAACCATGTGGTCGTCGAGGCCCAGGTCCTGGCAGCCATGGTGCAGGCGGATGGATCCTGGTTCTTCGAATCCTCACCGGATGGCACCGTTGATGTCAGCCTTTCGCTCCATGCAGGCCTCGCGCTCATCGGGCTGGGAAAGGCCGAAGGCAAGGACAATCTCCTTGCCGCCGGACAGGCCCTGGTCGATGGAGCCCTTTCTCTCGGAGATGCGTCGGGCTTCTTGCCGGCGACTCTCGTGCTGGCTTCGGGGGCGATCGCGACGAAGAATGGCTCGTTGGCGCCGGAGTCCCTGTATGGCGAACTCGCCGACAATCCCTGGTACCCCCATGAAGTCTCCTTCGCCAAGGATCTGGAACAAGGCGTATGGGCCTGGACCTGCGCCCCCCTCCTGACCGTCGAGGCTACCTCGGCCAGACGACTGTTTTCGGCCACCTTCCCGGTGGGCGATACGCACTTCCTCATCCTCTACGGCATCGGGCGCTTCTCGAACATCAAGCTCTACGGAATTGACTACAGTCCGGACTCCCAGTTTGAAAGTTACAATGTGTCCGGATATTTCTATCGGGGATCCGCCTCGGCCCTCTATTTGAAGATGCGCCACAAGTCCGAAATCGAGAAGGTCGAACTCGATTACTGACGCTCATCCACGAGCCGGGGACGGTACTTACTGGTACTACTGGGGCCCTTGGGCGGTCGCGAGGGGATCGCGCCGAAAAAACCGAGCCAAAAGACCGTACACTTCGCCATACTCCGAGCGGAGGAGTTCGGGGCGTTCGAAATAGTATTCGCACACGACGGCAAAGAACTCCTCGGGGCTTTCGGCGGCGTAGGAATCGAGGCGGGGAGCTCCGCCCTTTCGCAGTTTGCCGCGCCGGGGCCTGCGGGCTTCGGGGGCTTCGACCCTGCGGCGAAAATCGGTGTAGGCGTCGCTGAAGACCCCCTGCCATTCAGAAATCCCGATATCGCGCGGCAGGGGTGGCACCCCGTCGAAGTGACCGTCCCTTCCGTCGATCTTGTGGGCCATCTCGTGGATGACGACATTGTAGCCGTCGCCCCAACCGGAGGCTTCGATATCGACGCGCGAAAGGGCGACGGGGCCGAGATCGAAGGCCTCGCCGGAAAATTCGTCATCATACTCGTGGACGACGCCGGCTTCGTCAAAATCCTTTTTCTTGACTTCGTATTCACGGGGCATGACGATGACGGTCGACCAGTCATCGTACCAGTCGATATCCAGACAGACGAGAGGGAGCACGGCCTGCGCCGCGATGGAAAGCCGGAGTTCGTCGTCTATTACGACCTCCCCGACCGGATCGAAAATCTTTTCCCCGAGGAAAATGGTCGCCAGTTCGCGAAGCGCGGCCTTCTCGCCTTCGGTCAAATAGCGAAAGATGGGGTGTTCTTTCAACACCCAGTCCCAGAGTTCGTCGGAGATGGGGTGTTCGGCCAGGATGCGCTGTCTCCTGGCGCGCTTAAAGGGGGCGAAAAGTCCCATGGAGTCGCAGAATAGTCGCGAAAGGGATGGCACTCAAGACCTTGGGGACCCTTCGAGGCGCCACGATGCGTCATTGACAGTCATGGCCCCTCTCCGCTTTACTGAAAACCCATGAAGAAGCTTATCTTCGTGACGGGAGGCGTGTGCTCCAGCCTTGGCAAGGGCATAGCAGCCTCTTCGATCGGCGCTCTCATGGAGGCGCGCGGACTCAACGTGCGCATGGTCAAGATCGACCCCTACCTCAACGTGGACGCGGGGACGATGAGCCCCTACCAGCACGGTGAGGTCTATGTCACCGATGACGGGGCCGAAACCGACCTCGATCTCGGCAACTACGGGCGATTCACCAACACCCCACTATCGCGGGCCAACTCCATCACAACGGGACAGGTCTACCAGGCCGTCATCAACAAGGAAAGAGAAGGCCGATTCCTCGGCCGGACCGTCCAGGTCATTCCCCATGTCACCGACGAGATCAAATCGAGGATTCTTGCCGTGGGGAAGGACCCCGATGTCGATATCACGATCATCGAGATTGGCGGCACGGTCGGCGACATGGAGTCCATCCCCTTCCTCGAGGCGGCACGCCAGCTCATCCATGAATATGGACGCCAGAACGCGGTTTCGGTGCACGTCACCCTTGTCCCCGCGCTTTCGGGTGGCGAGCTCAAGACCAAGCCCACCCAGCACGCGGTCAAAGAGCTCCAAGAGGTCGGGATTCAACCCGATGCCCTCATCCTTCGCGCCTCTGCGCCCTTGGACGAGGGCATGCGACGCAAGATCGCGGGGTTCACCAATGTCGAATTCGAGGGTGTCGTCTCCGGATACGATGTCACCCACACGATTTACCAGGTACCTCAAATTTACAATGAGCAGGGACTCGACTCCTTCCTCCTCAAAAAGATGAACATTGAAAGCCGACATGCGGATCTTCGGCCCTGGAAAGAAGTTGTGCGCAAGGTTGTCGAGCCGAAGCGCCGCATCAAAGTCGGGGTCGTCGGCAAATACATGGAGCTGACCGATTCCTACAAATCGGTCTGGGAGGCCCTCTACCACGGAGGGATCGCGAACGATACGGGTGTCGACATCATCAAGATCGATTCGGGAAAGCTCGAACCGGCTCCGGGCGGCGCAGCGGGTGCGGAGAGTCCGGACATCGACGCCTTGCTCGACGAAGTCGACGGCATCCTCGTCCCCGGCGGTTTCGGCGAGCGCGGCATTGAGGGCATGGTCCGCGCTGCACGCTGGGCTCGCGAGCACGGCAAGCCCTATTTTGGCATCTGTCTCGGCATGCAGATCATGGTCATCGAGCATGCTCGCGACGTGCTCGGCTGGGCCAACGCCCATTCCACGGAATTCGATCCCGATACCGCCTGCCCCGTGATCGGCCTACTCGAGGACCAGGTCGACGTGCGCAATTACGGCGGTACGATGCGCCTGGGAAAGAGCGAATCGATCTTGAAAGAAGCGAGCCTCATACGGCAGGTCTACGGTGCCGAGCATATTTGGGAGAGGCATCGCCATCGTTATGAATTTTCCAACACCTACCGCGCCGACATCGAAAACAGCGGCCTCAGCATTTCGGGATTGACGCCCGATGGGAGTCTTGTCGAATCCTGCGAGTGGCCCGGCCATCCTTGGGGCCTCGGTGTCCAGTTCCACCCCGAATTCAAGTCGAGGCCGACCGCCCCCTCTCCCATTTTCAAGGGTTTCATCGGTGCCTGTGTCGCGTCGGCCGAACGCCGGGGCGAGGGCATGCGCGATGCCGGTGCGAAGCGACCCAATAAACAGGAACCCGGGGAGGGGCATGGCACTCGTCCCTAGCTTCCCTCGCGCTCGGCTTCTTCCGCTGGCGATCATCGTCCTCTTCATCACTTCGTGCAGCTTCGATTACGGATCGAGCAAGAGCAATGCCTCAGAAGAGGAGCCGACCGCCATCTTCATCGGCTTTGTGCATCATGTGGTGGACAAGGGAACGATAATCCTCGAAATCCATGCGGCCCGGGCTGAGTCCTTCGAAAAGGATCATCGCACCGAACTTACGGGAGTGAACTTTACCCAGTTCGATTCAAAGGGAGCCTTGCAGGCCGCGGGCACGGCCGATTCGGCGACCGTCTGGACGGACAGCGACAATGCCGAATTCCGGGGCAATGTGATCCTCGAATCGAAACGCGAAAAAGCGACGCTCAAGGCGGAAAAGCTCACCTGGACCGACTCGACGAAGACCCTCGAAGGCGGGTTGGAACGGACCGTTTCGATAGACAGGGACGATGGCGCCTGGGTGAGCGGTGCCGGGTTTCGCGCCGACCTAAGGCGTCGCTCCTTTTCCTTTTCCGAGGCCTCCGAGGGCAAGATAGTGTCTTCATCCCAAACGCCTGCCTCGCCTTCGCAGGGCACTCCCCGATGAAGCGCTTAGTCCTCCTCGCCTTTTTTCTCGTGGCCGCGAGTCTTGCCTTTGCCGACAGTTTTACCTTTTCGGCCGATTCGGTTCAGAGCGTCCTCGCCGAGGGCAAGCAGAAGACCGTTCTTTCGGGCCATGCCAAGGTGGTGAGCGACAAGATCGCAGTCAGCGCGGACAAGATCGAAATCAGCGGAAAAGACTATTCGCTGCTCACCTGCGAGGGGACCGTCGTGGCCGACGACAAGAAGAACGGAATCCACCTCGAGGCGCCCCGACTCAGCTATGACAGGGACAAATCCTTTGCCGTCCTCGACGGTCCGGCCCTTCTCGAAGATGGAGAGAATCATGTCGTGCTCAAGGCCCAATGGATTCAGGATGACGGGGACCAGGGCATCACGATCGCCCAGGTCAATGTTCGCATCTTGAAGTCCGGCCTCGCCTGCCGTTCGGAGTACGCAATCTATCGCCGTAAAGAACATCTTCTCGAATTGAGCGGCGCTCCTCGCGTCGTAAAGAATGGCGACGAGTACCGCGCGACGCGCATGGTAGTCAACACCGACTCAGAGGAGATTTCCCTCGAAGGTTCGGTGAGCGGCACCGTACACGCGGCTTCCTCGACGGGCACAGAGCAGCCGAAGACGACGGAAAGCCCTGCGTCCCCTCCCCCTGACACGGCTGCACCGGGCCAGTCCCCGGCTCCACTTTCCCCTGACACGGCCGCTCCGAGCCCGGCTCAGGCTCCCCTTCCCTCTGACACGGCCGCACCGGGCCAGTCCCCGGCTCCCAAAGCTTCGGGGGCCTCCCCATGAGCGACCATCTCCTCGAGGTGCGGGGACTGCGGAAAACCTATGGACGCAAGGTCGCGGTCGCCGATGTCTCCTTTTCCATGCGGACGGGGCAGGTAACCGGCCTTCTTGGTCCCAATGGGGCGGGCAAGACAACCGTTTTCTACATGATCGTCGGATTCATCAAGCCCACGGCCGGCAAGGTGTTTTTCGAAGAGCATGAGATTTCGAAGATGCCGATGTTCAAGCGGGCGCGGCATGGCATTGCCTACCTTCCTCAGGAACCTTCGGTATTTCGGAAGCTTTCGGTTGAGCGGAACATACTCGCCGTGCTCGAAACGAGGCCCGATCTCGACCGCCATGCCCGAAAGCGACGTCTGGCCGAGCTCCTGGCCGAGTTCGGCATCGAAAGCATCGCCAGGCAGCCCGCCTATACGCTGTCCGGTGGCGAGCGACGCCGCACCGAAATCGCGAGGGCCCTGGCGATCGATCCCAAATACCTTCTCCTCGATGAGCCCTTTGCCGGAATTGACCCGATCGCCGTCCACGAGATCAAGAACATCGTCCGACGGCTTTCGGCCTCGGGCATCGGCATCCTGATCACCGACCACAATGTGCGCGACACCCTGGAGATAACCCACGAGGCGCACATCATCAATCTGGGGCGCATTCTCGTGTCGGGCGACAGGGATGCGATACTGGCCAGCGAACTGGCGAGGGAGATTTACTTGGGCGAGGCGTTCAGGATGTAAAGCCTCCTTCCGGCGCATTGACGAAAAAGGACGCTCGGAGCTATTGTCTCCCTGCAATCCGGCCCCCGCCCGGGGCCTCACCTCCCCATTTGCCCGCTGCGGTCGAGTTGACTGGGCCTAGGGCCCATGCTACATTCCCCAAACCCCGTACGGGATCGCTACGTCAACTCCCTGTGACAACGGAACAACGATGCGCCATTTCGACACTCATGCCCACATCGGGCTCATCTTCGATGACCCGATTGAACAGCTTCTCGTATGCCAAGAGGCGAAGGCGGCCGGGGTCGCGCGAATCGTCAGCATCTGCAACAGTCTCATCGACTTCAAGCAGGTATACGAGAATCTCAAGACCGCCGAACACGTCTATCATGCCGTCGGGGTATCGCCTTCGGAGGTGCAGTCGCCCGGCAAGGACTGGAAGAAGACCATCGAAGAGGCGATCAAGCTACCCCGCGTCATCGCCATAGGGGAGATCGGTCTCGATTATTTCCACCGCTACGGCGACCGAAAGAGCCAGATTGAACTGTTCATCGATCAGCTCGACATGGCCGCGCGCATGAATCTTCCGGTCGTGATCCACAATCGCGAGGCCGGAAAGGATGTCTTCGACATTCTGCACGACCGCCTCCCTCCCGCGGGAGGGGTTCTCCATTGTTATTCCGAGGACGCCGTTTATGCGGAGAAGGCCCTCGAACTCAACCTGTTCATTTCCTTCGCGGGGAACCTAACCTATCGCAACGCCCGAAATCTCCACGACACGGTCCGCGTCGTCCCCCTCGAGCGCATCCTCATCGAAAGCGAGGCACCCTTTATGGTGCCGGCCGATTATCGCGGGAAGCGCAACAAGCCTGAATACCTGCCTTCCACGGCCTACTTCCTCGCGGACATGCTCGAAATGGATCCGGAGGTGGTTTCGGAGCAACTCTTCCAGAACGCTTGCCGATTCTTCCGGGTCCCCGCCTGAGCCCTGCTGTCCAGCTGCTGCACCACCCCGTCGCCATCGGGCCCTTCACCGCGCGAGGAAATCTCTTCCTCGCGCCGGTGGCCGGCTATTCCGATGCCGCCTATCGCGCCATCTGCAGGGCCGAAGGCGCCGATCTTTGCTATACGGAAATGGTCAGCTCGGAGGGCCTGACCCGCGGACATGAGAAGACGAACTCCCTCCTCGAACGTGACGCGAGCGAAAGCGAATACGCAATCCAGATCTTCGGTGCGAAACCCGAGGTGATGGCCGAGGCAGCCAGGGCTCTCGCCCCGTGGAAGCCGGCGCTCATCGATGTCAATTGCGGGTGTCCCGTGCCGAAAATCGTTAAGTCCGGGGCGGGTTCGGCCCTGATGCTCGAGCCGGCGAAAATCGGAAAGATCGTCGAAGCGATGCGCCGGGCCCTCGACGCAACGGGCATGGCCTCAGTGCCCGTCACGGTCAAATTCCGGCTCGGCTGGGATGAATCGAGCATCAATTATCTGGAAGTCGCGAAGATCGCCGAAGACGGCGGGGCGGCCGCCCTCACCCTCCATGCACGCACCCGGGCCCAAGGCTATTCAGGCAAGGCCGACTGGCACGCGCTCACTAACCTTTCCGCTTCGACGCGCCTGCCGGTCTTCGGCTCGGGTGACGCGTTTTCGAGCATCGAGGCACGACGGATGCTCGAAGAAACAGGGGTTTCCGGCGTAATGATCGCGCGAGGCGCCATGGGCAACCCCTTCGTCTTTTCGGAAACGCTTGCCCTCCTTGAGGGAGAGGTGGGCCAGCCGCCGACTCGAAGTCGTCGCATAGAAGTGGCGCGTCGCCATCTTGAGCTATCGGCCCACTTCATCGGCGAGCGTCAGGCTTGTTTGGAGTTTCGCAAGCATTTTTGCGCCTACACGAAGGGTGAAGCCGGAGGCGCCTCCCTCCGCGCGGAGGCTGTACGGGCGACGAGTATCGAGGAATTCGGGCTCCTTTTTCGACGATGGGCGGAATTTGCCTGAAAGACCTCAGCCTCCCCGTCCATTCTTGAGCCATTCGGCCAGTTTAGCCGCCAAGTCACCGCCCGGATTGGTCTGGATGCTTGGCTTTCCAATGATATCCTTGAGCCAGGGACCGAGAACCTCGGCCTTTATCGCGGGCCATTCCAGAGGGAGGGTCTGGGGGCTGCGTATCATGGATTCAGGCGGTATGTGGCCGGCTAAATTGGCCCAATAGAGGGGGAAAACCTCTTCGGTGACGCTGCGAAGCGTCGAAAATCCGCCGGCGATGCCGAAGGAGCCCTCGAGTGCGCGGGTACGGCGGGCGGCCTCCAGGATGGCCTGCTGCTTTGAGGGGTTGAAGAGCCACGCAATGAAGGCTTCGGAGCCGCGCACGGCCTGCCTCGACTTGGGGATGCCGACCAGCACGAGATTCGAAAGCACCGGTATGGATGATCCTTCGGCGTACCAGCGATAATCGAGAACGGCGCTCTTTTCTTCGGGAACGAGGAAGAGGCGCGATGAATCGATATAGGCAAAAAGTGCCCGCCCCTCGGCGATCCAGTTGTATTCGGGCGTAAAAAGGTACTTGAATTGAAAGTCGTCGGCCGCGGTGGCCGTCGGCGCCTTGACCCCGCCCCATTCCCCGATGCCCCTGATCGCCTCGCGCAGCCCCGGTTCCGACCAAGCCAGAGGCTTTCCTTCCCTGAAATCGGCCCCTTCGGCGGCGGCGGCAACCACAAGGAAATCGGAGTTCCAGCGTGGAGAAAACCCCATGCGCGAATAGCCCGTCCCTTGAACCTTGTCGTAGACCTCGGCCGGGAAGACGAGGTCCGCGAGTCCCAAAGTCTTGGTGCTCGGCGAAATGACATTGGCGTCCTTTCTGAAGAGAATCGCGGGAAGGTTGAAGGAAAGCGGAAGCAGAAGCTGCTGTCCGTCGGAGGTACCGAAGGCAAGGAGATGTCCATAGAATGCGGACTGATCGACCGCGAGCTCGCCAAATAGATAGTCGAGCGGTCTGAAGAGCTCTCGGATGCCGGCCACGCGCAGTCGCGCGCCGATGGCAAGATCTGGCGGGGTCTTGGTCTCGCTGAGGGCCCTCGGAAGATCCGCCTTCCAGACGACTTCGGCCCGCCATCTTTGCTGCCCTTGGTTGAAGAGTTCAGCATAGATGGCGACTTCGGGCACATCGGTCCAAATCGTGACGAGTCGCGATTCGCCGAGGCTGCATGAACTCGCCAAAAAGAAGGAGGGCAGAACGAAAAACGCCACCGCCAGAATGGAGATGACCCGTGCCTTTCTTCCGCTCCGGGGCGCGATTGAATGCCTGAATGATGTTCGCATGGCCACCCTAGTGTTATCGGCGCAGGGCGCTTTGAACAAGCCTCAGTCTCGACCTTCCGCTTCCATGCGAGTCTCGAGGTCGAGGAGCGTCCGTTTTCTCCATAGTCCGCCTCCGTAGCCTCCCAGACCGCCGTCGGCCCCGATGACACGATGGCAGGGCACGAGTATGGCCACGCGATTCATTCCGTTCGCGCGCGCGACTGCTCGTGTGGCCTGGGGATCGCCCACGGCCCCTGCAAGTTGGGCGTAACTCCAGGTGGAACCGCAGGGGATCGTGCGCAGGGCAGTCCAGACTTTTTCCTGGAAGGGCGTTCCCGGCTCGTAAATGGGTATGTCGAATTCGCTCCGCCTGCCCGCGAAATATTCGGCAAGTTCAGCCTCCAGAAGCTCAAGATGGCCATTGCGTCCCGGCGCAATGGGGAGGTGGATGCGAAGCGCGAGGGTTCTGGCCTGGGCTTCCATCATTCGGCGGTCGCTGAACTCCAGAAAGGCGATGCCCCGATCGGTGGCCCCCGCAACGAGGGGGCCGAGGGGCGATTCGATCCATTGAATGCGGACGAAGTCTCCATCCCCTCGGGCCACGGCTCCCGGGGTCGAACCGAAGAGCCGGGTGAAGGCATCTCTGAAGCCGGCGTGCGATTCGTAGCCATGGCCGAGAATGGCCTCGTCGAGGTCGGCGCCTTCCTTGATGTCCTCGAAGGCGGCGGCCAGTCGGCGTGCGCGCTGGTAGGCGTTGAAACTGAGCCCGAATCGGCCCAGGAACCGACGACGCACAGTGGCCGGATCGAGCCCACGCTCCCGCAACTCTCCCTCGCGTATTTTCTCCGATGGATTTGCCTCGATTTCGGCGATGAGCGAAGAAACCCATTCGGGGTCTGCATCGGAAGATAGGGGGGCGCAGCGTTTGCAGGGGCGGTAGCCGGAAAACAGGGCTTCGGCCGCCTTGCCGTAATAGACCACATTGCCCGGAAGAGGCTTTCGCGCCTTGCAAGAAGGCCTGCAGAAAATTCCCGTCGTCGTCACCGCCGCATAAAAGAGGCCGTCATAACTTGCGTCGCGGGAGAGAAAAGCTCGTTCCATTTCCGCCCGAGGAATGGGAGCCCCATCGAAAAGCGTCTCGTTCATGTGGGGTATGATACGACCCGAGCCCGGAACTCTTCCACCGGAAAAACGACAAGGAATTCATTCTGCCGGCGGAGGTACTTGCCTTCCGCTCGCGATCGTCCTGATCGCTCGCTCCAGGCCGCCTAACACTCGCTCCGCTCGTTATGCTTCGCTCGCCGCCCTGACGCACGCATCCTGCGTGCTTTTCGCCGCTATCGCGGCGCGGGCGGCTCGGTTCAAGTCCCTCCGCCCGTCACCATGATGGTGCAACCGTTCATGCTTCAGAATGAATTCATTCTGCCGGCGGAGGGACTTGAACCCTCATGCCCGTGAGGACAGCGGATTTTGAGTCCGCCGCGTCTGCCGTTCCGCCACGCCGGCGTCAAGAAGGGGGAGACTGCGCTTTGACGTTCCCGAATGTCGATTTCGGGGGGGAATTGGCAGCCGTCCAGATCCGCTAATGGTTACAGAGGGCGGATTGGACGAAGACCTTGTACTATGGGAATGCAGGTGCGTCAAGGCAGGCCGTCTCGACTGTACCGGGTCCTCCCCCTCGGCCGCATGCGGCTTGCCGCGTTCACGAGGCGGCGCTAGAGTGGCCGCCACCGCGGGGAGGAAGGCATGAACGGCATTCTGGCATGGGGACTTGATGTGATACGCGCAGTCCAAGGGATCGAAAATCCCTGGCTGACCGCGATCATGAAGGGAATCACCTTTTTCGGAAGCGGTGGCTTTTTCCTTGTCGCGCTTCCTTTTGTGTACTGGGTGGTCGACCGGAAACGAGGGGAACGCCTGGCCCTCGTCTTTCTGTTTTCCATTTTCGTCAATCTCTGGCTCAAGAACCTTTGGGGGCAACCGAGGCCTTTCGAGTTCCTTCCCGCCCTCGCACTCGTCAAGGAGGCCGGGTATGGCCTCCCTTCGGGGCATTCGCAGGCGAGTGTGGTTTTCTGGGGCATGCTGGCGACGCTTATCGCCCGACCCTGGGGAATGGCCCTCGCAGTGGCGCTTCCCCTGATCGTGGGCTTTTCGCGCATCTATCTCGGGGTCCATTTTCCGACTGACGTCTTCGCGGGTTGGGCCATCGGCCTCGTGTTCGTCGTCGCCGACCGACTGGTTGCGGATCGCTTTGACAGGCTACTGGCCGTCCTCGGCGGGAGATGGCGGCTGATCTCCCTGGCCTTTGTCGCCCTAATTATGAATGCATTTTACAGGAGCGACGTAGCGATGTCGGGCGCCTTTCTCGGCGCGGGTCTGGGCTTTGCCTGGGCCGACGACAAGGCTTCCTTTTCGGTTGTCGGCGGCTTTTTCGCGAAGGCCGGACGCGTCCTGCTCGGATTGGCCCTCGCCGTCATCGTGTATTTTGCCTTCAAGGCCATTTCGCCGCAGCCCGGGGCGGAGCTCTATTCCCTTGCCCGATTCATCCGCTTCGCGATGGTCGGATTCACGGTTGCTTTTGTCGCGCCGTGGATATTCTTGAAATTGAAGCTCGCTCCGAGTGCCTGATCGACCTCATTCAGAGAGCTTCCAGTCGGCCTCGTCGGTGAGGCGGAAGCTTTTGTGTGCTCCGGCGGAGAGCCAGACCTTCCCATCGTCGCCCACGAAAATGGCCTCGACGCCGGGGCTTCGGGCAACGAGTTCCAGCCCCTTGTCTTTGCCGACGATGAGGAGTGCAGTGTCGATTCCGTCGGCTTCGGTGCTCGTCGGGGCGATCACCGAAACGGACTCCAGCCCCGACCTTGCGGGTCTGCCCGTCGTGAGGTCGAGGATATGGTGGTATTTGACCCCGTCCTTGACGAAGAATTGCTCATAGGTTCCCGCGGTTGTGACCGAATCGGCCCGGTCGATAGTCACAATGCCCATGAAATCGCCGCGGGGCTTGGTGGGATCCTGGATACCGATCTTCCAAGGCTTGCCGCCCTTCTTGGAACCGAAAACGAAAATGTTTCCTCCCAGATCGATGATTGCCGCCCTCACGCCCCTTGCCGCGAGGACCTCCTTGACTCGGTCGGCCGCCCAGCCCTTGGCGAAGGCGCCGAGGTCGAGTGCCATGCCGGCCTTTTCGAGTTTCACGCTCGGCACCGAGGGGTCGAGCGTGACCTTGCGCCAGTCGATCAGGGCAAGAGCGGCCTTGATTTCGGGTGCGGAAGGAACGCGCGCATGATCGGTGCCAATTCCCCAGAGATTGATGAGGGGGCCGGCCGTGAGATCGGTGACACCCTCAGTCAACCGCGAAAAGTAGAGCGCGGAAGACACGGCGTCATAGGTCACGGCCGAAACTTTGACCGCACTTCTGCCCGCCGCGCGATTGATGGCCGATAGCTCTGAGTCCGTCCTGGACGGGCTCAGGAGGTCGTCGAGATGGTGAAGCGTCGCAAAGGCTGCGTCGAGGGCGGCCGAGTCGCCACCATCGACCATCCTTATGGAGCAGGGAGTACCGAAAACCTCCTCGCTTCTCGACAGATCCCCTCCGGCTGGGGCGCAGGATGCAAGGACAATTGCGGCGAAAAGGACGGGAGGGATGGCTTTGCGCATGATGGCAGACTATCGCGTCAAGAATTGAGGCTGTTCAATCACCCCGTTCCCTGCCGATCGTCGTCGGCGCTCCATGGCCGGGGAATACCTTCGTCGCGGCCGGGAGCGAAAAAAGTTTCTTGACGATACTCTCGCGGAGTTCCTCTGAGCTCGCGTCGAATCCATCTGTTCTGCCGACTCCATCCCGGAAGAGGGTGTCGCCCGAAATGAGTAGGCCCGCTTCTTCGTCAAAGAGGCAGATCGAGCCCCTCGAATGGCCGGGAGTGTGGACAACCTTCCATGAGGAACCCGGAAGGATCTGCCCTTCTTCGAGCAGGATGTCGGCCGCCGGGACAGCCGTCCAGAGTTGGTCGAAAAAATCCGTGGCCCCCAAACCGAGCAAGAGCTTCCTATTGCGCGCTTCTCCTTCCGGGCCGAGGTAAGAAGCATCTTCCTTGTGGATGGCGACAGGTACCCTGCGGCCCCGTCCGGCGAAGGCGCTCACGAGCGGACCGATGCCGCAAATGTGGTCAAAATGTCCATGGCTGCAGACGATGAGGGAGGGGACGAGGCCTCGGGCATCAAGCAACGAAAGGATACGATCGGCTTCGGCGCCGGGGTCCACCACGATGCATCGGTTCTCGGCAGGCGCCTTTTCCCCTTCCAGTGGGAGAATCCAGCAATTGGCGGCGAAGGCTCCTACTGCGATGCGTTCCATCATGGTAGTGTCGACCCTACTTCCACGTATGAGGCGGTGACAAGGCGTGTTTTTGCCATTCTATGTCGCGCTCGGGGTGGCGATTCTCTTTTATGTGCTCCTTCCCGTGCTTGGCGGCTACTTGGCCAGAAATCAGTGGCGGCGATTCAGGGAGCGGCTGCTCGAACTGGCGCTCTCGCCGCGACTTCGCCAGGAGACCTGGGCCAAGGCCGCCAAGGGCGAGGGATTTCCCGGGGCCTTTCGCTTTCACGGGGAAATCGAGGCGATGCAGGGGGAGGATCGGATTTGGGTCCGGGGCGAGGATATCACCGCCGTCGTCGACCTCGGGACGAGCTGGTTCCATCTGCTCCCCGATGAGGGCGACGGCGAGGCGCTCGAAGGTCGCTATTCGCTGGTCGAACGAATGCGCTGGCAGCGCGTCAGGGTCTTTCCCGAATCTGCAAAAGTTTTCGTCGGCGGCGCGGTGCGGGTTGAGGAAGGCGTTCCCGTCTTCTTCAACGACACTCGCGAGCCACTGATCGTCGTTTCGTATGGTGGAAATGAATCGAATCTCCTCGCGCGCCTCATCGCCGGCGGTCGGGTGCGCAACGAGTACTGGAATCCGCTTTCCCGTACCTCCCTGGCCCTCGGCATGGGGTTGCTCGGCATTTTCTTCGCTTTCGCGGGGAGTCATTGGCTTCCGACCATCCTCTTTCTCTCAGTTCTCGTGAGCCTCGCCCCCGTGCTCACGCTTCTCCCTCCGGGGCTATTCCTGTTCTTCCTCTACCGGAATTACTGGCACAGGTCGCTCGATGAGCGCGTTACACGCGACCTTTGCCGCTTGCCGCTTCGTTTTCTCCGTCGCGGCGACGGAAGTCCGGTGACGAAGGTAGAGGATGCCGACCTGCCGGAAGGCGGGACCTACAGGGTGCGAGTCGGAAACAGCCCGCCGCCCGAGGTCCCCACTTTTGTGGCAGGGTCCGGAGATGCCGGTCCCTGGACGATCTTCACACCCGAGAACTCGGAAGATCCGGAAATCCAGCGTGTCGCGGTGGCCGGAGATCCTGTCATTCTGGCCCGTCGCTCGGAGCGGAGGGCCCTGGCTGCGACCCTTGTCGCCGGCCTCTGTCTTGGGGCGGCACTTACCGTCAACCTTGTTTCCGCTTTTCTCCTCTGGCGGAATGCGTGATCGGCTTTCGAGCTTGTAATGCTTCCCCCGCGCCGCTAGAGTGGCTCCTGTGATTCGCGCTCATTACCCGATTTTGATCGCTTGTACGCTTCTTTCCGGTCTCTCCGCGCAAAACCAGGGGCCCGCACCCCAGGGGAATGCCGCCCCCGCCCCCCTGTCGGCCGCGCAGCCGCCCGCCTCCCCTTCAATGGCCGCGCAACCTTCCACGGCGCCCCTATTGCCCGACGACCCGACAGTCTACCTCGGCATGACCATAGCGGATGTTTTGGCTCAACGCGGGCCGCCCCTCGGGATGGCGCCGATTCGAGGACCGGAAGTCTGGCAAGATGATGTGGAATTCTCTTGGGGTGACGGATGTCGCTTCGATTGGTTCGATAATCACGTGTGGCGCATCGATTTCAACTCCGATTACAAGGGTTCCGTCTTTGGGTTGTTCATTGGCGACGCTTCGGATAAAGCCTTGTCCCTTCTTGGTCAACCCCACTTCGTCGCCGTGGACGGCCTCGTATGGCGACTCCCCTGGCGAGGATTTCCGGTCCAGCTCCGAATCGCGATCAAGGACTCGGTGATCACGGACATAGCCGTCTTCAGGGCAGACCTGTAGGAGGGGATATGGCCCGAATTTGTCTGTCCCTCACGGGGAGGACGATCGCCGAAGATCTGGCCGTTCTCGATCTCTATCGAGGTCAAATCGATCTCGTTGAGCTCCGGGCCGATTTCCTGGAAATGGGAGAGATGCTGCACCTTCGCGCCTTCCCGGAGCGCGCAGGCCTGCCCTGCATCCTCACCGTGCGGCGCAAGGTCGACGGCGGCTCTTTCCAGGAAGGCGAGGGCGT
>JAJXVS010000229.1 GCA_021782015.1 bacterium | reverse complement strand
CAAGGTGATGGCGGGAGTCCTCGACATCAACGCCTCGGACAAGGCTGCCCATTTCATCCGCTTCTGCGATTCCTTCAACATACCAATTGTCACCTTGACCGACACCTCGGGCTACCTCCCCGGCGTCGGACAGGAGCACGGCGGCGTCATCCGCCACGGTGCCAAGCTCCTCTACGCCTATTCCGAGGCCACCGTGCCTAAATTGACCGTCATAACTAGAAAGGCCTACGGCGGGGCCTACATCGCCATGTGCTCGCGCCACCTCGGCGCCGACATGGTCTTCGCCTGGCCCACGGCCGAGATCGCCGTCATGGGGCCCGAGGGCGCGGCCAACATCATCTTCAAGCGGGAGATCGAAGAGGCCGCCGATCCCGCCGCCGCCCGCCAGGCCAAGATCGACGAATACAAGGAAGCCTTCGCCAACCCCTACAAGGCCGCACGTCGGGGCTACGTCGACGACGTCATCGACCCCGCCGACACGAGGCCCCGCCTCGCCCTCGCCCTCCGCATGCTCGCCGGCAAGCGGGAGGCCCAGCAGCCGCGCAAGCACGGCAACATGCCGGTATGACTCTCGGCAACCTCCCCTGGTATTATTGGGTCATCGCCCTGGCCCTCCTCGCGATTGCCTGGTGGCTCAAGAGGAAGGCCGACGATCTGGGCTCGTCGAGGAGTCGCCCAGGCGACGAGGGCTCCTCGGCGCGGGAGCGGCCCTCACCTGCCGGCCAGGTCTCCATCGCCTCGCCTTCGGCGGAAGAGTCGGCGACGGAGCTCATCGCCGTCATCGCGGCCGCGGTGGCGGCGGCCAGCGGCCTTCAACCTTCCCAATTCAGGATCGCGAACATTTCCCCGGCGGGCGCCGGTTTGGCCTCCGGGGCCATGGGGCCGGCCTCCGGCTCCGGCTGGAACAGCCCCGTCTGGGGCAGGGTCGAGCGCTTCGCGCGCCCCGCACATCATCGTTGAGCGCAGGAGTTCCCATGAAACACTATCGAATTAGCGTCAATGGTCAGAGTTATGACGTAGAGGTCGAGGAAGTGGGTGGGGGATCGGCCCCCGCGGCCCCTCCCACCGCACGCGCCAATTCCGCAGCGACGGGCGCTCCCTCCACCGCCCAGGCCCCGGCGAAGGGCGCCTCGGCCTCGGCCTCAACCTCGGGCGGCGTCGCGGCATCGAGCGGCGTCGCGGCCGCGATCAAAGCTCCGATGCCGGGAACCCTCATGGCCTACAAGGTCGCCGTTGGACAGGCCGTTCGCAAGGGCGAGGTAGTCCTCATTCTCGAAGCCATGAAAATGGAAAACGAAATCGTCGCCCCCTCCGACGGAACGGTCAAGGCCCTTGGGCCCGCCGAAGGCGCCTCGGTGAGCACGGGAGATATTCTCCTCGAACTGGGCTGAACGGGAATTTCTCGCAGCATGCGGAAAGCAGCCCTGGCCCTTTTCGGCGCCGTCTCGTTCGGGCTCTTCGCCCTCCCTCCGAACCGGCTTGTCTTCCCCATCTCGCCCGAGCCGGTCTACGAGAGAATGGCCCGGCCGACGCCGGGTGCCGCCGCCCAGGCTGCCGCCATGGTTTCGGCCGCTACCTCCACCCTTGCAGCGTCGCCGGCCGCTACCTCCACCCTTGCAGCGTCGCCGGCCGCTACCTCCACACAGGGCTTCGCGGCCTCCCCAGGCACATCGACGGCTCAGGGGCCTGGAGTCCTGGTGGCGGGTCTTCAGGTCAGGCCCTTTTCCGTGGACGATTTCGAAAACAGGGCCCTCGTCCTCGCCTGGCACACCTTTCTCGGAAAGCCCCAATTCGACACGGATTTTACTCTTGCCGAATTCGCGGCCCAGCTCGATGCGATTCGCGCCCTCGGCTATTCCTTTCCGACCGTCGACGATTTTCTTTCGGGCAACATCAGGGGCCGGAAGAACGTAATAGTGACCATCGACGACGGCAACCACAGCGTCCCGGCGGCGATCCGACAGGTCCTCCTTCCGCGAGGCATCATTCCGACACTTTTCGTCTATCCCGCCGTTCTCGGCACGACCTTTTTTTCCATGACCGACACCCAGCTGGCCGCCTTCGTCGCGGAGGGCATCCCGGCGGGCGCCCACGGCTATCATCATCTTCGAGTGACGGAATCCCTGTATCGCGAATCGCCCAGGGAATTTATGGATGAAATCTTCAAGTCGAAGGCCCGCGCGGAGGCCCTGTCGAAGAGTTCCATCCTCGCCTATGCCTATCCCTACGGCGCACTCTCTCCCCGCACGGAAGTGGAGCTCGCCAAGGCCGGTTTCGCCGCCGCCTTCGCCGTTCGCCCGGGCTTCGTCTTCGCCGACAAGCGCCTCGACGAGCTCTATGATCTGCCCCGTCTCGTCGTGCTTCGTAGTGCCTGGAAGGACATCCTCGCCCTCCTCGCGCGAAATGCGGCCGGGGGCGCCGATGGGGATGCAGGCGCCGATCAGGCCCCGGGCGATTCAAGCCGATAATCTATCCAGGTTCGCGCCTTGTTCGGGCTGGGTGAACCAAGGTGGGGCAGGTGAGGAAGCATGAAGGCCGTGGCCCGGCTCACGATCCGGGGCCGACGCACGATCCGGGTCCGACGCACGATCCGGGCCGGGGCTGGCTCTCGCGAGGCGGCATCAGGTGAAGCTGGCGGTGCTCGCGTCCCGTGAGGATCGATCGAGTATCATACCTCTGCTCGAAGCCTTCAGGGCCATCGGGCTGGAGGCCGTCGGCCTTTCCATCGGACCGGGATGGATCGGGCTCGACCGGGATTCGATTGTGTCATTCCTCGGTGGGGTGGGACATCTTCTCCTCGTGGCGAACGAGAGAAGCGCGGCGGATTCCTGGTTCACCTATGCCGTCGGATACTCCTCCGGCCTTTCCGGCGGCATCTCGCTCTTCCGCGAGGATCCCTCGTGGGAGCCTCCCGCCTACCTGGGGGCCGTCCCGCTATTCGAAAACCTGGAGGAGCTGACCGCCCACTACGCCCTGCGGAAGACCGAATGGGAACTCGAGGAGCGACGAGAATCAGCCCGGAAGCGCCTCCTCGAGGCAGGAATATCCTGCACGATCGATTCCCTGGCGAATTGTTGTTCGGAAGGGGATGCCGCCGCGGTGCGGCTCTTTTTGCAGGCCGGCTTCGACCCCGATGCGCGCGATCGCCATGGCGTTCCCATGCTCTGCCTCGCCGTGCGCAAGAGCCATCTCGCCGTGGCCGAGGCCCTCCTCGATGGGGGGGCGACCATCGATCTCAAGTCCGACGATCGCGGCTACACGGCCCTCCTCGACGCGGTAAAGGCCGGTCCCCCCGAGCACGTCGCCTTTTTCCTCGAAAGGGGAGCAAATCCCAATGTGGAGAGCAAGGACGGCCAGTCGGCCCTCGTCATCGCGGTCGGGAAAAAGGACCTCCCGAGCGCCCGCCTCCTCCTCGAAAACAGGGCCGACCCCGATCTTGCCGACAAGCTCGGCATGTCGGCGCGCAGCTACGCCAAATTGTTCAAGATGCCCGAGTTCGCTGCCCTGTTCGAGGAGTTCCCGCCCATCGAACCCGAATGATTCGCTTTTCGTGGGGAAGACGGCTATACTCTGAATCGATGACCGCATCGGGCGACGAAGAAAGGCGCGTCAAGACCTTCATTCTTGACACCAATGTCCTCATCCACAATCCAGAATCGATTAACTCTTTCAGGGAAAGCGAGATAGTCATTCCCTTGGAGGTGCTCGAAGAGCTGGACAAGCTCAAGACCTTCCCCGACCAGAGGGGAAAAAGCGCCCGCGAGGCCATCCGTTTTCTCGACGGGGCCCTCGGCCACGGCAATTTCAAGGAAGGCGTCAAGCTCGAAAACGGCTCCCTCCTCAAGGTCTCGTACATCCAGCCGCGAGACCCACCCGAAGGCATCGCCCTCGACAAGAACGACAATCGCATCATCCTCTGCGCCTGGGCCCTCCAGCTCGAAGGCAAGCGGGTCTTCTTCGTGTCGAAGGACATCAACGCGCGGGTCAAGGCCACAGCCCTTGGCATCAAGGCCGTCGATTACGAAAAGCAGAAGGTCGACATCGCCACCCTCTACCAGGGGGTCCGCGAGATGGACATCAGCGCGGACAGCATGGCCCGGCTCGACGTCACGGGCGAGTTTCCCTGGAAAGAACACCTCCTTCCCAACGAATACGCCCTCCTCAGGGACAAGGTCGGCGGCCGCTCCCGGCTCGCGCGACCCGACACGGAGGGCGGCAGGCTCCTCGCCCTGAAGGAATGGTCGGGCACGATCTGCGGCATCGAGCCCCTGAACGAGCGCCAACGAGTGGCCTTCGAACTCCTCCTCGACGATTCGGTGCGCCTCGTCACCCTCGTGGGCAAGGCGGGGACAGGCAAGACCCTCCTCGCCATCGCGGCCGGGCTCCACAAGACCCTCGAGGAGCGAAAGTACGCGCGCATGCTCGTGACGCGGCCGGTCATTCCCGTCGGCAAGGATATCGGCTTTCTGCCCGGCGAAAAACAGGCCAAGATGGCCGCCTGGATGCAGCCCATCTTCGACAACCTCGAGCAGATTCTCGGGGTCTATCGCCGGCCCAATCTCAAGAGCATCGACCAGCTCGTCAAGGACAAGATCCTCGAGGTCGAGGCCCTCTCCTTTATCCGCGGACGAAGTCTTCCTAATTTGTACATTATTATCGACGAGGCGCAGAACCTCACGCCCCACGAGATCAAGACCCTCGTGTCGAGGGCGGGCGACGGCACCAAGGTTGTCCTCGCCGGCGACCCCTATCAGATCGACAACATGTACCTGGACGCCAATTCCAACGGGCTGTCCTATCTCGTCGAGGCCTTCAAGGGGCAGCGGCTCTTCGGCCACGTGACGATGCAGCACAGCGAGCGCTCGGAGCTGGCCGAGTTGGCGGCGAGTCTTTTATGAACCGGAAGGACGACAGCCCCGCGGTGGAACTCCCTGTGTCGGGCCGGACTTGCCTGCGGCTTTCGCCCGCCGACATTTGGCGGCCGCGCCGGGAATGCGGGGGCGGGCGATGAAGGTCGGCTTCTGCGGCTCCTGCCGCCGCCTCATTCTCTCCGATTTCAGCTACTGCCCCTATTGCGGCGCCGAGACCAGGCGCGGGCCGGAGCTGGCCGAGAGCGTCGAGGCCCCCTTCGCGCGCATCGAGAAAAAGGTTCTCAAGATCGTCGTAACTGAACGCATCGACGAACTCGAGTCCCAGCTCGCTACCATGGAACTCGAACTCGAAAGCATCCTCGAGGCGCAGGGCTCTGGCGACTAGCGCGGCGCCGCCGAGGCGGCCGCCCCGCCACACCGACAGGCCGCCCTCGCCATGCTGATGCGCGGCACCCCCAACGCCAAACCGGCGCCGCCCAGCCTAAACCGATGCGGCCGCCCTAGCCGCGGAGGTAGGGCATATAGCCCTTGTCGGTGCCCAGTATGTGACCGTTGAGCCATTCCCGCAGGAAGGAAAGGGTGTCGGCCGACAGGACGTTGGCCCCGCTCCGGAAGGCCTCGCGCAGCTTGAGGACCTGCTGGGTGAGCGACTCGTGCTGGGCTCGATGGGCGCGGACATCGGGGTAGGCCGTCGCGGCGAAGATTTTTTCCTCGTCGCCGAAGTGCGTGGCCGCGTAATCGACCAGCTCTTCGAGAACGCCGCCGAGGGCCTCGCGCCCCTTGCCCGCGTCCATCGCGTCGGCGAGTTCGTTGATGAGGTCGACGAGGCGACGATGCTGGCCGTCGATGGTCGCGTTGTTCACGAGATAGCTCTGGTTCCAGGACATGAAGGCGGGACGTCGCGCCTTGAAGGCCCGATCGATCAGCACAACCACATCTTCGCTGTATTTTGCCAATTGGATGGACAGGCGTTCAGCCTCGGCCTTTTTCCCCTTTTCGAGGGCGGCGATGGCTTCCGCGGCCGTTCGATGAAGGATGGGGTGTTTTTCGTTGAACTCCCGAAGAAGGGCCGCATCCTTGATTTCTTTCGCGCCCCTGCCCGCCAGCCAGACGCCGAGCTCGCACTTGTCGGGCTCGACAAGGAGGGAGCGATCGGCGCGCAGCTTGCCGTCGATGGCGGCCCGAATGCGAGCGACGCTGGCGAGGTGTTGGAGTTTGAGGATGGTGGAAAGGGAACTCGCCTCCTCCTCGGACAGGCCGCTCGCTTCGAGGACCGAGGCCGAGAGGCGGAGTTGCTCGATGTCGCTTTGCGCCGTCGTGAGGGAATTGAGGTTGATTTCGCCGGCGCTTTCGTGGACGCGCTCGAGCTCG